>JAISNC010000075.1 GCA_031276355.1 Odoribacteraceae bacterium
GTATCTCCAATAGCCCGTGGGGCTTTCATTTCGACGCTTTTTATGAATCCCCGCAGGGGATTGGGAACAAGAAATGATGCCGTTTCTCTATTGATAGGATTGCCCCACGGGCAATCGCCGCGAAACCCGCCGGGGGTCATCGTCCCCTCGCTTCCCCAGAGGGGAATCATATCAATAGAAAACAGGATCCCCCCGTATCTCCAATAGCCCGTAGGGCTTTCATTTCGACGCTTTTTATGAATCCCCGCAGGGGATTGGGAACAAGAAATGAGGCCGTTTCTCTATTGATATGATTGCCCCACGGGCAATCGCCGCGAAACCCGGCGGGGGTCATCGTCCCCTCGCTTCCCCAGAGGGGAATAATATCAATAGAAAACAGGATTCCCCCCGTGTCTCCAATAGCCCGTGGGGCTTTCATTTCGACGCTTTTTATGAATCCCCTGCGGGGAATTGGGAACAAGAAATGATGCCGTTTCTCTATGGATAGGAGGCTGTCTCAAAAGTCGGTTTTTATCATTGCGAATGACCGTCATTGCGAGTGGGAATATTTTTCAAATAAACAAACAGTAATGACATGTCTTCGCGTTCCAATGGATCATGTAGAGGCCGGGGCAGGTGAAATATCAACAACAGCTTGTACAACGAGAATTGAATTTGTTCCAGAAGCTGGCCATGAAACATAATTTCAACCGGTTGAACACTAACAGAGTAAGGAAATCTCGTCATTGGTAGCATACAGTTAATCAAATGTCGGTGTGTGCGTTCCCTTGCTACCGTAAGCTAAAGCCCAATGTCATCCAGTTAAGGGAGAACGATTGGCTGTAGCGAACTTCGCTCCGATTGGCTTCGCCGGGTTCCGCTTCCCCATAGGGGAATAATATCAATAGAAAACAGGATTCCCCCCGTATCTCCAATAGCCCGTAGGGCTTTCATTTCGGCGCTTTTTATGAATCTCCTACGGAGAATTGGGAACAAGCAGGGAGGCCGTTTCTCTATTGATATGATTGCCCCACGGGCAATCGCCGCGAAACCCGGCGTGGGCCCTCGTCCCCCTCTTGCCTCTTAACTGGATGACCTTGGGCCATCTCCGCCGGGCAACACGGTATTAACTGTGGTCAAAAATCAGGTTACAGGAGTTCGGGCAGCAGGTCGGTCATCCGGTGAAAGGCGTGCCCTTGGCGTTGCAGGCGCTCGGCGCTGTTGTGGCCGCCCGTGTAGAGGCGAGCGCGTAGGCCGAGGGCAGTGGCAACCTCGGCGTCGTGAAGGGTGTCGCCGATCATCACGCTCTCTTCCGGGAGGATGGGGCAACGCGCGAGCATCTCTCGCCCGCGCGCGATCTTCCCGTCCGCGTGAATGTTGTCGACGCCGCACACCCCGTTGAAGAAGGGGCGGATCCCGAAACGTTCGAGCATCGCTTCCAGTAGGTCTTCCCTCAACGCCGAGAGCACGTACTGCCGGATGCCGGCGCGCCGAATGGCAGGAAGCAGCGCGCGGACTCCTTCCGTCAAGGCGACCTCCCTCGACAGGCTCCTGTACAACGCGACGTACTCCTCGGAGATCGCGCCCCACCCTTCTGTGTCGAGATCGAAACCGAGCGACTCGTAATAGGGGCGTACCGGGAACCCGAACCGTTCCCGGTATGCCGTCGCGGTGACGGGAGGCAACGCCCTCGTCGCCAGCATCCGGTTGAGTGTTTTTACACTGACGGCGATGTCGTCCAGCAGCGTCCCGTTCCAGTCCCAGACGATGTTCTTGTATTTTTTCAGCGGGATTTCCCCGGTATTGTCGGGGAGCAGGCTCTTTTCGTTCACAGGTTCGTGCGTATGGTCGCCGCGCAGTCGGCCATCTCTTCCGGGGAGAAGGAGAGCTTGGGCCGGGAGAAGTCAAGGTCGTGGTCTCCCTGCAACGGCACCAGGTGCACGTGCGCGTGGGGCACCTCAAGGCCGATCACGGCCAGGCCTATCCGCTTGCACGGCACGCTCTTCTCGATGGCTTTTGCCACTCTTTTGGCGAAGAGCATCAGGCCGGAAAGTTCCTTGTCGTCGAGGTCGAAGAGGTAGTCCACTTCCCGTTTCGGTATCACGAGCGCGTGGCCTTTCTGGAGGGGGGATATGTCGAGAAACGCGTAGTAGCGTTCGTCCTCCGCCAGCTTGTAGGAGGGGATCTCCCCGTTGGCGATTTTCGTGAAGATGGTTGCCATGGAATTAGATGCTAATGTTCACGATCTCGAATTGCATGGTTCCTGCCGGCACTTGTACATCCACGATGTCCCCCTGTTTTTTCCCGATCAAGGCCTTGGCGATGGGGGTGCTGGTGGAGAGTTTCCCGGATTTGAAGTCTGCTTCGGTCTCGGACACCAGCAGGTAGGTCATCGTGGCACCCGTCTGCACGTTGCGGATGGTCACCTTGTTCAGGATCTGTACCTTTGTCGTGTCGATGAGCGACTCGTCGATCACCCTGCAGTTCGTGATCGTCGCTTGCAACTGGGCGATTTTCGCTTCCAGTAATCCCTGGGCATCCTTGGCGGCATCGTATTCGGCGTTTTCGGAGATGTCGCCCTTCTCGATCGCCTCGCCGATCGCCTTGGATATCTTGGGGCGTTCGATGGTCTGTAAGAGATCCAGTTCGTCTTGCAGTTTTTTCAGCCCCTCTTTCGTTACATAATGTACGTTTTTAGTCATAGGATTAAGTTATTTACTTTTCTGTCTCTCGTGAACTTCGCGTTTAACCGGGACACGTGCGCTAAAATAAATGACACTTATCCTCCAATAAGTGCCTTTATTTGAAAAAGAATTCCCTCGTGGGAATCCTCTCCTCCGCAAGCAAAAGTAGATCTTTTTTTTAACCTGGCCAAATTTCCCGCGACAAAAATATTCATATGGCTTCGATTGTCACGCCCGGTGCGGGATCGACGGGGGTAAGATCGAACGATCGCGGGCTTGTCGCGGGCAATAACCCGTGTAAATTATCCCCGATGGCGCTAATAAATAGGGAAAAAACGTGTAGCTTTGCTTTCCGTTAACGGGGCGGGGAAGCGGGTGTATAAAGATTAGAAGAGCATGGAATGTAAGAAGATTTTTCGGGCGGCGGACGTGCAGACGCTGGATGATTACACGGTTCTACACGAGCCGATCGCGCCTATTGACCTGATGGAGCGGGCGGCGAGGGCTTTCACGGATCGCTTGGTGGCGCTCTACCCGCGCGTCCCTCGCTTTAACATCGTGGCGGGGACAGGGAATAACGGCGGGGACGGGTATGCCGTGGGCCGCTTGTTGCTGGAGCGTGGGCGAGGGGCGCGGCTCTACGCGGTGCACGTGAGCGAGCGCTTCTCCCCGTGTTGTATGATCAACCGGGAGCGCTTCCTGGCGGCGGGCGGGGACGTGGTGGAGGTGTGTCGAGAGGAGGAGTTCGTGCCGGTGGGGGAGGGGGCGTGGGTGGATGCCTTGTTCGGCACGGGGCTGGATCGTCCGGTTTACGGCTGGGTGGCGGGGGTCATCCGGAGGCTGAACGAGGGAGAGGGGCCGGTGATAGCCGTGGATACTCCCTCGGGATTGATGAGCGAGGAGAACCGGGAGAACGACGGGGCCATCGTGCGCGCTACCCGCACGCTGACGTTCCAGTTCCCGAAGCTGGCGTTTATGCTGGCGAGTAACTACCGGCACGTGGGCCGTTTCGAGGTGTTGGACATCGGGCTGCAGCCCGCGATCCTTCGAGATCACCCGTCGCGTTTCTACTACGTGACTCCCGGGGCGGTGGCGGCCACCCTCCCGCCGTTCGACAAGTTCGCCCACAAGGGGACGCTGGGCCACGCGCTGCTGATCGCGGGTTCGGATCGCGTGGCGGGGGCGGCGTTGCTGGCTGCGCGCGGGGTCGTCCGGGCGGGGGTGGGATTATTGACCGTGCACGTGCCTCGCTCCCTCAAGGAGATGATGCATGTGGCTGTACCCGAGGCGTTGGTGGAGGTGGACAAGGGGGGGTGTTTCACGGGCGTGGAGATGTCGTCCGCGTACGGGGCGATCGGGATCGGCCCGGGCTTAGGCGTATCCCCGGATAGTGCATTGGGCCTGCGGCGCTTGCTGGCCGACCGGCCGGGGCGCTTGGTAATGGATGCAGACGCGCTTAACATCGTGGCGCGGGAACCGGCCGGCGTGGAGTCGCTTCCGGCGGGCGCGGTTTTGACACCTCACGTGGGTGAATTTGATCGTTTGACCGGAAAAGCGGCAGATGATTTTGAGAGGCTAAATAAATTGATCAATTTCGCGAGTCGCTATCGCCTTTACGTGGTGCTCAAAGGAGCGCACACGGCAGTGGCTACCCCGGGGGGCGCTTGCTATTTCAACATGAGCGGCAATCCCGGTATGGCAAAGGGGGGAACGGGGGACGTGCTGACGGGCGTGCTGACGGCGTTATTGGCGAGCGGGTTGCCGGTAGAGGACGCGGTGCTCGCCGGCGTGTACGTCCACGGGTTGGCCGGTGACATCGCGGCCGCGGAGCACGGCGAGCGTGGGCTGACGAGCGGGGATGTGGCTGATGCGCTGGGCAAGGCATGGCGACAGTGCGAACGGGAGCGTGATAAACGGTAAATACAATAAGTATATGAGAACGATTATTTTTTTCATGTTATGCGGTCTCCTCGCCTTGCCGGCGGCGGGCCAACGGGGACGAGTGGTGAACACGCCGCTCACGTTGAGTTACATGTTGCCGCGGGTCACGTTCAACGTGGAGGTAACGCTGGAGTGCGCGGAGCAGATCCCCGGTCCCTTCCACGAGTATGCGGAGCGGCAGTTGGGCGTGCGACCGACGATAACGGTTCCTGGGAAATCATGGCAGATCAAGGGGATACGAGTGATTCCGATGGCAAGCCCGGACGAACGACGGATCTTCACGCTGAACGCTGCCGGGGAATATGGGGGCCTCTTGTTGAGTCTCACCCCGGAGGGATTCCTGGCGGGGGTAGGGCGCGCGTCGGGGCCGGACTTCGAGCCGTGTCCGATCGAGTACACCGCGTCGCCCGGTCGCCCGGAGACGAACATCGAATACGTTCGTTTTGGCATCGAGTCAACGTTGAAGGAGGTGCTGGATTCGAATTTTAGCACGATAGAGGTAGAGGGCGTGCCTCGTCGCGTGTGGGATCCGATCGAACGCCATGTCCTGAAAGAGAAAGAGGATTACGTGCAGGAGATCACGAACGAGATCTTCGCGATCCGTCGGAAGCGCCTCGACGCGTTGGCCTCCCCGGGAGGCTTGTCGCGGGCGAGCGTAGAGGAGTTAAAGGCGCTGGAGGAGGCCTACCTGAGTCTCTTCTTGGGCAAGCGAGAGCTCCGGGAAGTGGTGTGCGTCTTCCCCTACACGCCGGAGCGAACGTCCGAATCGACACCGTTATTTCGTTTTTCCGAGCGGCAGGGGATCACGGGGCGCGATGACGTGTCGGCAATGCCCTTCTTGGTGGAGATTGTCAACGCGGTGGTGCCGGGAGAGAAGCCGGCGGAGGCCGCCGCGCCGCGCCAGGGCCTCACGTACTGTGTGCCCGCGGTAGCCGACTTGCGCGTTTTCAAGGGGGAGAATGTACTGTTCGAGGGGCGCTGTGTCGTGCCCCAGCTGGGTTACCTGAAGCAGATCCCCTTGGAGGTGATCGGCAACGAGGGACTCTCCATCGAATTTTACCCGCGATACGGCTCGATCAAGAGCCTGACAAAAAGTCGATAAATGCGGCAAAACAGGGTATCGGGCAGTCGAGAAAGGCGGATGCGCGGGAGTTTCCTGATATGGCGCTCGCGTCATATCAAGGAGCGGCAATTCATCGTGATCCTGAGCGTGCTGGTTGGCTTAGTGACCGGCCTGACAGCGGTATTGTTGAAAAACATGGTACACTATACGCACCGCTTTTTCACTGAACAGCTTCAAGTAGATAGCGGCCACCTGCTCTTTTTCGTCTATCCGTTCATCGGCATCCTCTTCACGTGGCTTTTTGTCAAATACTTTGTCAAAGAGGAGATCAGCCACGGGGTGACGAAAGTCCTTTTTGCCATCTCGCGCCGCGGGA
The DNA here is from genome assembly GCA_031276355.1 of Odoribacteraceae bacterium. GTDB lineage: Bacteria > Bacteroidota > Bacteroidia > Bacteroidales > Marinifilaceae > JAIRKS01. Next base: position 6,044 of record JAISNC010000075.1, read on the forward strand.
GCATGATCCGTTCGCACAACAACTATTCGTCGATGGTGGCCAGCACGCTGACGATCGGGTTCGGGGGATCCGTGGGGACAGAGGCGACGATCGTGTTAACGGGTGCCTCGATCGGTTCCAACCTGGCCAGGTTTTTCCGCATGAATTACAAGGTCATGACGCTTATGATCGGTTGTGGGGCCGCCGGGGCCATCTCGGGGATCTTCAAGGCCCCGATCGCGGGGATCATGTTCACGCTGGAGGTGTTGCTGCTCGACCTGACGATGGCCTCGCTCGTGCCCCTGATGCTCTCGGCCATCACCTCGTACGTGATCGCTTTCTTCTTCATGGGCGACGCGTTCCTCTTTTCCGACCCGCTGATCACGCGTTTCGACATGGGCAACTTCCCGTGGTACGTGTTGCTGGGGCTATTCTCCGGGCTACTCTCCGTTTACTTCATACGCATGAATATCCGTGTCGAGAAATTCCTCAAGCGCATCACGCACCCCCTGAAGCGTATGGCCTTGGGCGGGATATTGCTCGGTCTCTTGATATTCCTCTTTCCCCCGTTCTACGGGGAGGGTTACACCGTCCTCGACGTGCTGATGGACGGGGACGCGGGGCACCGCCTGTTGAGTAACACCTATTTCTTTGACTACCGGGGACACGTTTGGGTGGTGCTTTTTTACGTGGTTGCGCTCGTGTTCGTGAAAGTGATCGCCACCGCCCTGACGAACGGTAGCGGGGGCGTGGGGGGAGTCTTCGCGCCCAGCTTGTTCACGGGGGGCGTGGCCGGTTACCTGCTCTACCTGCTGCTCGGGTTGGCCGGCGTGGAGGTGCCCGCCAGCCACTTCGTGCTCGCGGGGATGGCCGGCGTGATGGCCGGCGTGATGAACGCCCCGCTGACGGCCATGTTCCTCATCGCGGAGGTGTCCGGCGGCTACTCCCTGCTCTTGCCCCTGATGCTGACCTCCGTGACCTCCTACCTCACCGGGCAGGGGATGGAACCTTATTCGATCTACGCCCGGCGCTTGGCGTTGAGGGGCGACCTGCTGACGCATAACAAGGATAAGGCGGTGTTGACCTTGATGAAGTTAAACAAGGTGGTGGAGACCGATTTCCGGCTGGTCGATGCCGACGATACGCTGGGCGATCTGGTGAAGGTGGTCTCCAAATCAAGCCGCAACCTCTTTCCCGTCGTGGACAAGGAGAAGCACCTGTTGGGCGTGGTACTGCTCGACGACATCCGGAAGATCATGTTCAACCAGGAGATGTACGCCGTCTCCTACGTCCGCGACTTCATGACGATCCCTGACACCGTGATCGACATCAACGACTCGATGGAACAGGTAATGAGAAAATTCGAAGAGTCCGGGGCCTGGAACCTGCCCGTCTTGCAGGATCACGCGTACGTGGGGTTTGTCTCCAAGGCGAAGATCTTTAACACGTATCGCCGCGTGCTGATTCACTTCTCGGACGACGAGTGATGCCGGAAGACCTCCTTCCGGGCGGGTTAGCCCAGGTGACTGATCCGCTCGAGCAGTTCCCAATCAAGAATCTTGATGGCCTTCCCGTCCAGCGCCAACACGCCCTCGGAGGCGAACTGGGAGAGCGTGCGGATGGCGTTCGAGGTCGTCATGTTCGAGAGATTGGCGATGTCCTCGCGCGAGAGATAGACCTTTAGCGTGGCCTCGTCGTGCTCGCAACCGTAGGTCTCCCGGAGCACGAGTAGCGACTCGGCGAGCCGCCCGCGGATGTGTTTTTGGGTGAGGGTGACGGTGCGACGATTCGAGAAGCCCAGGTCGGTGGCCAGGGCGCGGATGATATTCATGGCGAAGTTGGAATTACTGCGAACGATACCGATGACCAGCTCGGTTTTCATGATGCAGGTGATGGAATCCTCGAGCGCTTCGGCCGTGGCGATGTGATTCTCTTCGGCGAAGAAGGCGCGATAGCCGATGAAGCCGACGGGCTTGGCCATGCGCACGATTTGCGCGCGCCCGGAAACCCCCTTCTTGGTGATCTTTACCTTGCCGGAGATCAAGCAGGTGAGGCCTACCGGCAGATTCCCTTCCTCGTAGATCCGTTCTCCCTTCTTGTAACTCCGGCAGATGCTCGTTTGCCGGAGCAGGCTCTTGCTGTTATCGTCCAGTTCCCTGAACAGGGAATGAGGCCCTTCGATGCAGGTGTTACAGTACTGCTCGTGCAACTCTTTGTCTTTAATCGTTCTCATGGTTCTTTTTTAATAGTCCAAGGCGTTATATTTAATCAAGGTCAGGCTAACACTTCCAGCCCTTTGTCGCGAATATACACGAATTTCCCGCGAAAAAAAAAGCCACCCCGTGAAGAGGTGGCTTTTCCGGTTCGCGGTGGTCACGCCTCAGCGGGAGCGTCGACCGGGCAAACACTCGCGCAAGCGCCGCACGAGGTGCACTCGTCCGCCTTGATCTCGTAGTGTTCATCGCCCATGAAGATTGCACCCACGGGGCACTCTCCTTCGCACGCGCCGCAAGAAATACAATCATTTGAAATCACGTAAGCCATCTTAAAATAATTTAGTTAATACTTGGCGCGAAAGTAAAACCTATATCTTGAAATGGCAACATTCCGGCGAGAAAAAACGATAGACGGGGAAAATGATATTCTCTCTTCCGGTCGTCGTTTTTTCCCTGTTTTTCGCTACCTTCGTGGCCTGAAAAACATGGTCAACGCCATCATCGGGACAATATCACGAATCATGGATATAGAAAAAAAGATAGAACACGTCTACGCGGTGTTCCGGGAAGGGGGTAAAGTCGTCATTGACTCGCGCGAGGTGAAAGAGGGAGATATCTTCGTCGCCATCCAAGGCGAACATCGCGACGGGAACCTCTTCGCCGGTCAGGCCATCCAGCAAGGTGCCCGCTGCGTTGTCGTGAGCGAGACGGCCGGGGCGGGGGAGCGCCGCGTGGTGGTGCCCGACACCCTCCTCTTCTTGCAGCAGTTAGCGCGTTATCACCGCCGTCGCCTCGCGATCCCGCTGCTCGGTATCACCGGCACGAACGGGAAGACGACTACCAAAGAACTGTGTCAGGCCGTGCTCTCCCGGAAGTGCAATACCGTGGCCACCCGGGGTAATTTGAACAATCACCTGGGCGTGCCGCTGACCCTTCTAAGCATGGATGCCTCCACGCGCTTCGGTATCGTCGAGATGGGAGCCAACCACCCCGGGGAGATCGCGGCCTTGTGCGCTATCGCCGAACCGGATTACGGTCTCATCACGAACATCGGTCAGGCTCACTTGGAGGGCTTCGGGTGTCGAGAGAATATCATCCGGGCCAAGAACGAGTTGTACGATTTTGTCCGGGCGCGCGGGGGGCTGCTCTTCGTGAACGCCCGCGATGAGCTGCTCGTGCGCTTGGCGCGGGGGATCCCTGCCGTGCGTTACACCGGGGAGGTGAAGCAACTCTATCCTTACCTCACGTGCGACGCGGAGCTGCCCGCGGGTCATCTCTACATCCGTACGCGCCTGACCGGCGGGTATAATCTCGACAATGTCATGGCCGCCGTTGCCGTGGGCCTCTACTTTGGCGTTGATCCGCTCCTCGTGCGGGATGCCATCGAGGCTTACGTTCCCTCGAATCTCCGTTCCCAGCTCGTGCGGGGTCTCCGCAACACGATCGTCCTGGACGCGTATAACGCCAATCCCGACAGCATGAGGGCGGCGATCTCGCATTTCGCGGGCATGCCCGGTGAGAATAAGTTGCTCGTCCTCGGCGAGATGCTCGAGTTGGGGGATCACTCCCCCGGGGAGCACGCCGGTTTGCTGGAGTGGATCGCCGGGGAGTGCCCCTCTCCTCTCTGGCTGGTGGGGCGATCGTTCGAGAAGCCGGCAAGCGATTATCCCCTTGCCCGTTGGTTCCCGGACACGGGGGCGCTGGTCGAGTTCCTGCGTCGTGAGCCGCTCTCCTCTTCCCTGATCCTGGTGAAAGGATCGCGGGGCAACAGGTTAGAACAAATTGTCGAATATCTATAAGCGTATACCATGAACGAACGATTGGTTATCATACCGACTTACAACGAAAAGGAGAATATCGAGCGGATCATCCGTCACGTTTTCTCGTTGTCCCCCGGCTTTGACGTGTTGGTGATCGAGGATCACTCGCCCGATGGGACGGCCCTCATCGTCCGCGGCCTGCAGCGGGAATTTCCCGGGCTTTTCATGATCGAACGGGAGGGCAAGCTGGGTTTGGGAACGGCCTATATCACCGGCTTCAAGTGGGCGCTGGAGCGCGGTTACGCCTATATCTTCGAGATGGATGCCGATTTCTCCCACGACCCGAACGATCTCAAGCGCTTGTATGAGGCGTGCGCGGAGGGCCGGGGCGATGTCGTGATCGGCTCCCGCTACGTGACGGGAGTCAACGTGGTCAACTGGCCGATGAGTCGCGTCTTGATCTCTTACTTTGCCTCTCGCTACGTGCGCCTCGTCACCGGCATGAAGGTGCACGATGCCACGGCCGGTTTTGTTTGTTACGCCCGGGCGGTCCTCGAGAAGATAGACCTCGACCGCGTCCGCTTCAAGGGGTACGCCTTCCAGATCGAGATGAAGTTCACGGCGTGGCGCCTTGGCTTTCGGTTGAAGGAGGTACCCATCATCTTCACCGACCGCACGATGGGTACCTCCAAAATGAGCGGCGGCATCTTTAACGAGGCGCTCTGGGGAGTCATCACGATGAAGTTGCGCGGTGTGCGCCCGCGCGGTTAACAGGCGAACGGATGAAGAAGATACTCGTGCAAGGGGGAACGATCGTCAACGAGGGGGCGATCTTCCGGGGCGATCTCCTGATCGAAGGGGAGTTCATTGCAGCCGTCGCGCCCGGCGAGATCGGCGCGATCCCCCCCGGGACGGAGATCATCGCGGCCGCGGGCAAGTACGTGATCCCGGGCGTTATCGACGATCAGGTGCATTTCCGCGAGCCTGGCTTGACGCATAAGGAGGAGATCGCCGGGGGCAGTCGCGCCGCCGCTGCCGGGGGCATCACCTCGTTCATGGACATGCCGAACGTCGTGCCGCCGACCACGACCCGCGCTCGCCTGCTGGAGAAGCACGAGATCGCCCGCCGCTCGTCGCTCGTGAACTACTCTTTTTACCTCGGTGCCTCGACCGATAACATGGACGAGGTGCGCCGGGCGGATCCCCGCGTCACGTGTGGGGTGAAGCTCTTCATGGGATCGTCCACCGGCGACCTGCTGGTGGAGCGCGTCGACTTGCTGGAGCGGTTGTTCGCCGCCTCGCCCCTTCTCGTCGCCGCCCACTGCGAGGATAACGCGATCATCCGCGACAACCTCGCCCGCTATCGCGCCCTGTACGGCGAGGCGATCCCGCCCGCCTGTCACCCGCTGATACGCGATCGCGCCGCTTGTTTTGCCAGCTCCTCGTTGGCCGCTCGCCTCGCCCGCGCCTGTCCCTCCGCGCGCCTGCATATCCTGCACCTCAGCACGCGCGAGGAGCTGGCGTTGCTCGACGGTGGGCCGCGGGCGGAGCGACGTATCACCGGGGAGGCGTGCGTGCATCACCTTTGGTTTAACGACTCCGCGTACCTCACCCTCGGCAACCGCGTGAAATGGAATCCCGCTATCAAGACGGAGGAGGATCGGCTCGCCCTGCTTCGGGCCGTCAACGACGGGGTGATAGATGTCGTCGCCACCGATCACGCGCCGCACCTCCCGGGGGAGAAGGAGGGGACGTACGCGCGGGCGGCCAGCGGCGGACCGATGGTGCAACACGCGCTGGTGGTGATGCTCGAGCTGGTGGAGCGGGGGGAGATCTCCCTCGCCGCCGTCGTGGAGAGGATGTGCCATGCTCCTGCCGACATTTTCCGCGTGGAGCGCCGGGGCTACCTGCGTCCCGGTTACAAGGCCGATGTGGTGCTTTTCGAGAGGCACCCGTGGCGCGTGACGCGGGAGAGTCTGCTCTACAAGTGCGGCTGGTCGCCGGTGGAGGGGCTCCCGCTCTCCCATCGCGTGGTCACGACCCTTGTCAACGGGCAAGCCGTCTATCAAGACGGGCAATTCACCGGCGCGCGGCCCGGCGAAGCCTTGGGCTTTCACGTGAGATAATAGTAAGAACCTGGGCTTCGGATAAGCCCGGTACCTTATTTTTCCCTCGTTCAACTCCTCCCGTCACGGTCGTTATCGCGAATGGCCGTCCTTCCATCACGGTTGTTATCACGAACGATCGTCCTTCCATCACGGCCGTCATTGCGATCCGCGTAGCGGGAAGCAATCCAGCGATTTACCGGGTTCTGGCTTGCTTCCCGCTTCGCGGATACCCATGACGAAACCCAACGCGCGCGATCGCCCCGGCCCACCGGATAAAAATTGCATCCCGCCGGGATGCAGCCTCAACGGGCTGCCCGGGAGCGATCCCCGTTGAGATGCCCCCGGGTGCGCGCCTCCCGCGGGGTCGTCTACTTCCTGCTGCTTTTCCTGAACTCCGGGTGGGCTGCCAAGAACTCTTTATACTTGTCCATCATCCCCGTGTACATGTCGGCCACTTCCTCGAAGCGATAACTCGGGTGGTACGAGTCGATCACCACCTTGCGGCGCGTGTCATCGTAATATACCCAGTTGTTTACCTTGACGATGCCGGGATAAACGTGGTTGGCCACGAACTCCTTTATAACGCTGCTGCCCCCGCCGCACACGATGATGTCCGGGTCCAGGATCTCGATCTGTTCCTTGATAAACGGGGCGTACCGGTCGATGTGTTCCTGTAACACCGCGGGGTTAATGGAACCTTTGCCCGCCTCTTTCTTGCAATTGACGATCGCCAACGGCTTTTGATCAAACGCGGGAAAAGCCTCTTCCCAGAAATCCAGGGCGTCAAAGGCGGGGGCGTCGTGCGTCTCGTCAAACGCCAGGAGGCCATACGTCCAGTAGGCAAGGTTCTTGTAATGCAAGGCGATACTCCCGTTCGCGCCCGGGCGAAATTCCCGCAGGTCTTCGCCGGGGTTGCCGTTCGTGTCTTTTAGCAAGAACAGGAGGCGTTTGGGGGCTTGCAGCCACATGTTTTCCTCGTCGCCTTCATATTTCCCGTGGTACTGTTCCCCGGCTACCTCTTTGTCCCAATTTCCGCCGCGATACAATAGTCCGTCGGCACAAAAGCCGGTGTACCCCTCTTTCTCGTACGCTTGTTTCCACCGGAGAAACAACGCGTCTGTCTTTGATTGAATGTTTGACATGATCACTTGTTTATTAAATGGTTAATATAACTAATCTATTTTAGTTTCCCGGCGCGTGGGCCGGCGACCGCGGTCGCCGGCCTGTTTACCCGGTATCACTTCAAGATCTCTTTTTTCGTTTATTCAAAGTAGAGCCTCGGGTAGACCGGGTCGCCCCCGTTCCACCGGCCCAGGGATTTCCAGTACTTCCCGTCGCCACTGCCGTTGCCCGTGCCCCATTGCGCGTGCGTGGTCACCGTGGGCCACGCGTAGGCACTAAAGACGGAGGCGTCTGCGCCGGTTCCTATTGTCGAAAAGCCTATGGCAAAATAGGCGTTATCACCCGCGACATTCTTCCAGTAACAAGCCTGTAGTTGGATTGCTTGAGCAGGAGAAGCATCAGCCTGACCGCACACTCCGCCAACGTAGCTACTTCCCGTCACTTCTCTCGTGTTGTAACAAGCCTGGATCGAGATGGAAGAATCATAATAATCATCATCAACATAAGCATAACCGCACACTCCGCCGACATTGTTTCCACTTCCTGACACCGCTCCCGTGTTGTAGCAAGCCTGGATCAAGATGGAAGAAGAAGAAGCAGGCTGACCGCACACTCCGCCAACGTGGTCTCCACTTCCCGTCACCTCTCCCGTGTTGTAGCAAGAAACCACGGGGACGGAAGAACCCCCACACACTCCGCCAGCGTACCCACGACCATCCACGTTTCCATTGTTGTAGCAAGCCTGGATTAAGGCAGTAGTAGGAGAAGAAGAGCCAGAAGCACCGCATATGCCGCCAGCGACGGAACCCTTCACGTCTCCCGTGTTGTAGCAATCCACGATCGAGCAGGCAGTAGCAAGACCGCACACTCCGCCAGTTTGAGAGGAACCCTCCACGTCTCCCGTGTTGTAACAATTCGTGATCGAGCAGGCATTAGCATAACCGCACACTCCTCCTCCTCCACCCTCCACGTCTCCCGTGTTGTAACAATTCGTGATCGAGCAGGCATCATAAGCCTGACCGCACACTCCGCCAGCGTAGCTACTTCCCGTCACCGTGCTCGCGTTGGAACAATTCGTGATGGAGGTAGGACCGTAAGCCCTACCGCATACACCGCCAACACTGGAATCCCCTGACACGCTCCCTGACACGACGTGCACGTTCTGGATGGTAGTGCCACTTATTCGTCCAAATAATCCCACGTAGCTATTTCTTCCACTTACCCTCAGGTTTGCCAGCGCGTGATTATCCCCGTCAAAAATCCCGGAGAAAGGGTTTGTATTATTCCCCACGGGCACCCACTCCACGTCGAGCAGGTCGATATCTGCCTCTTGTTTGTAGTTGCCCTGCCGCGTGATCTCGTCCTCGTTGATCAACTGGAACTCGTCATAGGTACCGATCGGGATAAAGCCCCCGGCGTCCGGATCGCGTAGGACAAGTCTCCCCCCGGCGATCTTTAGCAAGATGGGTTGACCGTTGGCCTTTCGCCCGGCCAGGATGGAGAGGTTCCCGGCGTTGATGGAGCGTATTACCTTGTTGTTGTTCGTGACGGTAAACATGCCGGCTGCGATTGTGGGGATCACGTTGGAGCTGCCGTCGGTGTACTCGAGCCGGATCGATTCCTCGTCGTACCCGTTGATCGCGATAGTCGTGCCGGTGGTGAAGGTACCGGGGACGGGTACCAGGGTCAGGGGGCAGGCGATCGTGCGCTGGTGGTTATCGGTGACCTGCAACGTGACCTGAACGGGTTGCGCGGCCAGGTCGAAAAGAGCGGGGGCCGTGATCTCGATGGTTGCGGCGCTCAAGTTCGCGTCCAACATCCACCCCGCGGGGAGAGCAACGGCCTGTATGCCGGTGACGTTCCCCTGCGTCGTGTAGGGAACGATCTTCGTCTCGCCCGCGATGAACGGGGTCGGTTGCACGAAGTCTATCCCGAGGAAGTCGGGGAGGGGTATCAGGTGCACGGTACAAGTGATCGCGCGCTGGAGATCGTCTGAGACCAACAGCGTGATCTGGAGGGGTTGAGCATCCTGGGCGAAATAACCGGGGGCCGTGATCTCGATGGTCGCGGCGCTCAAGTTCACGTCCAGCGTCCACCCCGCGGGGAGAGCAACGGCCTGTATGTCGGTGATGTTCCCTTGCGCCGTGTAGTGAACGATCTTTGTCTCGCCCGTCGTGAACAGCCCGGGTTGCCCGAAGTCCATGCCGAGGGCCTGGTAGCGCGGCACCTCGATCGTCGAGCCATCGGCCAGCGTGAACACTACCAGGTTGGGATTCGACGCGTCCACGTTCGCGAAGATGGACTCCCCGCTTGCGCCATCGGCACCGGGATCTCCTTGATCTCCCTTCGGGCCTTGATCTCCCTTCGGGCCTTGAGCGCCCGTGTCTCCTTTCTCGCCGGTGGCCTTGACCCCGGTATCGCCCCACGTGGCACCGTTGTCCGTGGATACCTCCCACTTCCCTGTCGTCATGTTGACGCGTACCCGCGGGGTGATCCCGGCCTGGCCGTTAGCGCCGGTATCCCCTTTCTCGCCTTTTTCTCCTTTCTCGCCGGTGGCCTTGACCCCGGTATCGCTCCACGTGGTGCCGTTGTCCGTGGATACCTCCCACTTCCCTGTCGTCGTGTTAACGCGTACCCGCGGGGCGATCCCGTCCTGGCCGTTAGCGCCGGTATCCCCTTTCTCTCCCTTCTCGCCGGTGGCCTTGACCCCGGTATCGCTCCACGTGGTGCCGTCATCGGTGGATATCTCCCACTTCCCCGTCGTCGTGTTGACGCGCACCCGCGGGGCAATCCCATCCTGGCCGTTAACGCCGTCAACTCCATCTTTGCCATCTTGGCCGTTTTCCCCGGTGACGCGTACTTTCTGGCCGTCTACCGTGAGCCACTGGCCGTCGAGCGTCCAGTAGTAGACACCGCCCTCGGCCCGCGCGCCCACGAGCGGGGAGTGGCCGGCCTGGCCATTCTGCCCGTCCTGGCCGTCTTGCCCGTCTTGGCCATCTTGCCCGTTGGCACCGTTATAGATGGTGATGCTCGTGCCTTTCGAGAAGGCGATGATATAGCCGCCCGGGGCGGGTTGCGTGAACGTCGTCACGCTGGTCACCTGGTTGTTCTGCTGCACGGCGCTGACCAAGCCCTGCAGCGCGACGATGTTCGCGTTCACCTTCTCCTCGATGTTGGCCACCCGGCCCTGCAAATTGACGAGATCCTCCCGCAGGCTGTCGATCTCGTCGCGTAGTGCCGAGTCGTCGTATTGACAGGCACCGGCCCCGACCAGCAGCGCGGCCAAGAAAAAAGAGAGATAGTTTTTCATTGTTTTACTTATTAACTTGTTCACTATTAATGTTGTTTTCAAATCCAAAGAGGGTATAATCCAGCAGGATGTTGCCGGTCGTGTCGTGCACGTCTTGCTTGTCGCGGGTGCCGTGCGGGTAGTGCTCGGCGCGGTTGAGCGCGTTGTGCCAGTAGCCCACGAGGTCGTCCTTGTTGGCCAGCAACTTATCGTGTAATAGCTTGATCACCACGCTGCCCGCGGCGATCCCGCCCGACAGGAGGGGGTGCTTGGCCGCGAGGGCCGTCTCGACCGCCGCCAGCAGGCCCTTGAAGGGGGCGCTCTCGATCACCTGGCCCGCGTCTAAGGCGAACTCCCGGATGTCGCTGTCCGACTCGATCACCCACAGTTGCATGTCCAAGTTGTCGGGGATGGCATCGCTTTGGTAGATCACCAC
>JAISNC010000083.1 GCA_031276355.1 Odoribacteraceae bacterium
GAGGGTGTGTCAAAAGTAAAATGAACTCTCTGAGAATTGAATATTTGAAATCACTTTCAGATACCGACCCGAATAAAAAATACTAAAAGAGGGTGTGTTCAGACTTTTGACACACCCTCCATTTTTTTGTTTGTATGGGCGGAAAATTCAAATGTACTAAACGGATGTCGGGAGGGGCGGCGTAATGTGCGATGGGTCAATAGGTTGTTGGGGGGAGGGGAAATTTCAATGACAAATTCAAATGTGTATTTGCTTGACTTTTGGTTGACTTTTCGGGGCGATTACTTGAATCGAAGTTGAACCGGGGTTGAATCCACGAGCGATAGGGGCCAAATAGGCCCTTTTTTCGTGCTTTTTTGCCGTGTATCCCTTGCGCGTGAATAACTTGAACGACGGGGAGGCGCAGCGGCCAGAACGGGTTTCCCTGGGCCAAAATGGCGGCCTGATGCCTTTAAATAATGTTTAAATTCCTAATGGGTACGTTAATCCTGTACATTTGAATTTGTAGTAAAAAAGCCGTTTTTTGGCATTGGTGACGCAATGGATACATGAATGGATGACAAAGTCGATGTCAGGATTAAAGTGGTTAAACACCACGAGCGGCCAAAAAAAGATGTAAAAAATGGCGTTTTCTTTTTATAGGCCTACCTATAATACACGAAAAAAAACAGGTAAAATCACGGGATATTTTCACTTGAATCACTATGTGACAGCGATTTAACTACAAACAGGGGTAAAATACCGCGTTTAGCGGGAAAAAAGCCCTTGAAACGGGCCTATCCGGTGGTAGCGGCCTCTATACGTGGTTGGACTAAATTTTTATACTATATAATTTCGTGTAAAGTTTATTTAGCCTCGCATCGCTTAATTCAGTTAGTGAAGATAGTGGCTTTTTTAGGCCCAACGAGGTAACCGCGAACTCGTGTATATCAATGCCTACCTGATTTGCCCTTGCGTGAATAGCCTTATACATGTCTTTCCGGTATCGCTCGTTATCTGCGTTTTTTAATTTGGGGCGATAGATAGCAATTTGCCTGTCGAGCCATTTGATGGCATCTTCATATTGATCTTTCTGGAGTAATTTATAGCTTGTAATACTATATTTTTTATATAAGGCATTATATGCCTGTCCGAATGAATATTTGCTTTCTTCCGATCTTGATTCTGCGATTTTTTTTACTCTATCCTTGATTTCTTTAGCTTGGGCATCGTTGATATGGAGGCCTGGATCATGTACTACTTGTGTTCTTGTTATAAGTTTCTCGGTTTTAATAAAGTCCCCGGCTACCTGGATATTATTATTTCCCTCGATTTTTTGATTGATTTTCTTCATGATGGCTCTTTTTTATTTGTTTGATAATATTGATAGCAACTTGTTGATTTGCGCGTCCTTTTCCTTGATTTGCGCGTCCTTTTCCTTGATGCGTGCCTCTTTTTCGGCGAGGAGGCGTTCTTTTTCTTCTATCTGTGCTTTTAGCACGTCCGGGGAATCGCTATAATAATGGCGGGCATCTACCTTGCTGTTATCTCCCGCTTGCACGTTATTATTCCCTATGATCGATTGATTGACGGTGTCTTCCTGGGCTATTGACACCTTTCCCTTACCGGTCAAGAGCCAATCGATGGAGATGTTGAATTTGGAAGATATTACCATTAGTTGTTGTATCGTCGGTGTCAGTTTCCCGCTCTCAATTTTGCTATATTGACTGTTATCAATGCCTATCTCGCGCGAGAACTCCTTTCCTGATAGGCTTTGACTTTTTCTTAATTCTTTTATTCTTATATGAATATCCATGTCGATAAAATAAATAGAAAATTATTCCATTTTTGCTTGCATGATGGAAATACATTCCATACATTTGTGCCGTGGTCGTAACGTGACCGCGGGACAAATATATAAAAAATAAATAGCGATTAAAATCTGTTGATCATGAAGAGACAAATTCTTTTACCCGTTGCCGTGGCGCGGGAGTTACGAGAAACTTTCAAGGTGGACCGCGGCATTCTGCGGCGCTCGTTGTGTTACGAGCGGAACGGCCCGCAGGCGCGGTTGTTGCGGGCGGCGGCGCTGGAGCGCGGCGGGGTGGTGTTCACGGGGGAGCCGGCGCCGCGGGGGTATTGCCCGCCGGTGGAGACGAGTTACGAGAAAGACGTGATCACGCGGTCGTTCGGGGATCGGGTGGAGTTGCGGGTGGAACGGTCGACGGAGACGGCGACGGTGGTGGTGGACGGGGCGCCGGTGGCACGGTTCCGGCGGGTGACGCTCGACGAGACGGGGTGTATCCTTTACTCGCTGGAGAAGATTCACGATCGATTGAGCGCGCCGGGCGAGGGCGGCGAGGGGGAGCGTGATGGCGACGTGGCATCGACTACAAGGCTACCGTCATGAGGCTCACGATAAAACAACGAGCCAGGATTTACCTGACGTGCGGCTACCTGACGGGGATCCTCGAGGCGGAACGGGCATCTACCGGCAAGGGCGAGGAGGGGCACGAGGAGGACGCGGTTTATAACGCCATCCAGGCGGCCCTCGGGAGCCTGGAGGAGGCCATCGAGCAAGACATATTACTGGTTAATAATCTATTAAATTAAGCATCATGGAAACGATAACGGTAAATACCCCGGGGGGGAAGAGGGGACTTTTTGACCCGGCACGGCACGTGGAATACGTCACGATGACGGGGGACGTGGTATTACTCCCCAGGAATACAGGCGACTGCTCGTGCCGCGATATTCGGCAAAGGCACGCAGCAAGGAAACAAGCGCGGGCAATTTTACTGGGTCAGCTACCTCGACGTATAACATGCAGGTGTGCTCAAAAAGCCCCGTGTCCACCGGGCCCGGCAGTTTCTCGCCTGACGCTTGAAGAAGTTCTACGGGGGCGGAGAACGTGTAGGGCGTGCACCAGTATTTATCTTCTGTTACAGGCAGACGTTCACGGCGAACAAACCGCAGAAGTCGTTTTAGGTCGCCTGTATCCTCTCGGGAGGAAGTGACCGCGTAAAAGCAAATGGTGGCATGATACCTGGTCATGATGATTGATTTTAAAGTTGTACGACGCGAATGTAGCGATTTCCCGCGAACGCGAGGGCGTTACCCGGGGCGATACCGGCGCGGGAGCTGATTAAAAAATGAGGCGGGCATGATAGAGTATAACGGGAAACGGTGCGTTACTTACGCGGAGTTGTCGGGGGTGCTGGATCCTCGCTCGGTGCGGTATGGCGTTGAACGCGGGTTCATCGAGCAGGCGCGGCGCGCGTGCAAGGGCTCCCCGGCGTTGTTCGTCGTTGACACGTTGCCCGCCGCGGCGCGGGCGGAGGTTTACCGGCGGTGTCCCGACCCGGGGGGGGCGGCGGCGAGCGCGCCGTTCGTCGAGGCGGTCGAGGCGGACGGGGCGGCGTTGCATTTTTACGATGGTTACACGCTGGCGGACGGGCGGCACCTGTCGCGCGAGAAGGTGATGGAGTACGCGAACGGGGCGGCGGTCTTGAACGCGTTCCGGGCGTTGCTGGAGCGGGGTGACGGGGAGCGGTTGAAGCAGGGTCGCGGGCGGGTGAACCGGTCGGCGTTCTGGGCGGCGGCGGCGCGGGCGTTGCCGCGCGTGGCGGACGGGTGGCCGAACGGCTTGCCGGGGAACGCGCGGCGGTTGCAGGAGAGGTATAACGAGTACCGGCGGGAGGGTTACGTGGCGTTGATCCCGGGGAGGTACGGGACGCGTAACGCGGCGAAGGTGGACGACGGGGAGAAGGAGGCGCTTCTCGTGACGCTCATCGGGATGGGTAATAACCTGGACAACGCGCAGGTGGCGCGGTTGTATAACGAGGTGGGCGCGCGGGCTGGGTGGAAGGCGATCACGGCGCGGGCGGTGGGCACGTGGCGGGAGAAGCGTGACCTGGAGACGTCGGCGAGCCGGCTGGGGGCGTCGCGTTTCCGGGCGCAGCGGGCGATGCAGGTGAAGCGGTCGCGGCCGACGTTGCCGCTGTTGTACTGGACGGTGGACGGGTGGACGGCGGAGTTGCTGTACCGGCGGGTGGTGGAGCGCGGGGGGCGGCAGGTGACGACTTACTCGGAGCGGTTGACGGTGGTGATCGTGCTGGACCCGTGCGTGGATTACCCGGTGGGTTACGCGATCGGGGAGCGGGAGTGCCCGGCGTTGATCAAGGCGGCTTTCCGGGACGCGGTCAACCACACCGCCGCGTTGTTCGGCCAGCGTTACCGGGTGAACCAGTTGCAGACGGATAATTACGGGCGGGGGAGCCTTCGGCCGTTCTACGAGGTGACGTGCGAGACGTACACGCCGGCGCGGGCGCACAACGCGAAGGCGAAGGTGATAGAGCCGTTTTTCAATCATTTCAACCGGAAGTATTGCCAGTTGTACAAGAACTGGTCGGGTTTCGGGATCACGTCGAACAAGAACCGGCAGCCGAACGGCGAGTTCTTGAACAGGTACCGGGGCTCGTTCCCGACGGAGGTGGAGTTGCGGGAGCGGCTGGCGTCGCTGGTGGAGGCGGAGCGGGCGGAGAAGCGGGAGCGGTACGTGGCGCTGTTCGCGGGTTTGCCGGGGGAGCGGAGGTTGCCGCTGTCGGACGAGCAGTACTTGCTGACGTTCGGGGAGGAGACGGGTCGCCGGCACGCGCTGGAGGGGCCGGGGTTGCGGGTGACGATCGGCGGCGAGCGTCACGATTACGATTGTTTCGACCCGCGTTTCCGGGAGTACGCGCACGTTCGCTGGGCGGTGAAGCACGACCCGGGTGATCTCTCCAGGGTGCTCGCCGTTAACGAGGATGAATCGCTCCGGTTCTTGCTGGAGCGGAAGCACGTTCAGCCGATGGCGCTGGCGGAGCGGTCGGCGGGTGACGCGGCGGCGCTGGAGCGGGTGTTCGCGTACAACAGGCAATTAGAGGGGATCGTCGGGGAGCGGATCTCGGGCTACCACCGCGTGGCGGAGCGGTTTCTCGAGGATCACCCGGGGCTGGACGTGGCGACGCGGTTGCTGGTGTGCGACAGCCGTGGTCAGCACAAGGATCACAAGCCGACGCGTCGCGCGGGGGCGCGGGAGATTGAAGATATCGAGGCGATCAAGGTCACGGCGGCGAGGGGGGTTGCCCCCGCGGTGGACGACGAGGCGATTTTCGACCTGTATTAACCAGTAATCAAGTAATTAAATCAAGTAATCATGAAAAATTCGGAAAAGGAACAAATCAAGGGCAGGCTGGCGGGGTTCTGCCGCATCAAGGGGGGGCAGAACAAGGCGGCGAACGCGCTGCGGGGGGTGAGCGCGGCGACGATCTCGCAGGTGTTGAACGACAATCACGAGTTGATCAGCGACGAGATGTGGCGGACGATCGCGACGCAGGTGGGTCACGACCCGCGGGCGTGGGTGGTGGTGGAGACGCGGGGGTACCGGCGGGTGTACGACTTGCTGCGGGACGCGCGGGAGAACTCGCTGGTGTTCGCGGTGACGGGCGATGCCGGTTGCGGGAAGAGCGAGGCGATCAAGGGTTACGCGGGCGAGAACCGGGACGTTTACGCGTTGTCGTGCCCGGAGTACTGGAACCGGCGGCATTTCCTGGAGGAGTTGTCGCGGTGCATGGGTATCGCTCTCTCGGGCACCACGGTGCCGGAGATGATGTCGGAGGTGATCCTGGCGTTGAAGCGGAAGGAGTCGCCGCTGTTGATCCTGGACGAGGCGGACAAGTTGAGCGACCAGGTGCTTTATTTTTTCATCAGCCTGTATAACCGGCTGGAGGATCACGCGGGGATCGTGTTGTGCGCGACGGGTTTCCTGGAGAAGCGGGTGAAGCGGGGCGTGCGGCTGGGGCGGCGGGGTTACGCGGAGATTTACAGCCGGCTGGGGCGGCGTTTCATCCCGGTGCAGGCGGTGAACGGGGAGGATATCGCGGCGGTGTGCGTGGCGAACGGGGTGAGCGACCCGGCGGCGATCAACGAGATCATCGAGGATTGCGAGGGTGACCTGCGTCGGGTGAAGCGGAAGGTGCACGCGCTGAAGCGGCGTTCCACCGGTCAAACGGGGGGGCGGTGATGGCGCGGGCGGCGATCGATGGAGGCGCGCGGCTGGCGCGGGCGCTGAGCAACAGGAACGTGTCGAGCGCGCGGTTCGAGGTGGCGGATTTCGACGGGGCGTGGCTGGCGTCGTTCGGGAGGCCGGAGTTGCGGGGCGCGTGGTTGATCCACGGGAAGAGCGGCGGTGGTAAGACGCACCTGGCGTTGATGTTGCTCAAGTACCTGTGTCGATTCGTGGACCGGGTGGCTTACGACACGCTGGAGCAGGGTTTGTCGCTGTCGTTCCAGAACGCGTGGCGGGACGCCGGGATGTCTGGGGCGGGTTCGCGGGTGATCGTGCTTGACCGGGAGTCGATCGATGATCTTCGCGCGCGGCTGCGGCGGCGTAAAAGCCCCGGGGTGGTGGTGATCGACTCGATCACGGCGCTGGAGGGGTTCACGCGGCCGGTGTTCACGCGGTTGACGCGGGATTTCCCGGGGAAGCTGTTCATCTTCGTGGCGCACGAGGAGGGCGGCAGGCCTTACCCGGCGATCGCGAATCACGTGCACAAGCTGGCGGAGGTGAAGGCGCGGGTGGAGGGTTACAAGGCGTTCGTGTCGACGCGGTTCCGGGGGGGCGACGGGGAGGGGGGGGCGGAGTTCGTGATCTGGGAGGAGGGGGCGGCGCGGTACTGGGTGGACAAGTTGTGAGTTTAATTTTTTAATTTAAAAATCAAGGACATGAAAACGATGGACAAGATTCACGGGGGTTTGCTCCGCAAGTTTCACGCGCTGTGCGGGGCGCTGGGTTTGACGGTGGACGAGAAGCGGGCGATCGCGGGGGGTTACGGGGTGGAGAGTAGCGCCGATCTCGACACGCACGCGTTGATCGACGTTTGCGCGGCGCTGGCGCGTCGGCTGGAGGGGGGCGGCGGCGGGGAGATGGACGCGGCGCGGAAGCGGGCGATGGCGGCGATCGGCGGTTACCTGCGGAAGGTGAACCGCGCGAGCGACGCGGCGATCATCAAGGGGATCGCGTGCCGGGTGACGGGGTACGCGTCTTTTAACAAGATCCCGCTGGAGCGGCTGCGGAACGTGTATCACGCGTTCCTGAACAAGCAGAAGGATATCGACGGGGCGGAGGCGGAGGCCACCCGGGCGTACCTGGAGTCCCTCTCGCGGCCGCGGCCGGGGGCGGTATTGAATTGACGCGGTCATGGGCTGGACGGCACGACAGGCGGCGACGCGGTATTTCCGGCGTCACGGGGCGACGGTGGACCGGGCGAACCGGCTGGTGATATTGCACTTTCCCCTCCTCCCGCGCGGGAAGAGGGGGGAGGTGGCCCGCGAGAAGCACGCGCGGGCGCTGGAGGGGGCGGGGTACGGGATCGCGAGGAGTATTTTTTTTGAACAATGATTAATAACCGATTAAAAAACAGGAATCATGAAAGAAAAAGAGCAGGAAGAAGAGAAACAGAAATTTTACCGGGTGAAGGTCGTCGTCCGGTTACCGAAAGGGGCAGGAGGCGACAAGGTTCTCCTCGAGGGCCTCTATTTGCCGAAGGGTAGAGCCGTCGACGCGGGCAAGTTGAAACGGGAGTGTAGCGACCTGATCAGGGGTTCTATCTCGTGTAACGACGAGGTGATCCGCGATATGTGCGAGATAGATGTGACTTACAAGGCCATCGAGAATGACTTCGTCGTTGTCGAGGGTAAGCCGGCGGTGTAACGCTGACCGGGGGGGTGATTTAAAAAATGTTTCATTAAAAAAAAACAGGAATCATGAAAGAAGAAGTGGATTTACAGGAGGCGCGGATGAGCGCGGAGGCGGCGGCGGCTTACGCGGCGTACAAGGCGGAGGCGGCGGCGTTCGCGGCGTGGAAGGCGGAGCAGGAGCGGAAGGAGTCGCTGGAGGCGGCCAGGCGGGAGCGGGCGACGTACGGGCAGCTGGTGGACGCGGAGCTGGAGGGGGCGATGCCGGTGTTGCGGGGGTTGAGCGAGGAGATCCAGCGGGTGAAGCGGGCCACGCTGGATAACTTCGGCAGCATCCTGGCGATGAAGCGCGAGGTGCTCAAGATCACGCGGGAGGGGCAGGAGAGCCACACGTTCACCAACTCGCGGGGGGACGCGCGGGTGATCATCGGCCATCACGTGACGGACGGGTGGCGTGACACGGTGGAGGAGGGCATCGCGATCGTGAAGGAGTCGGTGGTGGGGTTGATCAAGGACGCGGAGACGCGGGCGCTGGTGAACCAGATCTTGCGGTTGCTGTCGCGCGACCGGGAGGGGAACTTGAAGGCGGCGCGGGTGTTGCAGTTGCGTAAGATGGCGGAGGAGTTGCGTAACGACCGGCTGAACGAGGGTATCGCGATCATCGAGGAGGCGTACTTGCCGGCGACGTCGCGGGTGTATATCCGGGCGCGGTACAAGGACGAGGACGGGAACTGGCGTAACGTGCCGCTCGGGATGACGGAGGCGTGATGGGGAAGCGACGCGATTACAACAGGGAGAGCGTGGAGGTTTGCCGGAACTGCAAGGGTTCGGGCGTGGTCCACGGGCCGGCGGCGTTTCACGCGCACGGGCGGGAGGTGGATCCGGAGGCGGTGGAGTGCGCGGTGTGCAAGGGTAGCGGGCGGGTGCGTAAGTCGCTCGCGGTGCGGGTGACGATCGAGCCTTACGTTAACGCGGGGGGGCGATGAAGCGGGTGAAGCGTTACAGGAGCACGCTGTTGCGGATGGAGGAGATCCTTTCTATCACGCGGGAGCGTTACGAGCCGGGGAACCAGTCGCGGTGTTACCGGGCGGTGTGGCGGCGGTACATAGAGCCGCGCTTCGGGATTTGTTACAGGACGTACCTGGCTTACGTCAAGTGGCGGCCGGGGGCGGACGAGGAGAGAGAAGAGAACGAACGACAATTAAAATTATTTGAAGATGAGTGAAGGATTAACCAAGAAGAAGAAGGGCGCGGTGGCCCGGGGCGCGTGGCGGGTGGCGCTGGGCGTGGCGGGCGTGCTCTGTCACGGGGCCGGGAGCCTGTTATACGTGATCTCGGGCATCACGCGCGGGGTGGCTTTCCTGCTGATGGGGTATCGCCGGCAGGCCCGGCGGGAGTTCCGGGAGGTGTTCGACTTGAGATTTCACCCTTGAGGCGATGGCGAGGATTTACGTGGCGAGCAGCTGGCGGAACCAGCTGCACCCGGGGATCGTCCTGTTGCTTCGCGGGCGGGGGCACGAGGTGTATGATTTCAGGAACCCGGCGAGCTGTTTCCGGTGGGGGCAGGTTGACGAGGCTTACGAGGGGTGGAGCGCGCGGCGCTGGATCACCCGCTCGCGGCGGCGGGGTTCGCGGCCGATTTCAAGGCGATGGAGTGGGCCGACGCTTGCGTGCTCGTGTTGCCTTGCGGTCGCTCGGCGCACGTGGAGGCGGGGTGGATGAAGGGCGCGGGTAAGAAGGTGTTCGCCTACATGCCGGAGGCCCAGGAGCCCGAGTTGATGTACAAGCTGTTCGACGGCATCTGCACGAAGGGCGCGGGGTTGATGATGTTCCTGGAGGGGTTGGGGTAGTGTTTACCCGGGCGGTTGTTCCCCGGCGGCTTGATGTCGCCGGGGATTTTTTTTGCACGACCGGGGGGGTGTGTGAACATTTTGTCCACGCCTAAAATAGAACGCTTGCCCTTAACTGGTTTCGAGGGCGAGGTTGACGCCGGTGGCGGCGTGGCGCGGTGGCACGGCGGAGGTGTCGGTGACGCGGGTGACGAAGGCTTCCTCGTCGCGGGTGACGCGGTCGTGGTCGTGGTCGGTGACGGACTCGACGGGCATGAAGGTGTTGAAGCCGTCGCCGGAGAGGCCCTGGACGGCGGCGCTGACGCGCTCGACGAGGTCGAGTCGCTGGAGGGCCTTGTCCTGGTACTTGTCGCCGTCGCTGGCCAGGAGGTCGTTGACGACGTGCAGGCGGACGCGGAGGTCGGCGGAGCGGGCGCCGGCGGCGAGGCGGGTCCATTGTAGCGGCTCGAACTCGACGAAGACGGCGGGGAGGCGGAAGGCTTTCTGGCGGGCGAGGCTGTCGGTGTCGCGGTTCCAGAGGCCGACGTGTTGCACGCCGGCGCCGGCGTTCTCGAGGCGCGCGGCGATGGCCTTGTAGATGGCGGTTCTCATGGTTTTATTTGTTTGGCGAGTTCGTTGAAGAAGGCGGCGAGGTTGTCGTTGATGATCTCGCGGACGGCCCGCTGGACTTCCGGGTGGTCGCCGATGAACTGCCGGCGGGGCATGTCGATGACGCGGTCGTGGGCGCGGACGGGGCTCGTTTTCCCGGTTCGCCGGTTGGTCCTGGCGTGGGCGCGGACGCGCTGGGCGAGGCGGCCGCCCTCGTTGTGGACGGTGGCGTAGGGTAGCGACGAGGTGTAGCGGAGGGCGTTGCCGCGGACGGCGGCGCGGATGGAGCGGCGCATGGCCCCGGTGACGAGGAGGAGGGAGCCTTTCGGCTTCCTCCCGCGCGTTTTTCGCTCGACGCGGGGTTTCCAGGGCGCGCCGAAGAATCCCTTGCGCTCGAAGTGGCGGTCGAAGGTCTCCGTTAGCTCGACCCTCATGTCGTCGAGGATGTTCTTGATTAAATCGCTGGCGTTTGTCATTTTCGTTTGTTTTTGGTTTGTGAAAAATCTATATTCGCGGAAAATCACGATCATGAAGGTTCCTGAACAAGTGACGGCGGCCGCCCGAGGCCTGATAGATGTTTACGGCGATTCCTTTGACTACCTGGGTAAGTACAAAGGCAAGGACGTTTTTTTGTTCCGTTTTCCCGAAGATGCCTGTACAGGTTTTCCATTCGTTTATTTGTTCGCCGCCGGCAAAGTCACCGAAATAACGGGCTTTGAGGCGAGCCTACTTGTTGAAAATTTCGATGAAG
Source organism: Odoribacteraceae bacterium (assembly GCA_031276355.1). Taxonomy (GTDB): domain Bacteria; phylum Bacteroidota; class Bacteroidia; order Bacteroidales; family Marinifilaceae; genus JAIRKS01. The sequence continues at coordinate 10,906 of JAISNC010000083.1, forward strand.
TCCATGTTGAATAGCTTGTTGTCTATTCGCATTATTCCCCTGCAATTCGCCTGCGTGGCTTTTCCGTTTTTAGCCAGGAAATTAAGATCGTGGTTTTCGCGCCCCGATCCCTTTGAATTATCGTGCTGCGGCTCGATGTACCTCAATTCTCCACCGGGGAACCGTTGTAGGACGGTCATGTGTCCGCCGCCCCGTTTCCACCCGATAGACAGGCCGTAAATGCCGGTTTCCTTGCAGGTTTCGTTAAAATACTCCATCCAGCGTTTCTCTGTCATTTTGATATACTTCTTGCTTGCCAGCCAGTCGTTCACGCTCGCGTGCGTGGCTTGTGTCCCGTCGGGATTTTTCCATATTTCCCACGCGTTCATGCCGCGGCTCAAATAGTCCGGTTTCGAGCCGCGCGTGTTCGGCTTGGCGGTAACGTTGAAGCCCCGCGCGCGCAGGACGTACGCGGGTGTACAAGTCTGGCAGTTCATGTTATATTCCCGCCCTTTCCCGTGGTTCGGGTTGGCGTGTTGCTTGTCGGCCTGTTCCACGGTCATCGGTTTGCCCTTGGTCAGGTCGAGAGCCTTTTCCAGTTCAAGATTGTGCGTGGCGATGGCGGTTTTTTCCTCGACCGTGAGGTTGTCGGGCAGTTCGGCGATCATGTCCTGGACGCGCTTTTCCCGGATGGTTTCTTCCGCTATCTGTTCGATGACCTGTTTTACCGGCGCGGGGACCTTGTTGTAGGGGTGCTTGTCGGGGAATATTTTCAGTTGCTTGCCCGGGTTGAAGCGGAACATGCGTTGCTTGGGCGCGTCGGTGATCTCGTCGCCGGCCTGGATGGCTTGCTGGCTGTCGGTGGCGGGGTATTTGCCGGGTCGCACCTGGACGGCGGTGCAGCGGCAGTTCCAGCCGTTGGGGGGGAGGTACTTGTCCCAGAAGGGGTCGGACGGGGGGAGGGTGACGAGGTGGAGTCGCTGGTGTTCGGCCCGGACTTTCTCGTCGTTGGCGGTGCGGTACTGGAGGTGGTAGCGGTCGCCGTCCTTCTCGATGTCGTGCCACCTGGCGGCCATGGTGGACGCGGCGAGGGCGTGGTTGTACTCGACGCGGAGGTAGTGGTGGTTGTAGCGGTCGTTGATCCTGGCGACGTCGTCGCGGAAGCGGTCGAACGGTTTCAGGGTGCCGTCGTCGGCGAGGAGCGAGAGGCCGACCTGGCGCAGGGAGTGGAAGGTTTTCAGCCCGGAGAAGACGAAGGCGTTGTTCTCGAGGGCGCCGGTTATCTCGCCGGGTATCTCCACGGGGATGGCGGCGGCGATGGCCTGCTGGAGGACGCGTCGTGTCTCGTCGATGAGGTCACGGGCGGGCTGCTGGCGCAGCATGGCGGGGGTGAACTTGCCGCTGTCGCGTATCCAGGCGGCGGCGCGGCGGAACACGTCGTCGTTGAAAACGGGGCCTTTCTCGCCTTCAGCGAGGGTCACGGGGTAATCGCGGTACAAGGTGTCGATCGCCTCGTGGAGTCCCAGGTAGAAGGCGGTGGCATCCTTTTTCGCCTCGTTCGCGGGGCCGACGGCCGGGAAAAAACTGCCGGCCCCTATTCGAAAAAATCGAGGCCGGTTTTCTTGCCGGTGATGGGGATCTTGTACTTGTTGGTGAAGTAGGCGGGGTCGATGTCGTATTGCTGGAGGAGGAGTCGCTCTATCTCGCGTTGCTCGGCGGGGGTGTAGCCGGCGGCCTCGTCCCAGTCGAAGGTGACGCCGCGGAGGGGGAAGCCGTGGGTGATCATGAGGGGGATGAGCCGGTCGTTGACGATGTAGCGGATCATGGTGGCGTCGGCGCGGCAGATGTTGTCGAGGATGTCGAGGTGGGTCTCGGACTGGGAGAGGGAGCTGCCGTTGTCGATGGTCATGGTCTGGCCGAGGATGCCCTTCGATATCTCGGAGTTGCATCGCTCGACGCGGCGGTCGTAGACGTTGAAGGCGTCGCCGCGGGTGGTTTCCTTGATCTCGATGTCGGTGCCCTCGGGGAATAGCCCCCAGGCGGCGGCGCCCATGCCGGCGAGCATCTCCTGGACGCGGGCGATATCGCGGGTGTCGCGGGACATGGTTTTGCCGACGCGTATGGGCATGCCGAATATCTCGCCGAAGGTGTCCCAGTAGGCGAGCATGTTTTTCTTGCTGAGGGACTGGGGGGCGCACTTGAGGAGGAGTCCGAGGTCGCGGGGCTTGCCCACCTCGACGCACCAGGCGGCGAGGTCGCCCTCGCGGTAGGGGATGCCTTTTTCCCAGTCGTCGCCCTCCTCGACGGTGATGACGCCGTACTCGGGGACGACGTGCTTGCGGGGGACGAGCTCGACGCGGGAGAAGGCGAGGTCGCCGCCGCGGTTGACGACGTCGCCGAGCTGGACGAGGGAGTGGCCCCAGTAGGGCGCGTCGAGGGCGAGGTCGACGAAGTCGCGGAACCACTCTCTCTCGAAGATGGCGCGGGCCTTGTCGTCCTCCTTGCCGTTGGCGGCGACGAGGACGAACGGTTTTTGCAGCGTCTTGCCCTTTCGCTGGGCGATGCAGCCGGAGAGGTGGAGGTCGATGATGACGTCGCCGTAGAGGTCGAGGAGTCGCCCGCGGGCGGGTTGCTCGTGGTTGATGGCGGCCTGCCAGGCTTGTCGCCAGGAGGCGATGTCTTTCCTGGTGAGGTTGTCGGTTTGCTGTTTTAGCTCGACGAGGAGGCCGCGTTTTTCCTTGATTTCCGCCGCGAGGCGGGCGGCGAGGTTGAACGCGTCGCGTCGTTCGCGGGCGGCGGTGCCGGGGATGCTTGCCATGAGTCGGTCGATGAGTTGCATTGGAACGGTGTTTTAGCGGTGATTAATAGTCGTAGCGGGCCGGGGGCATCGAGCCGTGCCGGACGGGGTTGGAGGTGTCGGTGTCGCCGTTCTCGCCGGCGTAGGTCGGCAGGCCGGGCATGGTGGCTCCCTTGCTGGCCTTGGCGAGCCAGTCGATGGAGCGGTCGTAGAGTTCCTGTCGTCCCTCGAGGGCGAGGGCGCTGGGTAGCCAGTGGGCGAGGTAGTAGAGGGCGATGTTGACGGTGACCTGGACGAGCATGGCGTTGCGGTCGTCGCCGGTGGCGGCGTAGGCCTTGTCCATGTCGTGGCGGGGGCGGAGGTAGCTGGCGACCTCTTCCATGGCGACCCGCTCGGCCTTCCGGCGGGTGTCGGGGTCGTCGCGGGTGAGGATGTCAAGCTCGTCGTCGTCGCAGACGGCCTTGTAGTCGTCGGGGGTGATGAATGTGGTTACCATGAGTCGCGGGGTGTTGGTCGCCGGCCGATGACGGGGGCGAAGGTTCGTGTCCTGGATTGTTTCTGGAGGATGTATATGGCCCCCTCGTCGGCGTCGGGGGCGTCGTCGTGGCCGGTGGAACCCTTCTCGAAGGCGAGGGTTTGCTGGAGGCCGGCGAGGGTGTCGGGGTCGTTCCGCTTGTCGGCGTTGTAGTAGACGTGGCCGCGTTCCCAGAGGGGCGACACGCCCTCGACGCGCTGGAACTTGTCGGGTTTCTTCCGCCTGTCGGCGGATATCGGTAGCTGGTAGCCGCGGGCGTTGCCCTCGCGGGTGAACTCGTCGAGGATGACGTCCTGGAGGAAGTTGGCCTCGATGTAGTGGAGGCACCCCGCGCCGGCGGCCCGGAGGCGCTCGTGGAGGTCGTACCACCAGCGCACCATCTCGGCGATGGAGCACTGGCGGACGAAGGCCTCGACCTGGTGTAGCTCGGTGCCGATCTGTCCCCATAGCTTGATGGCCTTGTAGTCGTTGCGGGTGGATCCCTTGAAGGAGGGGTCGCAGTAGGCGACGAGGAGGTCGTAGCGGTCGAGCGGGGGTAGTTTTTTCCACCTGATCCAGTCGTGCTTGAAGACGGCGCCCTCGACGAGGGGGTTGTTCATCATCTCCTTCTGGAAGGCGCGGTAGCCCATGAATCGCTCCATGGCGCGTAGCTCGTCGGGGGTCCAGCGGGATTCCCAGGCGACGCGGCCGTTCTTGTCGAAAGCGTTGACGCGGGAGACGAAGGTGCCGTCGGTGTCGCGGATGTTGGCCAGGACGCTGCACTCGCTGATGAGGTTGCCGACGATGATGAATCGCCCGCGGCCGCCGTCGAGGGCGCCGAAGAGGGCCTCCTTGACCCAGGCGGTGAGCTTGCGGACGCGGGCCTCGTTGTTGCAGAGCTCGTCGTCGTCGATGTCGTCGATGACGATGTAGTCGGGGCGGTGCTGGCGGTGGCGCAGGCCGCGGGGGGATTGGCCGCGGCCCCGGGCGAAGAAGGCGCGGCCGTCGGCGGTGACGAATTTGCCGTCCTGCCAGCTGCCGTCGCCGTACTGGGGGCCGAAGTCGTGGATGTATCGCTGGTTGAATTGTAGCTCGGCCTGGAGGTCTGCCAGGAGGGTGTTGGCGTTGTCCTCGGACTTGCCGACGAGTACCATGACGTTGATTTGTGGCGTTTCCTGGCACTTGAGCCACATGGGGATCATGATGTCCATGTGGGAGCTCTTGGCGTGGCCGCGGGCCCAGATGAAGGCGGCCTTGAGGTCGCGGTTGTCGCGTATTTTCCTGGCGGCGGCGAGGTGGAAGGGGGCGGAGGGGGTGTGGCGGCCGGTGGCGGGGTCGGTGGTGTAGTGGGGGAAGTAGTGGTCGACGAAGAAGGCGTAGTCGGCCCTGGCGCGCTTGACGCGGGCGAGCCTGTCGGCCTCGCTCTCGGCGCGGTTGACGGTGGTCTGGGCCTGGACGTTGTCGCAGTACTCTTTCCACCGCTTGGTGGCCTGGATGGTCGTCGTCGTGGCCACGTCACTTGATTTTGGCTCCGATCAGCTCGCTGATGTAGAGGTCCTGGTACTTGTTGATGGCCTTGAGGAGCTCGGGGGTGATGGCGGTGTCGAAGGCGGCGCGGTATTGCAGCCACTTGCCGAAGGCCATGAAGACCTCGATGGCGTCGACGACGTTGGCCTTCTTGTCGAGTTTCTCGATGACGCTGGCGAGTTTCGAGAGCTTGTCGCCGACGCCGGCGACGAGCCTCTCGTCCCCGGATTCGTTAACCTGGACGATGAGCTTGTCGATGGTCCGGAGCAGCTTGTTGACCAGCTCGGGGCGGGTGATGTTCTTGGCGGCGCGTTGCTCGGCCCAGCCGCCGTCGGCGACCCAGCGGTTGACGGTTTGCCTGGATATGCCCGTTCTCGCGGCGATGGCGTTTTGCGGCTCGCCGGCCATGAAGAGCACGCGGGCGAGCTCTTTTTTCTCTTCGTTTTGCTTGTTAGTCATTCACGGTCTCGTTTTTTTTTGTTTCCCGGCACCCCCCCGGGGGGGCATCCGGGGGACAAAAGTCGGTGATCGCGCGCTCACGTGAAAAAAGATCGTAAAGAGCTATCACTCTTTTTGTAACACGCGCGGGGAGGGTGCATCTTCGCGTCACGTTAAGCGGCGGGATGGAGCAGGGGTTAGCTCGCGAGGTTCATTCCCTCGAGGTCGCCGGTTCGATCCCGGCTCCCGCGACAACGACAAGCAGCAAGGGGGCGGTGACGCGTTTAAAGAGAGGAGGCCGCCCCCGTCGTTTAACTAAAAAACAGGAGGAATGGCAAAGGATTTTATCATCAGCACGAGCCGGCTCAACGGTCGCGGTTTCCGGGTGCTTACCCCGGGGATCGACACGGGGCAGTTCAAGAAGAACCCGGTGTTGTTGTACATGCATCGCCGGTGTTTCGACGGGACGGGTGGCCCGATCGGCCGGGTGGAGAACCTCCGGGTGGAGGGTGACGAGTTGCGGGGCACGCCGGTGTTCGACACGGGTGACCCGTTCGCGGCGGGGATCGCCCGGAAGTGGGAGGAGGATTTCATCCGGGCGTGCTCGGCGGGCCTGGAACCCGTGGAGACGAGCTCGTCCCCGGGACACCTGTTGCCTGGCCAAACCCGCCCGACGATCACGAGATCGCGGTTGATCGAGGTTTCGATCGTCGACATCGGGGCGAACGACGACGCGTTGCGACTCTACTCGCCGGACGGCAAGCTGGTGGAGCTGGCGGCGGGCGCGGTCGACGCTTTCCTGCCGTTGCTTGAAACGAATACACCGCCGGCGGGGGTTCCCGCCGGTAATAATAACGATCAAAAACTTTTCATGATGAAGAACATTTTACTTGCCCTGGGTTTGCCGGAGACGGCGACCGGGGAGGAGGCGGTGGCGGCGCTCGGCCGGTTGCAGGAGGCGGCCAAGCGGGTGGAGGCGCTGGAGCTGGCGCGGGTGGAGGCGGCGGTGGACGCGGCGATCGCGACGCGGCGGGCGACGGCCGACAAGCGGGATAGCCTGGTGGCGCTGGGCAAGAGCGCTGGCTACGACGCGCTGAAGTTGACGCTGGACCTGTTGCCGCCGTCGCGCAAGCCGAGCGAGATCATCCACCCGTTGACCGGCGTGGCCGGCGGGGTGACGCTCTCTTACGGGCAGATGAGCGAGGCGCAACTGCAGGAGTTGCGGCGGACGAACCGGGAGGAGTTCCTGCGATTGTTCGAGGCGGAGTTCGGCCACGCGCCGCGCCTCGACGAGTGACGAACCATTTAATTTTTTTAGCCGAATGAAAAACAAGTTTCTTTTTGCCCTGTCGGGCTTTCTTTTTTCGCTCCTGGTGAATTGCCTCGCCGGGGCGGCGGTGGGGCTGGCGCTTGGCGCGCCGCCGGCGTTGGGGGCGGCGGTGGCCGGCGGGGTGTCGCTGGCGACCGGGCCGTGGCTGGCACCCGGGGGGGCGGCCCGGGCCGGGTTGCTGGCGGAGGTGTGGACGGGTTTCATGACGAAGGCGTTCCGCGACGAGGCGGGGCGGCTGGGGTGGTACGAGAAGATCCGCTCTTTCGACCAGCACGTGAACGCCGACGTGATCCACTTCGTGAACGTCGGGGGTGACCCGTCGGTGCTGGTGAATAATAGCACCTACCCGCTGGCCGTGGAGACGCTGGCGGACGCGAACAAGGCGATCACGCTGGACCTGTACGAGACGAAGGCGACGGCGGTGACCGACAACGAGCTTAACGCGCTGTCGTACGACAAGATCAAGTCGGTGATCGAGCGGCACAAGGAGGCCCTCGACGCGAAGAAGCACGCGAAGGCGTTGCACGCGCTGGCCCCGGGGACGGACGAGGCGGGGACGCCGGTGCTGGTGAGCACGGGGGCGGAGGTGGACGGGCGGCTGGCGCTGACGCGCGGGGACCTGATCGCGTTGAAGAAGAAGTTCGACGCGCTGAAGGTGCCGCTCTCCGGGCGGGTGCTGGTGTTGTGCCCGGATCACGTGTCGGACTTGCTGCACGGCGACCAGAAGTTCGCGGAGCAGTATTACAACTACGCGACGGGGAAGGTGTTCAACCTGTACGGTTTCGAGGTGCACGAGTACACGGAGCCGCCGCACTACACGGTGGCGACGCGGGCGAAGGCGGCGTTCGGGACGGTGCCGACGGCGGCGATGACGCAGGGGTCGGTGGCCTTTCACGCGTCGCGCGTGATGAAGGCGAACGGGACGTTGAAGGCTTACGCGTCGCGGGCGGCCGACGACCCGCTGTATCACCGCAACCTGTTGAATTTCTCGCTCCGGTCGATCTGCCTGCCGTTGAAGGACGAGGCGCTGGGGGCGATCATCAGCGGCTTGCCGGCCGGCAGTTAACGACGCGGGGCGATGGGCAAGCAACTGGCATACCTGGTGATCCACTGCACCGCCACGGCGGCGGGGCGGGAGGTGACGGCCGGCGAAATCCGGTCGTGGCACACCTCGCCGCCTCCCGCGGGGCGGGGGTGGCAGCGGGTGGGGTACACCGACCTGGTGCACCTGGACGGGCGCGTGGAGCGGCTGGTGGAGAACAACGAGGACGGCGTGGTGGACCCGCGGGAGGAGACGAACGGGGCGGCGGGGTACAACGGCGTGGCGCGTCACGTCTGTTACGTCGGCGGCACGGTGAACGGGCAGCCGGCGGACACGCGGACGCCGCGGCAACGGGACGCGCTGGCGCGGTACGTGCTGGATTTTCACGCGCGTCACCCGGGGGTGAAGATCGTCGGCCACCGGGATCTGCCGGGGGTCAAGAAGGCTTGCCCGTCGTTCGACGTGGGGGCGTGGCTCACCTCTATCGGGATCGGGCGATGAGCGCGGAGATCTGGCTGGCGCTGATCGCGATCGTCGCGGCCCCCGCGGGGGGCGCGCTGGCGGCCGTGCTGACGCGCCGCAAGTACCGGGTGGAGATCGACAACCTCCGGGCGGACGTGACGCGTAAGCTGGCCGACACGCGCGGGGCGGAGCTGGCGAACGTGCGGCAGGGGAACGAGATATTGATGCAGCAGATCGTGGAGCCGTTAAGGGTAGAAATTAAATCGTTACGTAATGAGATTAGTAGGTTCAGGAGGGCGGTGGAGCGGATACCCGCTTGCCCTTATTCTGCCGACTGTCCTGTTTCTCGGGAGTTGCTCTCCAGTGAAAAAGTGGACGCGGTCAAGGGGGCAGGCGACAAGTAGCGTGGAGCGTGAGGCGACGGTCGAGCGGGAGCGGCGGTCGGACGGCATCGCCGTCCTGGAGACGCGCGACGACTTCCACGAGGAGGTCGTCACCCGGGTCGACACGGAGCTGGTGACCGACGAGGAGACCGTGACCGTGACGCGCGAGTACGACACGAGCCTCCCCGTGGACGGCGCGACGGGTCGCCCCCCCCTCAAGAGCGAGATCACCCGGACGCGTCGCGCGACGGGGATCGGTCGCCAGGCGCTGGCATCCGGCCGGGTCACCGGCGGTCAACGGGAGAGCGCCTCGCGGTCCGCCCGGCGAGAGGGGGAGACGACGCGCGCGGTAGAGCGGGCGACGGGAGAGGAGAGCGTGGCGGCGGAGCACGAGGGCACAGAGAAAAGGGGGCTTAACACCTGGCAGCGGGCGTTGATCGGGACGCTCGCGCTGGGGTGCCTGGCGCTGCTGGGCTGGAAGCGTTTAAAAAGTATTTTTTCACTTAAATAGAAGATCATGGCAAACAAGGAGAACGGGGCGGCTCGACCGCCGGAAGGGCCGGGGGCCGCTGTCCCCGGGCAAGGAGCGACCGCGGCGGCGACGGTGTCGGCATCGACGGTGGTGAAGATCGGCAAGGGTATCTTGAGGGGTAACCCGGCGATGACGGCGGTCTACATGACGGCCGACGGGAGCGGGTTCTACGAGGAGAGCGACGCGCGGAACCACGCGGCGACGCTGAAGGACGGGACGGTGACGGAGGTTAAAAGATAGCGGCGATGCAGACGATCACTTTTACACGAGAGAACGGGAACATCCCGCGCGTGCTGGCCGGCAGGGATCACGCGAGCGGTTTCATCGCCCACGTGACGACGCTGCCGTCGGGGTTCGCGGCCGATGACCGGGTGCACGCCTGCTCGTCGCTGGAGACGGCGGCGGCGCTGGGCATCACCGGCGATCACGCGTCGTGGGAGATCCGCGTGGTGCATCATCACTTGAGCGAGATCTTCCGGCTGAACCCGGGGGTCTCGCTTCACGTGGGGCTGTTCGCCCGCGAGGCGGGCGCGTATACCTTCACGGCGGTGAAGGCGTTGCAGAATCACGCCGGGGGGGCCCTCCGGCAGGTGGCCGTCTGGGCCGGCTTCAAGGAGTTGACGGGGGGCGACCTGACGGCGTTGCAGGGGGTGGCCGACGCGTTACGGGAGGCGGACCGGCCGTTGAGCATCCTGTACGCGCCGAAGGTGGCGAGCGTCACGGCGCTCCCGGCGGGGCTGGCCGGGGCGGGGAAGTGTAACGTGTCGGTGGTGATCGGCCAGGCGGGCAGCGGCCCCGGGGCCGACCTGTACGCGGACGCGGGGAACGCGGAGGGCGCGTCGGTGTCGGGCCTCGGCGTGGCGCTGGGTATCCTGTCACGGGCGGCGGTGCACGAGTCGATCGCGGCGGTGGAGCGTTTCCCGACGGGGGTTGACCTGCCGGCGTTCGGCGACGGGACGCTTTTGCGGTCGCTGGACGCGGCGATCGTCGAGGGCCTCGACGCGGCGCGGTACCTGTTTTTCGTCACGTACGACGGGTTCGCGGGCAGTTACTTCAACGACTCGCACACGATGGACGCGGCGACGAGCGATTACGCGATGATCGAGAGCACGCGGACGATGGACAAGGCGGTGCGCGGCATCCGTAACGCGTTGCTGCCGAAACTCGGCGGGGCGCTGTACATCGACGCGTCGACGGGCAGGCTGGCCCCTTACGAGGTGGAGTACTTAGAGACGCTGGCGAACCGGCCGCTGGAGGAGATGCGGAAGGCGGGGGAGTTGAGCGGCGCGCGGGCGGAGATCGACCCGGCGCAGGACGTGGCGTCGAGCTCGGCGCTGGAGGTGGTGGTGCGGCAGGTGCCCGTGGGGGTGATGCGGCGGATCACGTGCAAGATCGGTTTCACGAACAGCCTTAATTAAACGACGATGGCAGTAGAGATAAATCCGGTTCCCCTGATCAACGGTGTAGAGTACTCGTGGGGGGACATCACGGCGACGGTCGGCGGGGTGCCGGTGATCGGCATCACGGCGATAGAGTACGGCGACGAGCAGGTCGTGGAGAATCATTACGGGGCGGGGCGGTTCCCGGTGTCGCGCTCGAGGGGGCGGGTGACGCCGTCGGCCAAGATCACGGTGTCGATGGGCGAGGTGACGGGGTGGCAGGCGAAAAGCCCGACGGGGCGGCTGCAGGACCTGGCGCCGTTCCCGGTGGTGGTGTGTTATATCCCGGAGGACGGGCAGATCGTGACGGACAAGATCATGAATTGCCAGTTCAAGAAGAACGCGCGGGCGTGGAAGGAGGGCGACACGCGGCAGCTGGTGGAGCTGGAGCTGGTGCCCTCGCACATCGTCTGGCATAACAAGTAGTAGTTTAACCGGCGGGGGGGGCGAACGCCCCCGCCCCGCCAAAAATCAAGCGACATGGATAACGAGAACAAGAGAGAGATCAGGGACGCGGCCGGGGGCGTCGCGCGGGTGGTGACCGTGCACGACGGGGGCGTGACGGGGGAGCAGGTGAAGGCGTGGAAGGGGGAGTACCGGAAGGTGCACGTGATCGAGGTGGAGGACGACGGGGAGCTGTTCGTCGGTTACTTCCGCCGGCCCTCGATGGAGACGCTGTCGGCGGTGACGCGGCTGTCGAAGGCCGACGAGGTGAAGGGGTCGGGGGTGTTGTTCGATAACTGCTGGCTGGGCGGTTCCCCGGTGATGAAGAGCGACGCGGTGGTGTACCTGGCGGCGCTCCGGCAGCTGGGCGCGATGCTGGAGGGGACCGTGAGCGCGCTAAAAAACGCGTAGAGGCGTACCGCCTGGGGGGGGATGACGATGATCAGTACCTCGCCAAGGGGTGCGCCTTGATCCGGGCGAATTTCCACGTGGATCCGGGGACGCTGTCGCTGGACGAGTGGGCGCGGCTGTTTAACGAGGCGGCGTGGCTGGAGCGGAAGCGGGCGGGGTGGCTGGCCGGGGCGATCGCCGGCCTGCTGGCGCCGCTCAAGGGCGATCCTTGAAGATGCCGAGGCCGTAGCCGATGATCCAAACGCCCATGATGATGAGCCCGAGGAGGAGCGCGAAGCAAAAGATCTTGGCCAGGATGTATAATATCACCGTCATGATTTGATTGTTTTACACGGCAAAAATAGCGAAAAAGATGAGCGACCAGACATTTACCTACACTTTTAACATTTTGGGGAACGCGGGGCCGGTGCTGTCGAGCGTCACCACGTCGGTGACGGGGTTGACGGCTCGGCTGGCGAACACGGTGAACGTGTTCGGGAGCCTGGGCAAGGGCGCCATCGTGTTCAACCAGGCGCAACAGGCCATACAAGGCGTGTCGTCGGCCGTCGAGGGGCTGTTCCGCGGCGGGGTGGCCCTGGACGCCTCGCTGGCCGACCTGTCGGCGATCACCGGGGAGACGGGCGCGGGGCTGAGGGCGATCGAGGGGTACGCGCGGGAGACGGCGAAAACGTTCGGCGGGACGGCGGCCCAGGGGGTGGAGGCGTACAAGCTGCTGTTGTCGCAGCTCTCGCCCGAGCTGGTGAAGGCCCCGGCGGCGCTGAAGTCGATGGGCGAGAACGTGGCGGTGTTGAGCAAGACGATGGGGGGCGACATCACGGCGGCGGCCGAGGTGCTGACGACGGCGATGAACCAGTACGGGGTGTCGCTGGCCGACCCGACGCGGGCGAGCCAGGAGATGGCGCGGATGATGAACGTGATGGCGGCGGCGGGCCGGGAGGGGTCGGCGGAGTTGCCGGCGATCCGGGTGGCGCTGGAGCAGGCGGGGATGGCGGCGAAGGCGGCGGGGGTGTCGTTCGAGGAGACGAACGCGGCGATCCAGGTGCTCGACAAGGCTGGCAAGAAGGGTTCGGAGGGCGGCGTGGCGTTGCGGAACGTGATGGCGACGCTGGCGCGCGGGCGTTTCCTGCCGAAGGACGTGCTCGACGAGCTCGGGGCGGCGGGGGTGAACCTGGGTAGCTTGACGGATAAATCGAGGACGCTGACCGAGCGGCTGCGGCCGTTGAAGGTGGTGCTGGAGGACACGGCGCTGTTCACGAAGTTGTTCGGGCGGGAGAACAGCAGCGCGGCGATGGCGCTGGTGCAGGATATCGACGAGGTGGGGCGGCTGACGGGGGCGATCCGGGGCACGAACACGGCGTTCGAGCAGGCGGGCATCGTGATGGAGAGTTATAACGAGCGGCTCTCGCGGGCCCGCGCCCGGATCGAGGACGCGAAGATCTCTCTTGTGAATTTCGCGGGCACCGCGGGCCTGTGGGTGCAGGTCATCGGCGAGAGCCTCGTGCCGGTGGCGCGGCTCATGCCGGTCTTGACGGCGTTGTGGGGAGGGATGAAGGCGATCGTGGCGTTGAACTGGGCGGGGGCGTGGACGGGGATCACGCGGGCGTGCATGATCGCCCGCGTCAGCCTGGCGTTCATGACCCGTGAACTGCGGGCCGGGCAGATGGCCTCGATCGGGTTCCTGGGTAACGTCACGCGGGCGACGGTGGGCGTGGCGCGCTTCGCGACGGCGGGGCTGTTTAGCGCCGTGAAGGGGGCCGGGGCGTTCGTGCTGTCGTTGGTGACGGGCGGGGCCGCGTCGGCGACCTTCGCGGGGGTGGCGTCCGCGTCGTTCGCGGCGTTCCGGCTCGCCGCGGTGTCGGCGTGCCGGGCGGTTTCGATCGCGATCGCGAGCGTGCCGATCGTGGGGTGGGTGGCGGCGGGGATCGCGGCGCTGGCGGCCCTGGGGGTTTACTTCTGGAACACGTCGGTGACGTTCCGGGCGGTGCTTCACGGCCTCGGGGCGGCGTTCGTCGCGACGTTCGAGGGTATATGGGAGATGGCCAAGTCGGTGTTCGGCTCGATCGGCGAGTTGATCGTCGCGGCGTTCTCGCTGGACGGGGACGGTATCCGGGAGGCGGTGGCCCGGCTGACGGGGGGATTCTCGGGGCTCGGTAGCGCCATCGGCAGGGCGTTCAACGAGGCTTACGAGGGGGAGATGGCCCGGGGCAAGGCGGAAGGGGCGGCGCGGGATGACGCGCCCGGTGAAGAGGGCGCGCCGGGGCTCGTTGCCGGGGGTGACGCCGGCGGCGGGTCGATCGCGGCCGGGCTGGCGGGGATCGGCGGCGCGGGCGACGCGGTCGACCGGGTGAAGAACGTCCACGTGGTGATCGAGAAGCTGGTCGACCGGTTCGAGATCCACACGACGAACCTGCGGGAGGACGCCAGCAGGGTGAAGGAGCTGGTGGCGGAAGCGCTGGCGGGCGCGGTGAACGACGTTAATTACGTGATGTGATGGCCCTGTCTCCCGTTAGTTACCAGTTCATCGCCGCGGGGGCGGCGCGGCAGGCCCGCGTGTCGCTGGCGTGGCTGCGGCCGGCACGGGTGAACGTGGATCCCTCGCGGGAGGGTCACGGGGGCGCGCCGGCGACGGTGGAGCTGGCCGTGCCGATCACCGACCGGTCGTACTGGGAGGGTCGCCACGCGCTGACGGAGCTCGCGTTGCGCAAGGAGGACGGCGAGACGCTGGTGATCAACGACGCGGTGGTGAGCGTCACCCGCGAGAAGCGGGTCGTCCGCACGGCGCTCGTCGGCCTGGATGGGACGATCAAGGAGTATGTATCCAACGGCGATCACGAGGTCAGCATCGCGATCGGGATCGTGGCGGTGGACGCGGGAGGGCGGATCACGGACGAGTACCCGGAGGAGGGTATCCGGGAGGTCAAGAAGTTCCTGGACGAGAACCGGGCGATCGAGGCGTCGAGCGTGTTCCTGTCGATCTTCGGGATCGAGCGGCTCGTGGTCACGCGGTTCTCGCTGGTGCAGTCCACCGGCTCGAACCGGCAGACGATCGAGGTACGCGCGCTGTCGGACGAGGATTATGTCATCAAGAGCACGGGTTATTAATCACGAATCGAAAGGGGGTCAAGCGATGTTCAGGTTAACGGCAAGGATAGAGATCAAGGGGACGCGAACGTGGGTGTTCGACCGGGTGGCCTCGGTGGAGATCACGCGGGACATCGACACGTTGACGGACACGTGCGTGCTGGCGCTGCCGAAAAAAGTTACCTGGCAGGGCGAGGCCTTGAACCCGCTCCGGCGGGGCGACGAGGTGACGGCGTGGCTGGGTTACGACGACGAGCTGGAGCTGGCGTTCCGGGGCCACGTGACGACGATCGGGCTGAAGGCGCCGGTGACGATCGCGTGCGAGGATTACATGTATCAACTCAAGTCGCGCCCGGCGCGGAAGCTGGCGTACGCGAACGCGACGCTCGGGCGGTTGCTCGAGGATCAGCGGCTGGGGATCCGGCACCGGGTGTTCGGCGAGCAGGCGATCGGCCCGTACCGCGTCACGGCGGACACGGCGAGCGGGCTGCTGGGCGACCTGAAGGATCACGGCGGGATCCGGTCGTTCATCCTCCTCGAGGAGGGGGAGCCGGTGTTGTATTGCGGCGCGCTGTTCGAGCGCGCCGTCACGCGGAAACAGGTGTTCGCGACCGGCGTGAACATCATCGACGACACGCGGCTGGAGGTGCAGGACGCGGCCGACGTGAAGATCAAGGTGAGGGCGATCTCGCTGATGCCCGACAACACGCGCGTCAAGGTCGAGGCGGGCGACGCGGACGGCCAGGCGCGGACGTTGCACGCGTTCAACAAGAACGAGCGGGAGCTAAGGGCGTGGGCCGAGCAGGAGTTGAAGCGGTTGAAGCGCGACGGGCTGACGGGCTCGTTCACGACGTTCGGCGGCTCGCTGGTCGATAAGCTCGACAACGTCGGGATCAAGATCGACGGGCGGCGGCGGGGGGTCTACCAGGTGCAGAAGAACGTGATCAGGTTCTCGCCGGAAGGGTTCCGGCAGGAGATAACGATCGGGGGGAGGGTGGCCGAATGACGATCCAGGAGGCGATACGGCGGATGGCGACGGCGGGCGCGGAGTTGTACTGCAAGGCGTGCACCGTGGACGCGGTGAACGAGGCGGCGCGGACGGTGGATTGCTCGCCGCTCGACGAGGGGGCACCGCTCGTGGGCGTGAAGTTGCAGGCGAACCAGGGGGGCGAGGAGGGCGTGGTGCTGTTCCCGGCCGTCGGCAGCCACGTGGTGGTGTCGTTCATCGCCCCGGCGGTGGCGGTGGTGATCTTGGCCGAACGGGTCGACGCGATCGTCTTGAAGGTCGGCGGCACCACGGCGCGGGTCACGGGCGAGGGGGTGGAGTGGAACGGCGGGGGGCTCGGCGGGCTGGTGGTCGCGGGGAAGGTGGCCGAGAGGCTTAACGCGCTGGAGCAAGAGGTGAACGCCTTGAAGGCGGTGCTGGCGGCGTGGGCGCCGGTGGCGCAGGACGGGGGGGCCTCGCTGAAGGCCGCCGCGGCGACGTGGGCGGGATCGCCGCTCGCGCCGACGACCGCGGCGGGGATATCGAACGATAAAATTAAACAGTGATGACGATGGTAGGCATGTTATTGGACGAGGAGACGGGCGACTTGCGGGTCGAGGGGGGCGGGCTGGTGGTCGGTGACGCGACCGGGCAGGTGACGCGGCACGTGCTGCTGGCGTCGCCGGGCGAGTTCAAGGAGCACCCGCTCGTGGGGGCGGGGATATACAAGCTGGCGAACGGGCAGGCTGGCCCGTTCTGGGGCGCGGAGGCGCGGCAGATGCTGCGGGCGTGCGGCGTGCCGGCGACGCGGGTGACGGTGAAGGGTAACCTGGTGACGGTGGAATGAAGGTGAGGGTGCTTGACCGGCAGAGCGTGCTCGACATCGCGTTGCAGGCGGGCGGCGGCCTGGAGGCGGCCCTCGAGCTGGCGTGGGAGAACGACGTGTCGATCTCGGGGGAGCTCGCCGCGGGGGCGGAACTCGAGACGACGGGCGTGGTGGACGCGGCGGTGGCGGGCCGTTACGCGGCGCGGGGGATTCGCCCGGCCACCGCCCTGTCGCCGGGGGAGCCGGGGGCGGCCCCGGCGGGGGGGATCGGGTACATGGCGATCGGTATTGATTTTATAATTAGTTAATCATGGCAAGGACGATAGAAGAGATCAAGGAGAGTATCGCCGGCGAGTTCACGCGGGACGAGAACGTGGCGCTGGCTTACGGCTTCACGCCGGGGGAGGATTTCGCGGCGCGTTTCAGCAAGGTGTCGGTGGAGAGCGTGCTGTTTCACGTTTTCGCGGTGGCGGCGTGGGTGCTGGAGAAGTTGTTCGACAAGCACCGGCAGGAGGTGAACGACCGCGTGGAGGAGATGGTGCCGCACCGCCCGCGGTGGTACCGGGACAAGACGCTGGCGTTCATGGACGGCAAGGCGTTGATCCCGGACACGGACCGGTACGACACGACCGGCGCGAGCGACGCGGAGATCGCCGCGGCGCGGGTGGTGAAGCACGCGGTGGCGGTGGAGAACCCGGAGGCGTCGATCCTGACGATCAAGGTGGCCGGGGAGAGCGCCGGGGAGCGGTGCCCGCTTGACGCGGGGGCGGCGGGGCGGCTCGCGGCTTACCTGGCGGAGATCAAGGACGCGGGCGTGCGGGTGAACCTGGTGAACCTGGCGCCGGACACGTTCAACTGCGAGGTGGACGTGTACCACGACCCGCTGCTGCTGCCGGAAGGGGTGGAGGCGGCGTGCCGGGCGGCGATCCGGGCGCACGTGGAGAACCTGCCGTTCAACGGCGAGTACACGAACATGGCGCTGGTGGACGCGTTGCAGCGGGTGGAGGGGGCCTCGATCGTCGAGTTCCGCGGGGCGAGCACGTCGGCGGCCGGCGAGAGCGTCACGACGCCGGTCAACGGGCGACACGTGCCGGCGGCGGGTTATTTCGTCACCGGGCAGGTAACGATCAACATGATCCCCCATGAGCAGGCATGAGGTGAATTTCGGGCGGCTGGCGTTGCTGCTGTTGCCGACGTTCTGGCGGCGGCCGTTGCTGGCGGCCCTCGCCCGGGCGGCGACGCGACCGGCGGGCGACCTGCACGCGCGCTTCACCGGTTTCCGGCGGGAGGTCGACCGGCGGCTCTCCCGCGACGGGCAGGCGTGCTACCTCCGGGCGGCGCTCAACGACCGGTTTGACCCGGTCGAGCGGCGGATCCGGCTGTCGGAACCGGGCGTTGTCGCGCCGGCCGTGTTCCTTCACGAGCGCGGCGAGGAGCGGTCGCTCTTGCTGGCCGGCCGGGGCGGCGACGCGGTGACGGTGGTGAACCGCCGGGGGTTCGGCGGGATCAACGGCGTCGATTTCTGGGTGAACGTGCCGCTGGAGCTCGCCGGGGAGACGGCCAGGATCCGGGCGGTGGCGGCGACGTATAAACTGGCATCTAAACGTTTTTCAATTAATTATATTAGCTCATGAAACAGACAATCGGCCGGTTCTTGTTGCAACCGGACAAGAATTTCCCGGTGGACTGCGAGACGCTCGACGCGCTGCAGTCGAACATCGCCGTCGTGCAGGTGCTGGGCAACATCGTCGGCGACAAGGCGATCCTGCGCGGGTGCGCGCTCGAGCAAAACGGCACGTGGCGCGCGCCCGGCCACGTGTTCTTGCGCACGGCGGATTACCCGGGCGGGGAGGTGATCTACTGGGAGGGGGGTAACATCTCCGGGGGGATGTACCTCAGGCAGGAGACGGTGGCGGTGACGGCCCAGGGGTACGCGTTCCCGGCGGCGTATACCGTTCGCTCGCTGGCCCCGGGCATCGGCGCGGAGAACTACGACTGGGCCGATTTCCACGCGTTCAAGACCCCGGCGGAACTCGCCGCGCGGGACGCGGAGCAGGAGGCGGCGATCGCGCTGCTGGCCCCGCCGCCGCTCGGGATCGTGCAGTTGTGGGCCGGGGCGAGCGTCCCGGCGGGGTACGCCCTCTGCGAGGGGCAGCAGCTGAAGATCGAGGACTACCCGGCGCTCTACGCGGCGATCGGCACGACGTTCAACAACGCGATCAGCCACGCGGGCACGGCGTACACGACGACGGCGGGGTATTTCCGGTTGCCGGACCTGCGCGGGCGGTTCGTCGTCGGGTATAGCCCGGTCGACAACGAGTACAACGCCGCCGGGAAGGCCGGCGGCGAGAAGAAGCACGCGTTGACGGCCGACGAGATGCCCTCGCACGCGCACCAGGTGAAGGACTACTATTACACCGAGAACCTGAACGAGGCGGGACGCGACGGGAGCGATTATTTCGCCGAGGGCGGGCTCGGCTCCGGGGATCACGACCGGGACAATCATTACTTGTATTACCAGCGCCACGACACGGCGACGCGCGGCGGGGACGTGCCCCACGAGAACCGCCCGCCGTATTACGCGCTGGCCTATATCACGCGAACGAGTTAAAAACGAGGAGGAATGGCAACGAGAACGATACTGAAGTCATGGTTCACCCGGGGGGCGTACCCGCGGGCCGAACAGTTCGCCGGCTGGATCGACAGTTACTGGCACAAGGAGGAGGACACGATACCGGTGGCCGCGGTCGAGGGGCTCCCGGGGCTGCTCAACGGCAAGTACGCGGCGAGCGACGGCGAGCTGCTGGCGGCCGCCCAGGGGCAACTGGCCGAGGGCCTCGCGGCGCTGGTGCTGCAGGCGAACGACCTGGACGCCCGGGTGGGCGATATAAAGGAGGTGCTGGACGAGATTAACGGGGAGGAGATATGAGTAGCGTGGCGACGAAATTAGGGGCCATCCTGGAGAGCAAGGAGGCGATCCGGCAGGCGATCAACGACAAGGGAGTCGCGGTGGGCGCGGGGGTGGCGCTGCGAGAGTACGCCGCGAAAATCGGGGAGATCGGGGGGGTGATCCCGTCGCCGCCGCCGGAGATCCCGTGGACGCCGCCGGAGGAGTGGTGGGACATCGACACGATCTTCGAGGAGGACGTGCCACCGGAAGGGCACGAGAAAAGGCTGATCGTGCTGCTGTCGGACGCGAACGAGACCACCGCGCTCTCCGGCCTGGGAGGGTCGTACTACCGCGCGAGCGACGGCTACACGGGGGCGGGAGAGGAGCACGCGTGGGATATTTCGTTGGACAAGCCGTGCCCGGGTGGGTACGCGACGAGGTACGTGATCATCTACACGGCCACCGGGTCGAGAGGCGTGGCGCTCGCCCTCGCCGGGTACCAGTACTCGGGAGTGCTGAGGATACTGGTGGGGGACGCGCACCTGACGGGGGTGACGCTCGGGTCACAGGACAGCACCTCCTCCACTTGCTCGCTCGTCTCGTTCAGGTGTAGCGACGCGACCACGGTATCCTATCCCGAGACCGGCGGGAACATGTTCCCGTATTGTTCTTCTCTTAGAGAGGTCATGATCCCGGGGGGTGTAACGCACTTGGGCGCGCGTTGCATGGAGGGATGCCACGCCCTCTCCAGCGTCTCGCTCCCGTCAACGTTGCGCGTCATCAGGGAGAGTTGTTTTAAGAATTGCGTTTCTCTTCACGAGATCAATATACCGGAGGGAGTCACCTCTATCGAGACCAGCGCTTTCCTGGCATGCGCGTCCTTGCGACGGGTCTCGTTGCCATCCACGCTCGTGTCAATGGGCGGCATGGCGTTCCAGTACTGTGCTGGCCTTGTCGCCATCAAGCTTTCCCCCGGCCTCGCGAATATCGGGACATTGGTATTCACTGAATGCAAGGCGCTGGTCGAGCTGGATATCCCGGAAGGGATAACGACGACGGCACAGGTCACGTTTGATGAATGCGTGTCGCTTAGGCGAGTGTCGTTCCCCTCGACACTCAAAACGGTCGGGAATATAAGTTTTTTGAACTGTCGTAGCCTTGTCGAGGTAGATCTCTCCATGATAGACTCCGCGGGATCGGTAAATTTCAACGGTTGCGGCGCGCTGAGAAAGGCAAGGATGCCGAAAGCATGCACGTTGCTTTCGACTGGACGGGCCTTCAACGAGAACGCGTCGCTGAGCGAGGCGGAGGTGCCAACCGGCGTGACCACCGTTCCAAGTTACTCGTTTTTAAAATGCGCTGCTCTCTGGCGAGTGGATATCCCGGAAGGAGTAGTCGCCATCAGCCAGGACGCCTTCCGGCAATGCGCCACGCTTCAAGTGGTGTCGTTACCCACGACGTTAAAAACACTGGGTCACGGCGCGTTCAGTTATTGCAATCGCTTGGACGGCGTGATTCTACCGCCTGGTCTCACGAGTATAGCAGATAACGCGTTCTATGGCTGTTTGTCGCTCTCGATCATCCATCTCCCGCCAGGGATAACGACCCTGGGAAACTCGGCGTTCAGAGGGTGTAGCGCGCTCCGTTCGATATTTATCCCTGGCAGCGTGACATCGATCGGGAACTATGTGTTCAACTCGTGCCGTTCCCTCGAGGTACTCGAAATCGACCCCGGGTGGGTACCATCGAACAACCTGGTTATGGACTCGTCGCCACTCCTGTCCAAGAAGTCCGTCCTCGGTCTCGTTGCCAACCTCGGCGATAACACGGGCGGGACGACACGAACGATTCAAGTTGCCGCCCGCGTGCTGGCCATGATCCCGGACGAGCAAAAGGCCATCCTGGTGGAGAAAAATTACACCTTAATAACATAGACACATGAAGCAAGAAGTGAAGAGAGTAGAGTTACGCGAGCTCGTCGCGTCCGACGGCATGGCCATCTACCGCGTGGATGACGAGGAGAGGAAAAACCCGATGACGGTCGTGTACCTCGGGGTGAACGATTCACCGGGTAATTACGTCGAGGAACCGCTCCCGGGAGAAGGAAGGGATGAAAAGGATACACCCTGACGGGCCGTTAGCAGGAAGATCTCGCCCGACATGCTAACGCGAGCGAGCGCCGAAGTCACGCGACCGGGGACTTTTGCTCCCGGTCGCTCGTCGGGCGTGCCAGCCCGACGAGCTAATGACCCGGATCGGCGACAACACGCGTCACGATCGCCCGGTACCGATCAATCATGAATTAAATGATAGTTGACGTGTCTTGAAATCCCGAATTTTTGTACATTTGAATTTGTAAAACGTGTACATTTGAATTTTCCGATTATATTTGCGATAACGGACCCGGTCGAGCGAAGAGCAACTTTCGAGACACCCCTCCTCCGCGTATCAGGGGGTGGGGGCACCCCGTGTCTTTTGTCTGGGTAAGCCCGCGTTACTCTTCGTGGTCACTCCGCATGCGGTGCGTGTCAACGAGTTCCAGGATCTGCCGTCCGTACCGTTCCGCTATGACCTTCCCGATGCCCGGGATGGCCAGCAGGTCGCTCTTGGAGGTAGGCAGCAGGTTGGCTATCCCCACCAAGGCCCGTTGTTGAAGTATGGAATACGCCGGGAGGTTCGTCTTCTCCGACTCCGCTCGACGCCACGCGCGCAACGCTTGATAGAGCGCCGGGTGTTGGATGTCCAGCGTGTCTTCCCCTTTTTTCTCTTTCCGGCCCGCGGCACTTTTCTTCTCCCCGCTGGGCTTGGGGATGGGTACCGGGATCCTGGCTTTGGCCTTGGCAATCAGGTATTTCTTGATCGAAAATCCGCCCTGGAGAGCTTTTAGCGTCTCTGTCTTGACGTTACACTCCTCTATCAGGGGGGCTATTGCCCGTTCGATGATTTTTCGGGTCTCCTTGTTGTCTATGTCGGGCATACCTTCCTCTAATAGGGAGACGGCGAAGCGCTCCGTCTGCTCCTCGAAATAGAGTTGTCCCTTGGCTACCCGTTCCGCCAACGCGGGGTCTGTCGCGGGATCGTTCGAGGCATCTATCAAACGCGCTAACTGATTTTGGAAGCGCTTCGAAACCGTTCCTAACTCCAGCAAGAGATGGTCGCGTGCTTCCCGGTAGCGCTGCACGAAGCCGGGGTAGAGGAGATAGAGGTGCTCGCTCGTCACGCGATAAACATAGTCTACGCGCAGGAATAATAGGTCGTAATTGAACTGCTCCAGCAATAGGGTCTTGTAATACTCCTTACAGGCCCGTTGCAACTCCTCCTGGGCGGGATCCGTGATGCCGGAGACGAAGTGGTCGATCGTCTCCTCTTTTTTCAGCGCGGTGGCGTGGAGGGGGGCGCTCAACACCAGCCCTTCGAGGCTTCTGCAGCGACTCAACGCCACGTATACCTGGCCGTGGGCGAACGCCGCGTGGGGATCGATCACGGCCTTGTCGAAAGTCAGTCCCTGGCTCTTGTGAATCGTGATGGCCCAGGCGGTCTTTAGCGGGTACTGTTTGAAGGTACCCTCGACTTTCTCGATCAACTCCTTGCTACCGGCATCGATCGTGTACCGCGTGTTCTTCCACTCCTCGCGCGTCACCCGGATCGTCTCTCCATCCTCCTTCCCCCGCACCTCGATCGTGTCCCGGCCGATGGCAACCACCTTCCCGATCTTCCCGTTATAGTACCGTTTATCGGGCGAGGAGTCGTTCTTCACGAACATCACCTGGGCACCCTCCTTGAGCACCAGCTGCCGGTCGGTCGGGAACGCGTAATCGGGGAAGTCGTCCTTCACCTCCGCGTGGAAGGTGTGGGCGGGGGTGGTGAGGCTCGCTAAGCGAGAGTCGTTGATCTTGCGTGCCTGTTGGTTGTGGGTGGTCAGGGTGATGTACTCCTCCTCGTCCGCGGGGGTGAACGCGGGGATATAGCGTTGATTCAACAGGCGGAGGGTCTCGTCGTCCGCGTGATTCTCTCGCACGCGGTTCAGCAGGTCGATGAAGAGGGTATCCTGTTGCCGGTAGATGGTTTTTAACTCGATAGAGACATAACTTGTCTCTTGCAGAGCCTTGCTGTGGAAGAAATAGACTGACTCGTAATACTTTTTCAACAAGGCCCACTCCTCCTCCTTGGCCACGGGTGCCAGCTGTTGAATATCCCCGATCATCAGGAGCTGTACTCCCCCGAACGGGCGATGCCGGTCGCGGTAACGGCGTAGCACGTCGTCCATGGCGTCGAGCACGTCGGCGCGGACCATGCTGATCTCGTCGATGACGAGCAGGTCGATGCTGCGTATGATGCTGATCTTCTCCCGGCTGAATTTGTTGACGTACGATGCAGCGTCGCTCCGCGTTACCCCGGCGATGTAAGGCCCGAAGGAGAGCTGGAAGAACGAGTGGATCGTGACCCCTCCCGCGTTGATCGCGGCCACCCCCGTGGGGGCCAACACGACCATTCGCTTCGGGGAGCGACTCTTTAACTGTTTTAGGAAAGTGGTCTTTCCCGTGCCCGCTTTTCCCGTCAGGAAGACGTTGGTCCCGGTGTTTTCCAGGTAACTGAAGGCTAATTCCAATTGTGGGTTACTTTCCATGTTGCGATTGATTTATCTATCCTTGTATTCGGACGGGCCGGGTTCACGCTATACCCCGGTGCAAGTAGCCACCCGCGCGCGGTTTTTTAAAGTCTTGGCTGTCTGCGGGTAGTTCCCGGCTATCATCAAGTGCTGTTTTCATCTTCAATGACATCAAGCGTGAGTAATAATCGTCACAAAAGTATAAAATATACCCGTAAAAAAGAACTTCTTAGAGAAAACATACGAAAAGAGAGGATTTCGTTTCCACTCCTGCCCGCAATCACCGTGCCCGCGTGGCAATCCCGTAACGGGATACGTCGCGACCTCGGGTGAGGTTACGGTTATGCTTGATTTATTAAGATTTTCATTACCTTTACCGTCAAAATTCCAACCATGCGAAACGTGATTGTGCTCTTTTGCCTTCTGTTCATGCACGCGGACGCCCTTGCCGTGCCGTCACGGCTCGCGTTCAAACACTTGGGGGTGGAAGAGGGATTCTTTCAGGGCAATATCTTGTCACTCTATCAGGACGAGCACGGCGTGATTTGGATCTCCAGCAGTAATGGCCTCTTCCGTTACAACGGGAGGCTTCCCGAAGATCCCGTCACCGGCGATGCGCGCCAGGGACTCCTCCCGCGCCAGCAAGTGAAAAGCATCCTCGGTGAACGCGCCGGCCGGATCTTCCTTTGTCAGACGACCAACATCATCGTCCACGACCTGCGCTCCGGTACCTTCTCCCCCCTCTTCCCCGACTCCCTGCTTGCCCACCAAACGATCTCTTCGGCCTGCCTGCGCGATGGGGTACTCTTCGCCGCGGCCTACCGGCGCGTGCTGCGCCACGAGCACGACAAAAGTTCCGTTCTCGCCCTCCTCCCTGACATCGGCGAGATCACCGCCATCGCCGCCACCTCTGCCGGCACCCTCTACCTCGGCACGATAAACCGGGGCCTTTACCGCCTTGACGACAGCTTGACGCGCGTGATCCCCACCGGCAGCAAGATCAGTGCCCTCGCGGAAGATAGCCAGGGAAACCTCTGGGTCACCACCCGCAGCGAGGGCATCTTCGTCATCGACCCGTGCGGCCACATCCGGCAATACAAACACCGCCCCGACGACCCGCGCAGCCTCGTCGACAACTACGTCCGTTGCGTGCTCGAGGACGACGACGGCCTCCTCTGGTTCGGTACCATGTACGGCCTCGACTGCCACGACCCGGCCACCGGGGAGTTTCACCACTTCGGGAAGTCCGACGAGCCGTTGCATAGCTTGCGTAGCCTGACCGTCGAGTGCATCATGAAAGACGCGCACGGCACCATCTGGCTGGGGTCTTACTACACGGGCATCTCTTACTTCAATACGCGGCCCACCCGCTTTAACAGTATCCCGATCATCAGCGACAACAGCACGTGGACCATCATCGCGGACATCACCCTCGACAAGCGCGGTAATCTTTGGGCCGCCACCTCCGACAAGGGACTCTATTTCTACGATCGGACGACGGGCCGGGGGCACTTTTATAACACGTCGAACAGTCGCATCGCCGGCAACAACATCAAGTGCCTGCAATACGACCGGGCGCGCGATGCCCTTTGGATTGGTGCCTTCATGGGCGGCGTGACCTACTACGATATCCGCCGCGCCGCCTTTACCCACGTCACTATCCGCGACGGTGATAACGTGAATCCCGAAAACACGGAGATCGTCCACCGCGTGCGTCTGCACGGCGACAGCCTCTACCTCGCCACCTACGCGGGTGTCTACGTGCTGGATGCGCGTTCGGAACAGGTGGTGAAGTTGATTGACGACACGCGCGTGTTCGACGTGCTGGTCGATGCCCGGGCGAACCTCTACACCGTCCCCTTGAGCAATCGCTTCAAGATGTACGGGCCGGGTGTCGAAGGCCGGCGGCGCGTGCTGCACGACACCACCCTCGCGCGGGACGGCATCAACGCCCTCCTCGAGGATAGCCGCGGTCGCATTTGGATAGCCACGGGGCGGAACGGCCTGCTGCGTTTCGACGCGGGGACGAGAACCACGCGCCATTACCACCAGGGAAATTGCGGCATCGAGAGCGACAATACCTGCGCCTTGGCCGAGACCTCCTCGGGCAAGATCCTCGTGGGGAGCGAGACGGGAATATCGGTGGTCGACGTCGACCGGATGAGCGCTGTCAATTACAACACCTACAACGGTTTCCCGCTGGTCTCCATGCAGAACGGCTGCATCTACAGGAGCGAGGCGGGGGAGCTTTTCATGGGAGGGATGAACGGCATCGCGTGGTGCCGCGAGTCGGACCTCGACATCCAGCGCTCCTCCCCGCGGGTGCGTTTTACGCGCCTCGCCGTGAACGACCAGCCGGTGACTCCCGGCGACCGGACGGGGATCCTCGATGTCGCTCTCCCTTATGTCGCGGAGATCTCCCTCGCGCACGACCAGGCATCCGTCGATATCTCTTTCTGTCCCGACGACTGGATTAACTTTAACCCCGCGGCCTATCACTACAAGTTGGCCGGGAACGACGACCGCTGGCACGATCTCTCCCCCGGCAACACGATCAGTTACGCGAATCTCCCGTCGGGACACCACGAGTTGATCGTCGAGGAGAAACAGGGCGAGGAGGCTGCCTCCCGCGTCGTGTTGCGGATCAATGTTTCGCCCCCTTATTACGCCTCGCCCCCCGCGTACCTCGTGTACATACTGCTTATCGTCGGCATCACGGCCCTCGTGATCCGCTACATGGACTCGCGCCGGCTGTTGGTGCTCGAGCGGAAGGAGAAGGAGCGAAAGGAGCGCGTCACGCAGTGGAAGCTCACCTTCTTCACGAACATCTCGCACGAGTTCCGAACCCCTTTGACGCTGATCCTCGGGCAACTCGACCTCGTGATGCAGTCGCTCCCCCCGGGGCCGGCCTACCGCCGCGCCATCGCCAGCGTTCGCCGCAACGCCGAGCGCCTGAAGTTGCTGATTGACGAGTTGATAGATTTCCGGAAACAGGAACAGGGATTCCTGAAAATCAAGGTGCGGCGGCAGGACATCGTCCCCCTCCTCGAGGAGACGCTTGCCTCCTTCCGCGCGTACGCCGAGGCGCGGGGCATCGCCCTCCTGCTCGAGGCACCGCCTGGCGAGACACCTTTATATATAGATGCCGGACAGTTGCAGAAGGTGTTCTACAACCTGCTCTCCAACGCTTTTAAGCACACGGGACAGGGAGGCCGCGTGGCCGTGACCGTCACCCCCGCGCCGGACCGCGTGGCTATCACCGTGGCGGACACCGGGAGCGGCATCGACAAGGCGCTTTTCACTACCATCTTCCAACGCTTTTACCACCACGACGAGAACGAGGCGGACACCGGGAAAGGCATTGGCCTGGCCATCGCGAAAGCCATCGTCGAGCTACACGAGGGGACGATCCGCGTCGACAGCGAGGTGGGGGCCGGGGCCACCTTCACCGTCGAGTTGCCTACCGGCCGGGAGCGGCTCGAGGGGAAGGAGAAGATCGTTTTCGCGGAGGATGACCCGCCCGCGCCGCCGCCCATCTTGCCGCGACACCTCCCGGCCAGCGACGAGACGTCACCGCCCGCGCCCGCCGACGGGAAACGCGTGCTGCTCGTGGAGGACGACGAGGAGTTGCGGGCACTGCTTGCCGGGATATTCTCCCGTACCTATCGCGTCGAACAGGCGGCCAACGGCGAGGAGGGCTTGCTCAAGGCGGGACAACTGCAACCCGACCTCGTGATCAGCGACATCATGATGCCCGGCCTGACGGGGTACGAGTTGTGCGAGCGCATCAAAGGGAATTTCGAGACGTGCCACATCCCCGTGATCCTCCTCACGTCGCTCGTCTCCACCGAGCAGAATATCGAGGGCCTGGAACGCGGTGCCGACGACTATGTCCATAAGCCGTTTCACCTTGATCTCCTCCTGACGCGTTGTAGCAACCTGCTGAAGAATAGGGAGATTCTTCAGCACAAGTTCCGCTCGGGGCAGTTCACCTCGACAAAGAGCATCACCACGAACGCGATGGACGAGCAGTTTATCGCCAAGATCCTGCGCCTGATCGAGGAGAACATGGGTAGCCCCTCCCTGAACGTCGCGTTTCTCTGCCGCGAGGCGATCCTCTCCCGCACGGCCCTCTTTGCCAAGATCAAGGCGATCACCGGCCAAACCCCGAATGACCTGATCGCCGCCACCCGCTTGTGCCGTGCTGCCGCGCTGCTGGAACAGCAGCCGGCGTTGCCCGTCACCGAGGTGGCCGAGCGCTGCGGTTTCAACTCGATACAGTATTTCGGCAAGGCGTTCAAGGCGCGCTTCAACGCGACCCCCTCTGCTTACAGGGAGCAAGCGGCACAGGAGAGAAACCCGTCGACAAGTCACAACTGACATGAAAGAAGAGCGCGATTTTAAAAAGATACCGCTGCCGGTTCATCCCGCCTCCAGTTTCGTCCGGGATACCCTCGTCCGCGTTACCGACGCCCTGAAGGAGCTTATCGACCAGGAAAAGAACGAGGCGCGCCGGTACGAGTTATCTTTGGTGCTGGAGGACGCGTCGGCCCTGTCGGAACACTTTCCCGTTCCCCTCCTATCGCCCGAAGAAGAGTTTGTACAGCGGGCCTTGTACCATGTCGAGCGGAATATCGACAATACGGATTACTCCGTCAATGATCTTGCCAAGGAGCTTGGCCTGTGCCGCTCGAACCTCTTCCGCAGGTTGCACGCGATCACGGGCCAGACTCCCTCCGTCTTTATCCGACAGGCCCGTATGCAGCGGGCCGCGCAACTGCTTCAAGGAACTCCTTACCGCATCTCCGAGATCGCGGACATGGTCGGATTCAATAGCCTCAAGCACTTTAACCGGCACTTTAAAGAGGCCTTCGGGAAATCGCCCACTACTTACCGGCTGGGCAAGGCCAGGGGAGAAGAAGAAGTTGGGGCGTAGCGGGAAGCAATCCAGAAACCAGTAAATGGCTGAATGGCTTTCCCCTTCGGGTTACCAATGACGTTAGGGTGTAGGGGCGAAAAATTTTCGCCTCACGATTGTTTTGCTCGCGATACCCGACTTGTGAGAGCACTCCGGGCGCGATCCCTTTTGAGACGGCCCCTAACGGGCACACATCTACCACCAACAATGCGTGGATTCCAAATAACACGACCAGCAACCTCATTTCCACCTAATTCAAAAAAACAAAACAATCCGCGAGGGCGAAAGATTTTTCGCCCCTACATCGTTCCTACAATGTTTGGCGAAAATTTGCCTCTATTTGGCGAATTAAAATCATATTGATAATCAATTATTTGATAATAGAAACACTAAAACAGGAATAGCTTATTTGGCGAAAATTTGCCTCTATTTGGCGAATTGAATTACCTCTATAAATTGTCTGGCAATATCTTCCTTTCCGTTTATATTCCCGTTTAAGTGATATTTTATTGAACGCCCTCCCCCTTTTTTCTCAATCAGTTTATTTTTTTCCAACTTCAATATCAAATATTTGACCTGCCCACGTGATAACTGATTTTCAAACGCCGCAACAAAATCTTTCATTGAAACCTCGTTTGCTTTCTCAAAACATCCTGCAATTAACTGTAAATCAATGGCCCTATATTCTTTAACGTATGCCGGTTGCCTGGCAATTGCGTAGTACAAATCACCCAGTACATATTTTTTATCTGCCGAACTTTGATGTTTTATCAACCCTTCGCGTTGCAGTTTTTCGACCGATTCTTCAAATAAACCCGTTGAAATCCCTTGTCGCACCTTATCCAGCGTGAGCAAATCAAATACGTTCAGTTTGTCTTTCCGGTTGAATTGTACTTCTTTTAAAAAAATGTAAAATGCCTCATCTACGATCTTTGCCCGCAAACATAATTCCACCTGATATTCATCTGTATGCGAATAATCCGGCAACGGTTTTCCTTCCATCAGGCAATTGTAGTACATTTTGTCAACACCCTGCCCCGCGCGTTCCACCTGCCCTGTTTTTTCCAGAACTTCCATTACCAACTTGTTGCGCGGTTTGCTACT
>JAISNC010000070.1 GCA_031276355.1 Odoribacteraceae bacterium
TCGGTTACAATTACCGGATGAGTAATATTTGCGCCGGTATCGGTCGCGGGCAGATGGAGGTGTTGGCGAGCCGGGTGGCGCGGCGTCGGGCGATCAACGGGCTTTACCGGGAGGCTTTCGCCGGGTTAGACGGTATCCGGTTGTTAACGGAGCCCGACGCGGGTTTCCGGTCGAATCACTGGTTAACGGCGATCATCGTCGATCCCTCGCGCGCGGGGGGCGTGACGCGGGAGGATATCCGTCTGGCTTGCGAGGCCGCTAACATAGAGACTCGCCCGTGGTGGAAGCCGATGCACTTGCAGCCCGTGTTCGCCTCGGCTCCTTTTTACGGTGACGGCACGAGCGAGCGTCTTTTCCGCGACGGTCTTTGCCTTCCCTCGGGCAGTTCGCTGGCCGACGAGGAGGTGGCGCGGGTCGCGGGGATCGTGAAAGCGCTTGTAGGTGGTGGCCGGTGAAGGAGGGGGTATCCGTGTTCCATACCAGTGCGCGGGTATTTAGATAGAGCGGGTCGTCGGGCGCTACCGCCCCGAGGTAAGGGAACGAGAGTAGGCTGGGCACGTTGGCATCGTCCGAAGGACGGAACGTGGAGACGATCAGGCCGACGGGATACACCGGGTGTGGCGATTGATCACGCCGGCGATCAGGAGGCGTAACGGCTCGTCTTGCTTGCACAAGGGCAGGTAGGGCCACACCTGCGCGGCGGAGTCGCGGAGCCACATGGCGTTGATGTCGCCCGTGATCACGAAGGTGTCGGGGCGTCCCTCTTTCACCTGGAAGTCGACGGTGGTATCCAGCGTGTTGGGATAGCAGTTCTCGAACATCCACGCCAATTTAAAAAATACTAAAAGAGGGTGTGTCCAGACTTTTGACACACCCTCTTTTTTATCTATCCTCTTTTTTCAAGGTGCGGGGGGGGTGCCCCGGTAGTGATGATCCTCTCTTTCTCTCTCCTCGCCTCCCGGATTTTCCGGCTTGGGGAGCAGTACCTTGCGGGAGAGTTTGAACTTGCCCGTTTTGGGGGCGATGTCGATCAATTTCACCGTGACCTTGTCGCCCTCTTTCAAGGCATCTTCCATTTTTCCAAGCGTCTATGCTCTATCTCGGAGATGTGGAGTGGCCCGTCTTGGCCCTCACGCGTCCCACGGCGATCCCTTTTGAGACAGCCCCGTAAGTTAACACGCGGATGGCTTGTATTATAGTCGCACCTTGACGGCGTCTCCCAGTTCTTCCCGCGGGACGATAATCTCCGCGGTGCCGCAGGAATACGGGCCGAGCGCGTACGGGGGATAAGAGAAGATCAGCTCCTTCGTCGAGAAGTTGAGTACCGTGGATTCGTCTATCGTCGGGGCTTCCGTGAAACAGCCGGATCTATTATCCAACCGGGCTTTCAAGAGTTTCTCTATCTTCTCTTTCCGGGCGAGGTCGAGTAATCGGGCGTTGTCTAAGAACTGCTGCTTGCGCAGGTCGTAATTAAACGCGTAGAAATAAGTCATCCCGTGAGCCCCACCGGTGTACGTATAGACGGTGAGCCGCATGCTGATGTAGTGATTCGTCGCCCGGAACACCGTATCCGAGACCCAAAACTCGTACGGGTGAGGCGTCACATTCGTGTCGGCCGCGATCCCCTCCTCTGCTGATGGCAATTGGTTGAAAAGGGAATCCCTTAAATCGGTGACAAACTGGTTGACGTGCTCGTTGAACAGCGAGCATTGCTTCTCCACCGCGGGGTCGGCGGAAGAGATGACCTTGCGGGTGAACGTTAATTTCAGGTTGTTTTCTTGGGCACTTAATTCCACCGGGCTGATTTTAAGATTTACCTCTGGATGCGAACAGCCACACACCACACTCACTAAGAGGCCTACTAACCACAATTGTTTTCTTTTCATGCTCATTTCATTTTTATAGGGTTATTCTGTATTCCATCTTCATGGAAGACGTCGTTTTAGTTTTATATAATACGCATTTCATACGTATTTGTTCCATTCGGGGCATTGAAAAAAGGGCTATCTCAAAAGTCGGTATTCGTCATTGCAAACCGCGAGAGACGAGCGGGAAGCCATATAGGAACCAGTAAATCCCTGGATTGCTTCGAGCTATACTCTTGCACGGCCGTTCACGCGAGACTTTTGAGACAGCACCCTTCTTCTTGTACTAATACGCGAGGCTCGCGCGACGTTTATACCCGTCATAGCGCCATTTGGCGTCCCGCTCGGTCGTCGCGAACAACTCCTCGGCCTCTTCCGGGGCCACCTTGGCCAGCGAACTATACCGTACCTCGCCCATCAGGAACTCCTTGAACTTGCTGTAATCCGGCTCCTTGGAATCGAGTTGGAAAGGATTCTTCCCCTCCTCCTCCAGCAGCGGGTTATAGCGATAGAGGTGCCAGTAACCACACTCCACGGCCCGTTTCGCCTCGGCTTGCGACTTGCCCATGCTGGCTTTCAGGCCGTGGTTGATACAGGGAGCGTAGGCGATGATCAACGATGGCCCGGGGAAGGCCTCAGCCTCTTTCAAGGCCTTGAAATATTGCGCTTGGTTGGCGCCCATCGCCACTTGCGCCACGTAGACGTAGCCGTAGGAGGCGGCCATCATGCCCAGGTCTTTCTTACGCACCCGCTTCCCGCTGGCCGCGAACTTGGCCACGGCACCCACCGGAGTCGACTTGGAGGATTGTCCTCCCGTGTTGGAGTAGACCTCCGTGTCCACCACGAGGATATTCACGTCCTGGCCGCTGGCGAGCACGTGATCCAGGCCGCCGTAACCGATGTCGTACGCCCACCCGTCGCCGCCAAAGATCCACTGCGACTTCTTCGTGAAATATTTCTTCAGGGCCAGTATCTCCCGGGCGGCCGGGCCGGTCTCCTGTTCCAGCGCGGCAGCCAGCGCGTCGCTGGTCTCCAGCGTCCGTTCCCCGTCGGCATACGCGGCGATCCACGCGTCAGCAACTGCCCGTGTGGCATCGGTGAACGAGGAGAGGTGCTCCTCCAACAGGCGTTTCACCCGCTCGCGCAGGCGGATAGTGCCTTCTGCCATGCCGAAACCATACTCGGCGTTGTCCTCGAACAGCGAGTTGGCCCACGCTGGCCCGCGGCCCGACACGTAGTGCTTGCAGTAGGGGGTCGAGGGGGCGGAACCGCCGTAGATGGAACTACAGCCGGTAGCGTTCGCCACCATCATCCGTTCGCCGAACAGCTGGGTGATCAGCTTGATATACGGCGTTTCGCCGCAACCGGCGCACGCCCCGGAGAACTCGAACAGCGGCTGCTGGAACTGCGAGTTTTTCACGTTGACGGGAGCGACCAGCGGCTTGTAGCCCACCTGCTCGTCCATGTACGTGAAGCGTTCGATCTCGGCGCCTTGCGAGGCGATAGGCTTCATCAGCAAGGCCTTCTCCTTCGCCGGGCAGACATCGGCGCAGTTACCGCAACCGGTGCAATCCAGCGGGGATACCTGGATGCGGAACTGGTGGCCGGCCAACTCTTTCCCGATAGCCGGTTTCGTCGCCGTGCCGGCCGGGGCCGCGGCGGCCTCTTCTCCTGTCAGCAGGAAGGGACGGATCGCGGCGTGGGGGCAAACGTAGGCGCACTGGTTACACTGTATGCAGTTGGCCGACTGCCACTCCGGCACCTCGATCGCGATGCCGCGTTTCTCGTAGCGGCTCGTGCCGGCGGGGAACGTGCCGTCCTCGCGACCGGCGAACGCGCTCACGGGGAGGTCGTCGCCGGCCTGCGCGTTCATCACGTCGACCACCTCGCGGATAAACGCCGGGCGATCGGTGGCCGCGGGAGCACTCGTTGCCGGCAAACTCTTCCACTCGGCCGGGATGGTGACCTTCACCACGTTGGCCGCGTCACCGCCGGCATCCACCGCCGCGTAATTCTTCTTGAGGATCGACTCGCCCTTCGAGCCGTAGGACTTGTCGATGGCCTTTTTCATCTCCTTCACCGCCAACTCGTAGGGGATGACATTCGTGATCCTGAAGAACGCCGACTGCATGATCGTGTTCGTGCGATTCCCCAGGCCCAGTTCCTGCCCCAGGCGGGTGCCGTTGATGATATAGAAATTGATCTCGTTCTCGGCCAGGTAGCGCTTCATGCTATTCGGCAGGTGTTCCGCCACCTCGTCCGCGTCCCACGGGGAGTTCAGCAAGAAGGAGCCGCCCCGTTTCAGGCCTTTCAGCACGTCATACGCGTGGACGTACGTCGGCACGTGGCACGCGACGAAATCCGGCGTGGTCACTAAGTAGGTCGAGCGGATCGGCTCGTCCCCGAAGCGGAGGTGCGAGGCCGTGAACCCGCCCGACTTCTTCGAGTCGTACGCGAAATAGGCCTGGCAATACTTGTCGGTAGCGCTACCGATGATCTTGATCGAGTTCTTGTTCGCCCCCACGGTGCCGTCGGATCCCAGCCCGTAGAACTTTGCCTCGTAGGTTGCCTCGGAAGTCACCTTCACCTCCGTTCCCAGCGGGAGCGAGTGGAACGTCACGTCGTCGGTAATCCCCACCGTGAAATTATTTTTCGGCTCGGCGGCGGCGAGATTCTCGTAGATGGCGATCACCTGGGCGGGCGTCACGTCCTTGGACCCCAACCCGTAGCGTCCGCCCACGATCAACGGGGCGTTGGCCTTGCCGTAGAACACGTCGCGCACGTCGAGGTAGAGCGGGTCGCCGTTCGCGCCCGGTTCCTTCGTCCTGTCCAGCACGGCGACGCGCTTGACGGATGCCGGCACGGCCGCCATGAAGTACGCGGCCGAGAACGGGCGATAGAGGTGGACGGCAATCAACCCCACCTTCTCGCCGCGGGCCACCTTGTAATCAATGACCTCGCGGATCGTCTCCGTCACGGAACCCATCGCCACGAGCACCTGCTCGGCATCCGGTGCCCCGTAATAATCGAACGGGTGGTAGTGCCGGCCCGTGATCCCGGCGATCGCGGTCATGTACTCGGCCACCATGTCGGGCACCGCGTCATAGAAGCGATTGGATGCCTCGCGGCCCTGGAAATAGACGTCGGGATTCTGCGCCGTTCCCCGCGTGGCGGGTGTCTCGGGATTCTGTGCCCGGTCGCGGAACGCCTGTAGCGCCTCCATGTCTACCAGTCCCCGTACCTCCTCCGCGTTGATCTGCTCGATCTTCTGGATCTCGTGCGAGGTCCGGAAGCCGTCGAAGAAGTTCAGGAACGGCACGCGCGACTTGATGGCCGTCAAGTGTGCCACCGCCGAGAGATCCATCACCTCCTGCACGGAACCGCTGGCCAGCATCGCGAAGCCGGTTTGCCGCGCCGAGTAGATATCCGCGTGGTCGCCGAAAATAGAAAGCGCGTGAGCCGCCAAGGCCCGCGCGCTCACGTGAAACACGCAAGGGAGTAACTCCCCGGCGATCTTGTACATGTTCGGTATCATCAACAACAGCCCCTGCGAGGCCGTGTAGGTGGTCGTCAACGCGCCCGCCTGCAGTGCCCCGTGTACGGCACCCGCGGCACCCGCTTCGGACTGCATCTCCACGAGGCGAACGGTCTCGCCGAATATATTCTTCCTGCCCTGTACGGCCCACTCGTCGACGTACTCGGCCATCGGAGAGGAGGGGGTGATCGGGTAGATACACGACACCTCGCTAAACATGTACGCTACATGCGCGGCGGCGGCGTTTCCATCACACGTGATAAATTTTTTCTCTTTTGTCATCTCTTTAAACATTAACAATCATTCCTATTTTATACTGTAAGCTTCGCAGGAAGGAGTTCCTTCCTTTTTCCCCTTTTTTAGTTTGCCACGCGAAAGTAAAATAAAAGCGCGTACTTTGCAATTTACATGTTATAAAACAGTTCGAGTGGCAACCTCCCCCGGTGGGCCGGCGACGCAGTTGGGCATCTTGATTTCAAGCGTGATGGAAACCTCACGCGGGCGACGATCCCAGCTTCGCGATGGCCCGGCGTACCGTTTCGTGATCAAACCCGCGGCCCAGGGCAAATCGGGTGAGTTTGACCTTCCGCTTGCCGGGGTCCGTCTCTTTCAGCCATTTCCCTTTCTGCTGCAAGAGTTGTAGGCATGTCGTGTCGGGATCCGCGCCCGTCTCCTTGATCGACGCGAGGGCTTGGGCGATCACCTCGTTCGGCAGGTGTTTTTGCCGTAGTGCCTGTTCGATCTTGAGGTGCCCCCATCGCTTGAGACGCGACTTGTCCCGGGCGTAAGCCCGCGCGAAACGCGCGTCGTCCACGAAACGATGCTCCCGTAGAAAGGCCATGCAAGCGGCCACCTCCTCCTCCGTTAACGCTTGCCGCTGCAACCACGCGATCACGTCGAGCGATGCATACTCCCGCCGGCTGCAGCGGGCAGCGATTACCTGTAACGCCTTTTTCACTTCCATACGCACCGTATCATCCGTTCCTTTCCAAAGAGATCTTGCCGCACCTCGATCTCTCCGTATCCCATCCCCTCCAGTAGGCGGGTCGCTTCCGCCCCCATCGCCTCGTTGATCTCGAAAAACAAACGTCCGCCCGCCGCGAGGTGGTGCTGCCCGAAGCCGGCGATCACGCGATAAAACAACAGGGGATCCTGGTCCGGCACGAACAGCGCGCGATGCGGTTCGTGTGCCACCACCCGTTCGTGCATCATCGCCCGTTCGGAGAGCCGGACGTAGGGGGGGTTGCTTACGATCACGTTATATACCGGCCACTCCCACGCGTCGTGATGCAGGATGTCCCGTTCCAGGAGATCGACCCTCACCCCGTTCAATCGCGCGTTCTCGCTCGCCACCCGGAGTGCTTCCGCCGAAATATCCACCCCCTGCACCTTCCCCCCGGGGAACCACCCCGCCAGCACGATAGCGATGCAACCGCTCCCCGTGCCGATGTCCAACAAACGCTCTCCCTCCTTCACTCCCCCCGAGGCCCGGATCCACTCCACCAGTTCCTCCGTCTCCGGCCTGGGAATCAAGGTCTCCTCGTTCACCCGGAATCGTTTCCCGGCGAACTCGGTCTCCCCCATCACGTACTGGAAGGGCCGTCCCTCCTTCAATCCGGCGATGATCTCTAAAAATTTATTTACCCCTCCCTCCTCTAAGGGATCGTGTTTTCTCAGATGAATGTCTACCTTTGTGTACCGGAAAACCTCGCGGAAGATGACGGTGCACAAGAACCGGATCTCTTCCTCCCCGTAACTGTTTTTCAGTTCGATCAGGGCGCGCGAGTATAGCCGGGATATTGTATTCATGACGCGAAGGTAAAAGAAATAAGATGGACTGGAAAATCGTCACGACATATAGCCTCATCCTCCTCTACATCGTCGCGGTAGTCGGGATCGCGTTCAAGATCGTTCTCGAGAACCGCAATCCGGTGCGGACGCTGGCGTGGATGTTGGTGTTGATCTTGTTGCCGGTGGCGGGGATCGTTCTCTACTTCTATTTCGGCACCAATTACCGGAAGGTCAAGATGTTCTCGATGAAAGAGCTGGGCG
Source organism: Odoribacteraceae bacterium (assembly GCA_031276355.1). Lineage (GTDB taxonomy): Bacteria > Bacteroidota > Bacteroidia > Bacteroidales > Marinifilaceae > JAIRKS01. Next base: position 7,453 of record JAISNC010000070.1, read on the forward strand.
ACTTCAAGTGGCTTCAATACATGAGCGAGGACCAGAAGCAACGGATCAAGAAGGCCGAGTTCCTGAAAAAAGAGGACATGGAAGTTGCTCGTCGCCTGATGAACTTGCTGCTCAACAACAGCAAGGCACTGCTCTCCCGCTACAACACGCTGGAGGTGCTCAATAACGGCGAGGAGACCTTCCGCTCGATCTTTCTTGCCATCTCCAAGGCCAGGAGTTATATCCACCTCGAGTATTACATCATCGAGGAGGGCGAGTTGGGCGATCGCCTGAAGGAACTCCTGATCCGGAAAGCCCGCGAGGGCGTTGAGGTGCGCTTGATCTACGACGACGTGGGGTGCTGGCGACTTTCGAAGCGATACATTATGGAGATGCGCCGGGCCGGGGTACAGGTCTACCCCTTTCTCCCCGTGCGCTTCCCTCTCTTTACCGGGAAGGTCAACTACCGCAACCACCGCAAGATCGTCATTATCGACGGGGAGGTCGGTTTCCTCGGCGGCCTTAACTTCGCCGACCGTTATTTGCATGGCCTCCCCGGTATCGGGATATGGCGGGATACGCATCTCAAGATCAAGGGTGAGGCGATCATCTCCCTGCACCTCGTGTTCCTAACCGACTGGTATTTTGCCTGCCGCGAGTTGCTCCTGAACAAGGAGGAGTACCTGCCCGCCAAGCGCGCGGACGGCAACGTGGTGGTGCAAGTCGTCTCCTCCGGGCCGGACAGCGACTGGACCTCCATCCAGCAGGCCTATTTTACCCTTATTAGCATGGCCACCAAATACGTCTTTATCTCTACGCCCTACTTCATGCCCGGCGAGACCACCGTGAATTGCATGAAGACGGCTGCCATGAGTGGCGTGGATGTTCGCCTGATGATCCCTTACAAGTCCGATTCGGCGTTGACCTACTGGTGTACGCGCTCCTACATCGAAGAGTTGCTCGTGGCCGGCGTGCGCGTGTTTCATTACAAGAAGGGCTTTAACCACAGCAAGGTGATCATCACCGACGGCCTGATCTCCAGCGTCGGGACGGCCAACATGGATCTCCGTAGCTTCGAGCAGAATTTCGAGTTGAACCTGATCATTTACGACCGTAATATCAGTAAAAAGCTGGCTGCCGATTTTCTTGCCGACCTCGCCGAGAGCGAGGAGGTCAACCTTCATCACTGGAAATTCCGCTCCCCCGGGGAACGGATCAAGGAATCCGTTGCCCGCCTCTTCGCGCCGCTGTTATAATGGAGACAAGTCGTTGACCAAGGCCGGGGCGATCGCGCGACATCTTGGTACAAGGTTGGCGGCGAAAAGGCCCATCGAGGGTATGGGTAATCGGGGGGATCGCGACATTCTTTGTCACTACGGACGGACTAAAAAACAGTTTTTTTTGCATTTACATGGCTTGTTGTTATTCATTTAACCCACATTCCGGCGCCATCCTGCCAATGACGAGAACCGCCCGAACATCTCGGCCGGGATGCGAGGTACTCCCTCCGAAAACCGACTTTTGACCCACCCTCGGGAGACGAGCAGGCTGGACGTTGCTGCCAGGCGATTCATCCCCACGGGATGAAGAAAAATCTCGGCGCGCGCGTTTTCTATCGAGCTAAAATCCCGGGTTAGAACTGAGTGCCCTTCCCGGCGACATGCTCGTCGAAAAACCACGCGGCACTCTCGCGCAGGCGTTGCAGGCACTCCTCTAACGGCAGTTCCAGCTGACCGCCCGCCGCGTTCCTGTGACCGCCACCGTTGAAAAAGCGCTTCGCCCACGCGTTGACGGGGATATCGCCCTTTGAGCGGAAGGAGAATTTCACGCGTTCCTTGCGCTCGGTAACCTGTACGGAGACGAGCACTTGCTCAATCGTGAGTGGCATGTTCACGATACCCTCCAGATCCCCGTCCTTGAAATGAAAGGTCTCCAGCTCTTGCAGCGTGATGGGAATGATCGCCAGTGGATAACGCTCCTCGACCATCATCTTGTTCAGCAAGCAGTGCCCCTCGAGGCGGAGGCGGGAGAGCGTGTTACGCTGGTAGAGCTGGTCGTGCACGTGCTCCTTCTCTAACCCCCGGGCCAGGAGGTCGGCAACCACCCGGTAAGTGGCCGGGCGTGAACAGTTGTGATTGAATCCTCCCGTATCGGTAGAGATGCCGGTATAAAGGGCATTAGCGATCCCCGTGTCGATGATCGACTTGCCCCAGAGGCGCGTGATCAAGGTATAGAGCAACTCGCAAGTCGCGGAGAGCCGCGTGTCCGAGAAACGATACGTCACCTCGATCGGGTCGGGATGGTGGTCGATCATCAATACCTCCCCCTGGAAACACCGCGTAAACGGCTCCAGGTCGCCCTCGCGGGCGAACGTGTTGTGATCGATCATGCAGAGCAGGCCGGCCTCTTGCAGCCACTGCTTACACTCCCCGGGACGATTCTGGAAAGAGATCGCGTCCGGCACGCGCTTCAACCACTTCAAATAATCCGGGAAATAGTCGCACGTGAGCACCTTTGCCGGTATGCCCAGACGATCGAACACCTGCCACAAGGCGGAACAAGCACCCGCCGCGTCCCCGTCCGCGGAGATATGCGGGACGATCGCGACCTTCAAGGAGGCATCACCCAATCGCCGACGGAGTCTCTCTATCGTCTCTCGCTTCATCACTCCCATTCGATGGTGGCCGGTGGCTTGGAACTGATGTCGTATACCACGCGATTAACGCCCCGAACATGGTTGATGATCCGGTTAGAAACTTTCGCGAGGAACGCGTGGGGCAGGTGACACCAATCGGCCGTCATACCGTCCGTGGACTCCACGGCGCGCAAGGCCACCACGTTCTCGTACGTGCGCTCGTCGCCCATCACGCCGACGCTCCGCACCGGCAACAAGATGGTAGCGGCCTGCCAGACACTATCGTATAATCCCTCCTCCTCCAGCAGGGAGATGTAGATCGCGTCCGCCTCCTGCAACAGGCGCACTTTCTCGCGCGTGACCTCGCCCAAGATGCGGATAGCCAGGCCCGGGCCGGGAAAGGGGTGTCGGCGCAGGAACTTCTCCGCCAGGCCGAGGCTTTTGCCCACGCGACGAACCTCGTCCTTGAAAAGAAGACGAAGCGGTTCAACTACTTTTAACTTCATGTACTCGGGCAGGCCCCCCACGTTATGGTGCGACTTGATCGTTTGCGAGGGGCCATTGACCGATAGCGACTCGATCACGTCGGGATAGATCGTCCCCTGCCCCAGCCAACGGGCGTCCGTGATCTTGCGGGCCTGGGTGTCGAAGACGTCGATAAAGGTGGCGCCGATGATCTTCCGTTTCTGTTCGGGTTCCTCCACCCCTGCCAGCCGCGACAGGAACAAATCGCCGGCATCGACACCGACCACGCGCAGGCCCAGCTCCTTGTAGTTTTCCAGCACGGCGAGGAACTCGCCCGCCCGCAATAGCCCGTTGTCCACGAAGATGCAGGTCAGGCGCGGCCCGATAGCCCGGTGGAGCAACATGGCCGCCACCGTGGAGTCAACCCCGCCGGAGAGGCCAAGGATGACGCGCTCGTCGCCGATCTTTGCCCGCAACTCGTCTACCGTCGACTCGATAAAGGAGTCGGGTGTCCACGCCTGCCGGCAACCGCAGATGTCGACGACGAAGTTCTTCAGGATCACCATTCCCTCGGTCGTGTGATACACCTCCGGGTGGAACTGGATGCCGAACGTCAGTTCACCTTCCACCCGGTAAGCGGCATTCGCCACGTCGGTGGTACTGGCCACCACGGTGTATCCCGGTGGCAACGACTCAATCGTGTCCCCGTGTGACATCCATACCCGCGAGCCATCGTTGATCGACCGGAAGAGCGGGCACGCCCTGTCCACGCGCGCGAGGTTGGCCTGCCCGTACTCCCGCGAGTTGGCGGCCTTCACCTCTCCCCCGAAATGGTGGGCGAGGTATTGCGCGCCGTAACAGACCCCCAGCAGTGGCAACTTCCCCTTGATCGTCGAAAGATCGGGGCGGGGAGCCTTCGCGTCACGAACGGAAAAAGGACTTCCCGAAAGAATGATCCCCTTCACGGAGGCGTCCGGGACGGGGAAATGGTGGTAGGGGTGGATCTCGCAATAGACATTCAACTCCCTGATCCTACGGGCGATCAATTGAGTGTACTGTGACCCGAAATCCAGTATTAAAATCTTCTCTTGCATGGTATGATAATTATTGGATTATTCCTCTTCTTCTAAGGAGAGCGTGTAGTGATCCCAGAAACGATAGTCGATGTCGAGCTGCTCGTAGTAGTGGCGGCCGTCAACCGGTTGTAACTCTTCGATCCGGATGCCCGTCGTATGATATTGTAACTCCCCTTTGACCCGATCGCTCCCCGTCTCGTAGGAGTAGACCAAGCTAACGCCGCCCAAGAAATAGTAGGAGGCGATCCGCTTGTAGTTCGTGACAATCGTCGTGGTACACCTGGAGTGTCGCGGCTCATTCACCGGGAGGAGGTTGCGCCCCATGACATTGACGTGATTGGAGGTGATCACGGCAACGTGCTTGATCACCGCGAAGTCTTTTAATTTGATGTATATCTCCCCACCGTAGGACAACGCGCCCGGGTCGCCGGTCGTCGAGAGCGAAGGGCGCGGGCACTCGTAGGCCAGTACTTGCACCGTGTCGCCCTCGTAGAGGGTTTTGCCTTTGTCGCGGAAGCGGTAGTCGCGGTAGTTACGCGTGTCAAGAACGTTGCGCGTGTGTCTCACCACATCGGCCGTGACAATGTCGTCGAAATAGATCATCCCATCGGCCGCGGAAGAGAACGGCTTGCTCCGCCGCACCTGCGTAAAGGTATAGTTCAGGTCGGTGAAGGCCTGCTGCACGTCCGAGCGCTCGTAACCCCGCTTATCGTAAAGCAGCACGATCGCCTCTTTCTTCTCCTTTGCCCCGTCGTTAATGGAGACGCCTTGCTCGAAATACCCCTCGTAGTTATACGGCCGCGCGATATAGTTTTGCGGGATATGTTGTACCACCTGCTCCAACAGCTTGCGAGTCACGTCCACCGACCCGATGACCTGCACGCCGGCCAGCGTGTAAGCTACCGGCTTCAAGCGGATCACGATCCCCTCTTCGCCTTGTAGCTCGCGGAATTTCACCTCGCGCGAGGCATAGCCGACCGCCGAAAAGCGCATCACGTGGTCGACGTATCGTGCAGGTACCGCCAGCTCGAAGTGGCCGTCCATGTTCGAGGCCACGCCCAACGTGGTACCGATCAACCCGATGTTCACGAAAGCCATCGGCTCGCCCGTCTGTTCATCCAGCACTCGCCCCTTGGCCCGTATTTTTTCACCCTCTTGGGCGCGCCCGGGCAGAACGATCCCAACCAGCAAAAGGAAACATAATAGAAATCTCATATTCATAGTCTTAATATATGTATTGCAGTTTCTGCCCGCGGCCCCCGACGATCGCCCCGAACAGTCGCGTAAAGGTATGCATTATAATCTAAACGGCCAACGGCGCCCCGGCCGGCCTGTATTTATTGCCTTTGATATTGAAAACATAGTACTGATTGCCCGTGTAATCGGTGGCCGGTAAGCCCACCTTCACGTCCGACAGGTTTTTCCATTCAACCTTTACCGCGGCGTGCGCAGATTTTATAGATTATTGATTTTCACTGTTTGTCGCGGAGAGAGGGGGATTCGAACCCCCGGTACCCGTGAGAGTACAACGGTTTTCGAGACCGTCCCGATCGACCGCTCTGGCATCTCTCCATAAAACTCTTGGGGTACGGTAGAACAGTATCTCCCCCCTGTCGATTCCGGGGGGCAAAAGTATAAATATTTCACATGCCAGCAAAATATTTTGACAATCAAAAAAAAATCCCCTCTACGCACGAGGTGCTTATAAAGGTCCAAATGTTCGTACACGGTATAATTGTTATACTGGTTGCCCCGGGAAGTCCCCCGGGAGTTCCGGGAAGTCCCCCGGGAGTTCTGGGAAGTCCCCCGGGAGTTCTTGGAAGTCCCCCGGGAGTTCCGGGAAGTCCCCCAGGAGTTCTGGGAAGTCCCCCAGGAGTTCTGGGAAGTCCCCCAGGAGTTCTGGGAAGTCCCCCAGGAGTTCTGGGAAGTCCCCCAGGAGTTCTGGGA
>JAISNC010000086.1 GCA_031276355.1 Odoribacteraceae bacterium
CGGCCAGGCCGGGGGCCTCCTCGGGTGCCGCGGTGAGAGAGAGGGCGATCGTGGTCTCGCGCCCCTCGTTGCCGGCGAGCTCCGCCGGCTCGTCCGCGCACGACAAGGCCGCGAGGGCCACCAGCGCGAGCGAACAAATTCGTGACGTGTTCATGCTGTTCCTGTTTTATAGTTTATCATTTTCTTTCGTCTCGTTTATCATTCCCCGGGGGGTATCGCCCGCCCGCGAATCATCGACACGCAATTTCCTGGTACAAAAGTAGGAAAAATAATAACACAAACACAAAATTAGTCATTTTTTTCCGCCCGTCCCGCTTTTATCGGGCACACGGCTGTTTATCATGACTATAAATGAAAGTTTTAGCGTGGGAAGAGACGGGGAATAGCAAGAACAGCGCGGGGGCGAAAGATTTTTCTCCCCTACATTTGAACGTTATCGCGCATAAAAAAAAGAGGGTGTGATCAGACTTTTGATACGCCCTCTTAATCAAGTGTCGTCCCTGCGGCCGTAAGCTAAAGCCCAATGTCATCCAGTTAAGAAGCAAGAGGGTGGCAATTACCCACGCCGGGTTTCGCGGCGATTGCCCGTGGGGCAATCATATCAATAGAGAAACGGCATCCCTTCTTGTTCCCAATTCCCCGCAGGGGATTCATAAAAAGCGCCGAAATGAAAGCCCCACGGGCTATTGGAGATACGGGGGGTATCCTGTTTTCTATTGATATTATTCCCCGATGGGGAAGCGAAACCCGGCGAAGCCAATCGGAGCGAAGGTCGCTACAGCCAAGCGTTCTCTCTTAACTGGATGACATTGGGCTTTAGCTTACGGTAGCAAGGGAACGCACACACCTCCAAGTCCCGCAGGGACGACACTCTATTAACCGTATGCTTCAGCTTACGGTAAGGGAACACATCTACCTACAAGTCCCGCAGGGACGACACTTGATTAACCGTATGCTTTAGCTTACGGCCGCGGGGACTTTCCGAAATGCGCGTAACATGAGTTTATAATATCCCCTCGTCCGCGAAACTGTAATAGCCACCCGCGCAAACAATCAAATGATCCAGCAAATTCATGTCCAACGTTTTCGCCCCCTCGCGGATGCGTCGCGTCAAGGAAATATCCTGCTCGCTGGGGCGCAAATTCCCGCTGGGATGATTGTGAGCGATGACCAACAGATGAACCTTCTCCTCCAGCGCCCTGGCAAAAAGCACGCGCAGGTCGACCGTCGTGCTGTCAATCCCCCCGGAAAAGAGACGCTCGCAGGATTTCAGGCGACAAGCGTTATTCAACAGCAAGATCCAGAACTCCTCGCGCTCGAGATCGCCCAGCCGGGGCCGCAAAAAATCATAGATCGCCTGGCTGGAGGTCAGCGACGGGGAGGTATCCCCGCTCGAGGCATCCCGGCGACGCGCCAACTCGAAGGCCGCGATGACGCTCGCCGCCTTCGCCACGCCCACCCCCTTGTAACGGTTGGTAAAATCACGCACGCCCCAGCGAGCCATGATATTCAAGTCGTTGTTACAATCCGACAACATGCGCCGCGCCACGTCCAGCGCGGACTCGCCCCCGCATCCCGACCGCAACAGGATCGCCAACAACTCGTTTGTCGACAACGCGAACACCCCTTTCGTCACCATCTTCTCCCTGGGCTTATCATCCTCCGCCCACGAGGATATCGGAACGTATTGCTTCATGGTCATGCCCGTTTTTTTTTGGAGGGTGTGTCAAAAGTCGGTCGTCGGCATGGGTATCCGCGTAGCGGGAAGCCAACCAGAAATTCGTAAACCCCTGGATTGATTCACCTCCGGGTTACCACTTCCGAAAACCGCCCCATCATCTCGGCCAGGTCGCGAGGTAGCCGCACCGAAATCCGAGTTTTGACACACCCTCGCGTTTGTCACTGGTTAAAAAGGTGGGGCGCGAAGTTGTACCCCAGCGCCTTGTAGCGTTCGGCCAGCCCGGTCACCCGTTTCAGGAAATCATCGTACGCCCGTTGCTCTTGCGGTGTCCACCCCACCTCGGCGAGGGCGGCCATCCGGGGAAGGGTCATGTACTGGACGTGGCTGATCGTGGCGATGTACTCCGTCCACAGGTTCGCCTGCACGCCCTGTATCAGAAGCGCTTCCTGCTCGTTTAAGCCCTCCGTCGGGTCGAGGCTATACACCTTCTCGACGGGCACGAAACCGCCGATGGCAAAAGGCTCCTGCTTCGTGTCCCGCGACTGGTAGTAGTCAAAATAGGCGTGCGAATTGGGGGTCATCACCACCTGGTTGCCGATACGTGCCGCCTCGATGCCCCCCTTGGTGCCGCGCCACGACATCACGGTGGCCGTCTTCGAGATGCCCCCTTCCAGTATCTCGTCCCAGCCGATGATCTTCTTGCCCCTGGCGTTGAGGAATCGCTCGATCCGTTTCACGAAATAACTTTGTAACTCGTGCTCGTCCGCGAGTTTTTCCTCCCGGATGCGTGCCCGGCACTTGGGACATTTTTTCCATCGCGTCTTGGGGCACTCGTCCCCGCCGATATGCACGTACTCCGAGGGGAAGAGCGGGATAATCTCCTCCAGCACCCCCTCGAGGAAGGCGAACGTCTCCTCGTTACCGGCACAGAAAACCTCGTCAAACACGCCCCACGAGCCGGCTACCTTGTAAGGGCCACCGGTGCACCCCAGCGAGGGATAGGAAGCCAACGCGGCCGAGGCATGGCCGGGTAACTCGATCTCGGGGATCACCGTGATGTAGCGATCGGCGGCGTATTGCACCACCTCCTTCACCTGCTCCCGCGTGTAAAAACCCCCGTGGGGAGTGCCGTCGTAGTTCCCGGTATTCTTGCCGATGACCGTCTCGTCGCGCACGCTTCCCACCTCGGTCAGGCGAGGGAACTTCTTGATCTCCACGCGCCACCCCTGGTCGTCCGTCAAGTGCCAGTGGAAGCGATTGATCTTGTGCAGGGCCAGCATGTCGATGTAGGTCTTCACCTCTTCCACCGGGAAGAAGTGCCGCGCCACGTCGAGCATCATGCCCCGGTACGCGAAGCGCGGTTGATCCTCGATGACCACGTTCTGGATCTCCAGCGACGCGCCCGCCTTGCCCGCTTCAACGCTCGCGGGCAACAGCTGGCGAAGTGTCTGGAAGGCATAGAAAACGCCCCGCGCGCTCCCCGCCTTGATCTTCACCGATCTCTTTTGAACGGTGAGCGCGTAGGCCTCCTCGCCGAGGGAACCATCCACGAAGACATTAATGGCACGTTTGCGCTCCTTCCCCTTCTGGATCTCGAGCGGCACGCCCAACGAGCGCGTCAACAGGCCGGAGAAGAAACGGCAGGCGGGGAGCACCTCGTCCGTCCCCGTCACCACGTTGATAACGGTGGCCGGGGTAAGCAGGAAATGACCCGCCACCACCTGTAATTTCACGGGGCGCGGGACGATAGTAACCTCTTGTACCCCGGCATCGCAGGAGGCGATGAAGAGGCCATTCATCGCGAGTAAAAACAGCACGTAAAACTTTTTCATCTTGTAAAACTTTAAATTAAGGGTTCATAATAATATCCTGTCACCGGGTCACGCGACGCGCGCGGATTCTCGATACGTCCACCTCCCCCACCGGCTGGAGAATCTCTACCTCGCGGGCCTTACCGGGGACAAGATCAATATAGTTATCCGAGAGGCACAACTCCTCGCCGGGCAAGTAAAAGAACACGTCAAGGGCCAGCTTCTCGGCGGAGACGCGCAGGAAACGCTTCCCCTCCCGCTCGACACCCTCCACGGCGACGCGCGGGTCGGGCGGGAGAAGCAAGTTTTTCACCGCGGTAAAATAGAGGTGTTGCTCGTCCAGCACCTCCTGGCCCCGGCAGAGGGTGATGACGGCGAACGTCTCGCCTTCCGCCCGCCCCTCCAGGAGCGCCTCGCGCGTCCACGTGGAGACGATCCCGGAACAACGGGCTTTCACGAGGCATCGACCTTCCAGCGCGCGCGACGTCCTGCCCGAGAAATCTTTCAACTCCACGCGCCACGTCGCGGGGAAGGCGCGCGGCAGGTCGTTCACCACCCACAACTCGATCGTCTCTCCCGCCGCTTTCGGCGCGACGATCACGGGCTTACAAGCGTCCCGCGCGGCGTAGTACGCCGCCTTCCACCGGTGATAATAGTCGATGATCGACCAGCTCGCCGCGGGCCAGCAATCGTTGAGTTGCCAGAGGAGCGATCCCATGCAGTAAGGCATGTTCCGGCGATGCGCGTGAAACGCCGCCCGGATCGCCTTCGCCTGCACTACCTGGCTCAGGTAGAGGAACTGCTCGAACTCCCCCGGCACGGCATAATCCAGCTCCATGTATCGCCGGATTTGCCGGTTGCCGACACCGCTCCGCTGGTGGGCGTTCATCACCCCCGAATCGATGGCGCGATCGGCCGGGAGGGTATACGCCTGCACGGTAAGCAACCCGGGGAAGGACTGGAAGCCGTACTCGCTCATGAAGCGACCGACGTGCTCCTCGAAGCGGTCGAAGGGATGCGACTCGTGCCACACGCCCCAGTAATGATTATCGCCGCTGGTGGCGGGACGAAGCTCGTGCGCGTTGACGGCATCGCCGGACATGGGAGAGGAGGGCCAATAGTCATCCCCGTCGGTGAGGCTATCCACCAGGCGGGGCAACAGTTCATGGGCCAGCGTCGCGTAACCGGCGAAGATCCGGTCTCGCTCTGCTTGCCCGTATCCCCTCTGCCAGCCCCACCGCGCCCACGCCACGTCGATCTCGTTGTTACCGCACCAGAGGGCCAGGCAGGGGTGCCCGCGCAGGCGGGTGATGTTATAGATCGCCTCCTGCCTCACGTTCTCGAGGAACTCGTCGTCACCGGGATACATGGCGCAAGCGAACATGAAGTCTTGCCAGACCATGATCCCGTGGCGATCACACGCCTCGTAAAACGCGTCATCCTCGTACACGCCCCCGCCCCACACGCGGAGCATGTTCATGTGTGCCCGGGCGGCATCCTCCACGACTCGCTCGCTGCGCGCGCGGGTGACGCGCGGCAGGAAACTGTCCCCCGGTATCACGTTGGCCCCCTTGGCAAAGACGGGCACGCCGTTCAACTCGAAGTAGAAACTCTCCCCCCGCTCGTCCTTCTCGCGCACGAGGCGCAACGAGCGAATGCCGGTGGAGACGCGCCGCTCGGCGATCACCCTCCCGTCGCGCTTCACGCGAGCGGTGAACTCGTGCAGGTAGGGATCCCCCAGCCCGTTGCTCCACCAGAGGCGCGGCCGCGCCAGCGTGAAAGGGAGGAGCAGACGATTCTCCCCGCGGGCGGCGCGGGTGGCCCGGCGCACCACCACCTTCTCCCCGCGCGTCACCTCTATCTCCACGTGCATCTCCTCGTTGGCCCGCCACGTGACCTCGGCCTCCAGGCGCGCCGCCTTGGCCGACACCTCCGGTTGCCGGATAAACAGGTCGTCCACGCGCGCCTCGTCCCACCCCTCGATCACCACGGGACGCCAGATGCCGGAGGTCACCAAGCGCGGCCCCCAGTCCCAGCCGTAATGGTAGGGGGCCTTGCGCGTGTAAACGCTCACGCGGACATCGCCCATCCCCCCGAGGTGACTGTAATCGTTCGAGGCCGGGAGGGCCAGCCCGTGACGCTCCATCTCCGCCACCCCCCGCGTGACGGGCGAATAGAGGCGAACGAGCAACCGGTTTTCCCCGGCGCGCAAGATCCCCTTCACGTCAAACGTCCAGGCGCGGAACATGTTATCCGTCACCCCGACCCGCTCGTCGTTCAGGAAAACGTCGGCGTAGGTGTCTATCCCGAAGAAGGTAAGCTCCTGGTGATCGCTCGCCAAGAGGGCCGTGTCCGGCGTGAACGAGAGGGCGTACTCCCAGTTCACCTTATCGACCCACTGCACGAGCCGTTCGTTATCGCGGTAGAAGGGATCGGGGATCAACCCGTGAGCCAGCAGATCCGCGTGAACGGTGCCCGGCACGGTGGCCGCGCGCCACTCCCCGACGCGGTTTTGCCGGAACATCCACCCGTCCGACAACTCCCGGCGCGTGCCCCGCGCGGCAAGCGGCACCAGGAGAAGGAATAACAGCAGCGTTGAATAGTATCGTTTCATCATTACCAGGATTCGTTCCATCAACTCAAATTTTCGCGAAGATAGCAATAAAGTTGAACCGTACATCATGTCGATGCAGCGTTGCATCGCGTGTCGATGCAAAACGGGGTTCAGCCACGCGGAAAAAAATTTAACTAAAAAAAACCACGGCCCGTTTAGTCTTTTTCCGGCCCGAAGGTGTCTTTATCGCGTAAATTCAACACTCATGACAGAAAACACGCGACAACGCGCCTACCGGATAGCCAGGCTGCTGCTGGGAAAACACCGCCGCCCGCTCGCTCCCGCCGAGGAAGAAGAACTCGCGCGCTGGCTTGCCGAGGGGCCGCGTAACCGGGAAACCGCCCGCCGCCTCGAGCGCTTCCCCACCCTCCTCGAAGGGCTTCGCTTCTTCGTCAACACCGATGCCGGGCACGGCTGGCGCGAGACCGCGCGGGCGATCGCCCGCGCCCGCCAACAACGCGCCCGACGGCAGCGCGCCCGGTGGGGTGCCGCCGTGGTCCTCCTCCTCCTCGGCGCGGGCCTCGTGCTCCTCGCGCGGCAACACGAGCCGACCCCGTCGCCGCGCGACATCGCGCGCCTGCCCACCCCCGAACGCCGCGGCATCCTCCTGCAACTCTCCGACGGCGAGGTCATCGCGCTCGACCGCACCGCCAGCGTCAAAGAACGCGACGGGCAAGAGGTGGCCAGCAACGACACCGCCTCCGGCCTCGTCTATCGCCCCCGCGAGGAGACGGGAGAAGGGTTGCGACACACCATCATCGCGCCGCGCGGGACGGAGTGTAAACTCACCCTCTCGGACGGGAGCATCGTGCACCTCAACTCCGACACGCGCTTGACCTACCCCGTCACGTTCCCCGCCGGGAAGCGCGTCGTCGAGATGACCGGGGAGGCGTACTTTGAAGTAGCGAAGCGGGATGCCCCCTTTATCATCAAAAGCGGGGAGATCGAGGTGGAGGTCACCGGCACCGCCTTCAACATCGAGGCCTACCCCGACGAGGAGACGATACGGGCGACGCTCGTCTCGGGCACCATCGACGTCCGCGCCGGCGACAGCGCCCGCGTGCGCCTCGCGCCGTCCCACCAGGCCCGCTTCTCCCGCTCCTCCCGCCGTCTCACGAGCGCGCCCGTGGAGACGAGGCCCCACGTCGCGTGGCGCGCCGGCGACATCTACCTCGACGGCGAACGGCTCGAGGAGATCACGCGGCGCCTGGAGCGCTGGTACGATGTCACTTTCACGTACGACAACGCGCCGGGCACGCGCGACCTCCGCTTCCGCGGCACCATCAAACGGCACGAGCACGTCTCACGCGTCCTCGCGATGCTCGAGCTGACGAACCTGATATCCTTCACCCTGACGGACGACAAAACCATTCAAGTGAACCCATGTAATTAAAACTAAACTCCATGAAAGAAAACCACGACACACCCCGCTCGCGCGGGCCAAGAAGCGGCGCCACCCGGGTGATCCTGGCGGTCGCCCTGCTACTGACAGGCATCATCACGCCGTGTTTCTCGATAGGGCAAGGCGAGGTGAAGATCACCTTGCGCGTGGAAAACGCGGCCCTCGAGACAGTATTACGAACGATCGAGGAGCGCTCCGGGTATCGCCTCCTCTACAACCTCGATGCCGTGCAAGGCATCACGGGCATCACCCTCTCGGTCGACAACCAGCCCGTGTCGCGGCTCCTTGACCGCTGCTTAGAGGGGACGGGGCTGGGATACACGTTCCGGGAAAACACCCTCGTCATATCGAAAAACGAGCTGCCGGGCACCGCGCGGCAACAGCCCGTGCCACGGGTGAGCGGCACGGTCACCGATAAAAAAGGAGAGACCCTCATCGGTGTCTCGGTGCTCGCCGAGAGCGCGGCCGTCGGGGCTGCCACCGATGTCAACGGGCGCTTCTCCTTCGTCGCCCCCGACAGCACCGGCGCGCTCATCGTCTCGTACATCGGCTACAAGACGCGACGAGTTCCCTACGTGGCCGGGCACCCCCTTACCATCGTCCTCGAAGAAGAGGTGTCACAACTCGACGGCGTGACCATCGTCGCCTACGGCACGCGCAAGACCCGCGAGCTGGTCGGCTCGGTCTCTTCCGTCAAGGCGGATGATATCAAGGAGATACCCACCGCCGGCTTCGAGAACCTCCTGCAAGGGCGGATGGCCGGTGTCGAGATCGTCAACCAGTCGGGCGCGCCCGGCGGCGGCGGCACGATGGTCGTCATCCGCGGTTACAACACCTTCAAAAGTTCCCGCGGCGGCGACCCGCAACCCGACGGCGCGCCCCTCTACGTCATCGACGGCGTGCCGATGCACTCCTTCACCTCCACCGAGACCGGCATGAACACGATCGCCGACATCGACCCGGCGATCATCGAATCCGTGGAGGTGCTCAAGGACGCCGCCTCCGCCTCGATCTACGGCTCCCGCTCGGGCAACGGCGTGATCCTCATCACCACCAAGAAAGGGAAACGGGGCGCGCCCGCCTTCTCGGCGACACTCTCCTACTCGCGGTCGGTGCTCCCGGAGGCCCCCGCGCGCTTCGGCGGGCGGATGGAACGGGAATACTACCTGGAAGCCCTGAAACACTATCGCACGGCAAGCTGGATCGACGGCTCGTACCCCGGCTCGTACGGCGAGAGTAACAGCTTCTTCAGCGGGGCGTACGACTTCTTCTGGAACTACGGCATGCCGGCCATGAATACCACGACACGGGTGCTGCAAGACAGCCTGAACCCGTTCTACAACAACGCCACGGACTGGTTCCGCGCGGTCTTTCGTCCCGGGAAGATCCTCAACGCGAACGTGCAAGCCAGCGGGGGTAGCGAAACGTTACGCTACATGCTCTCCGGGAACTACTACAAGGAGGCCGGCATCATGCTCGGTAGCGACTTTAACCGCGTCGGCGTGAACCTGGGCCTCTACCTGACACCCAACGAACGCGTCAGCGTGAACGCCCGCGTGTACGCCGCCTTCACCGATCGCAGTCGCGGTAACGGCAGCGGCGGGAGCAGCTCCAACACCAACTACAAGGTAGAGGGGCTGACCGTCGACCCGCGGGGCACCTCCTCCCTGCTGCTGAACGCGGGGCCGACGATCGAGAAGCTCCTGGAACAGCTCAACTCGCAAGTCGAGGACAACACCGGCTATCGCTTCACGGCCAACGGCGGCCTGGAATACGAGTTCATCAAGGGGCTACGCGCGAAGGCCAACGGCGGCATCGACTTCGTGCAGGTCAATCGCCACTTCTTCCGGCCCTCCACGCTCGACCCCTACACGAACCGGGAACCGGAAAACCGCATCGAAAGCTCTATACAACGCGTCATCTTCGCGCAAGGCGAGGGCCTCCTGACGTACAAGCGGTCGTGGGACGACGCGCACCACCTCGACCTGCTCGCCGGCATCTCCTTTGACCGATCGCTGGAACTGTTTAACAAGGCGAACGCCGAAGGAACCCCCAGCGACTACATCCGGCAGATCATCGGCGTTGACCCGATACGGAGCCTGTACGACGGGCAGTATCATGAATCCCGCTTCGAGGTAAACACGAACAAAACGGTCAAGGTGAACGAAAGCTTCTTCGGCCGCGTCGCCTATAACTACCTCCAGAAATACCTCGTGGAGGCCACCTTGCGGCGAGACGGCTCTTCCGTGTTCGGGGAAGACAGGCGCTGGGCCACCTTCCCGTCGATCGCCGCCGGCTGGGCCTTCTCGGAAGAGAGCTTCGTCGAGATCCCGTGGTTGAACTTCGGTAAAGCCCGCGCCAGCTGGGGCCGCTCCGGGGTGCAGTTCGCCGAGCCTTACCTCGCCCACGGCATCATGGACATCGGAGGAAACTATAACGGCATCAAGGGAATCACCACCACCGAGATCCAGAACAAGGAGCTCGGGTGGGAAGAATCCGACCAGTATAACGCCGGGGTGGATGCCGAGTTGTTCGGCTACCGCTTCCACGTGAAGGCCGACTACTACTACCGCTACACGCGAGGCAAGCTCTGGCGCGTGCCCCTGCCCAGCGGCAAGTCGTACTACGGCCCCTCGGTGAACGGGCAATACCAGAACGCGATGGATGTCTCGAACCAGGGAGTGGAGATCGAGCTGGGTTACGACCTCTTCCGCGACACGCCCGTCACCTGGAAGACGAAGCTCACGCTATCGCGCAACTGGAACCGCTTCGAGAAGTCCTACTCCGGCATCGACGTTGACCACTACGTGATCGGCAAACCCCTCTTCCAGATCATGATGTACAAGGGCAACGGCTACTACCAGACGCAACAAGAGGTGCCCGCCTACTACCGCGCCGACGGCTCCAAGCAGTACCTCCACCCGATGGCCGGCATCGGCCAGACCTTCACCGCCGGTGATGCCCGGATCGTCGACATCAATGGCGACGGCAGCATCGACATCACCGACATGGTCAACGTCGGTTCTTCGATAGCGAAGGTGTACGGCGGCTGGTCGCACGAACTGAAGTGGAAAGCGTTTGACCTGCACATGCTGTTCAGCTATGCCCTCGGTCGCGACATGTACAAGACGTATACCTACTCCTCGTTGAACGCTTACGACAACGGGCAGGGCGGGCACGCCCTCTACGTGAACACGGACAAGGCCACCTTCTGGACACCCGAAAACCCGGATGCCGCGTACGCCCGCCTGGGGAGCCTGAACGGGGGCGGCGGTCTACTCGAGGGCAACCTGGAACACGTCAGTTACATGAAACTGAAAACGCTGACCCTCGGGTATACCCTCGGCACCGAAAGGGCCGCGCGGCTGGGTATCAAGGGCGCGCGCGTCTACCTCTCCGGGGAGAATCTCTTCACGCTGACGAACTACTCGGGCATCGACCCCGAGGCCGTGAGCATCGAGAGCGGGCACGACTCCTTCGAGACTTATCCGCTGGCGCGCAAGTGGAGCGCCGGCCTTACCCTGAACTTTTAACACGATACCGTCATGAAACAGATACTTTATTCCATACTGCTGGCGCTGGGTACCGCCGCGTGTAGCGACATGCTGGACGTGGTGCCGGAGAACGCCGTGCGCTACACGAACTTCTTCGAGACCGAGAAAGACCTCGGGCAGGCGAACGCCGAACTGTACGCGCGCCTGAGGGAGATCTACTTCACCTACATGCGCCCGAACCCGCACGACCTGATGGGGCTGCGCTACGACGCGCAGAACACGTACATGTCCCCGGACGAGCTGAAAGCCCTCGTGCCACAGGCGTTCAAGGAGCAGGGCGGCATATCCTGGAGCTACCACTACGCCACGATCTTCCAGGCGAACCTGATCCTTGACAACATCTACCGGGCGGAAGGGGTGCCGGGAGACCGGATCGAGTTCTACCTCGGGCACGCTTACTTCGTGAAGGCGATGGTCTACTACGAGATCGCCCGCGGCTGGGGGGACGCGCCCATCCCGTCCACCTCCAGGGCGATCGAGGTGCTGGAGCGCCGGCCGGCCGCCGAGGTGCTGGACACCGCCCGGGGGTACGCCGAGCGGGCTTTTAACCTCCTGCGCCCCTACAACGAGCAAGTCGACCACCGCGGGGAACCCACGTACAAGTACTTCGGGCACAAGGCCGCCGCCGCCGCCCTCCTCGCCGCCATCCACGCGTGGCGGGCCGGCAGGTTCAACGACATGGAGGCCTACAAGGAGACCGACCGCTACTGTTCGCTGATCCTCGAGGGGAAGCTGGGCGAGTTCCGCCTGGAGGACGACCCGGAGGGCGTGTGCGTGAACAAGGGCGCGGGCGGCTACCTGACGGGCGAGTCGGTGTTCGAGCTTACCACGAACCCGCTCGACTTCAATAGCGGCTTCACCACGGCCCACTTCCACGCCGGCATCGGCTTTCACATGGGCGACACCTACTCGTACGGCGGCTGGCCCTTCAACCCGCTCGGCAGTGAAGAGGAGAACGGCTATTACAACTATTACCTCGTCACGAACGCCACCGTCAAGGAGATCTGGAAAGCGGGCGACAAGCGCAGGCAAGCCTACTTCTACGAGTTCGATACCTACGCCCCCGCGGACGGCGACGCCGGGTACGCCTATCCCTACTTCTGGCGCGAGCCGGTGATGGACCCCACCTACGAGGAGATGGTCAACATGCAAGGCAACCGGATCTTCTGGCGCCTGGCCGACCTTTACCTCTTGCGCGCCGAGGCCCGCTGCAGGGCCGGCCTGCCGGGGGCGGAGGCGGACCTGAACACGGTGAGGGATCGCGCCGACGCGGCCCGCTACCCCTCGGTCGATGACACGGGAGGGTTACAGATGGCCATCTTCCGCGAGCGCGAGAAGGAGCTGTTCTTCGACGGCGAGCGCTACTACGACATCGTCCGCAACGGCTACTACCGCCTCCCGGGGATGATCTCCCCCGCGTTCGAGCAACTGACGGAGGCCGACGTGCAGGGCGGCGCCCTCTACCTCCCCGTGAGCGACGAGGCGTTCCTCGATAACACGAAGATGCGGCGCAACCCCTACTGGTTGAGCAAGTGGTAAAACATGTAAACACGCGAAATCATGAAAAACATAGTAACAGGAATCATCCTCACGCTGCTGGCAGCAGCCTGTTCCACCGACTGGAACTTCGAGAACACCGGCCTCGCCCGCGAGCGCTTCGACGGCACGATGTACGAGTACCTCAAGAGTAACCCCTACGACTGGGACTCCGTTCGCCTCGTCATCGAGCGGGCGGGCATGGTCGACATGTTCGACGGCGGCGAGGAGTTCACCTTCTTCGGCCCGACGAACCACTCCATCCGGCGCTGGATGAACAACAACTCCATCGCCGCGATACGGGACATCCCCGTGGCGGAGTGCGCCTCCATCGTTAACGATCACGTGCTCGACGGCACGCTCGCCCGGGACGACATCCCGGAAGGCGAGTTCACCGGGGGCAGCTGGAAGGGCGGCAAGGCCTACACGTTCCGCTCGGGGAAAAGCATCATGATCTACCGGCTGCTCGGCAGCTACATGAACGTGCCGAAGGCCGGCGCCGCCGAGATCCACCTGAACCAAACCACCAGCGTGGCCTCCTCCAACATCCGGCCGACGAACGGGATCGTGCACTCGCTCGTTTATAGTTACATATTGGGAACGCTTTAAAACAATAACAAGATGAACAAGAACATAACACGGGGAATCCTGGCGACGCTGCTGGCGATTCTCGCGACCTTTACCTTCTCGTGTGGCGACCGCGTGATCGGCTACCTCGATGTCGAAAACGCCGAGTACATCCCGGACTCGCTCGAGATCCCGCGGTACGCGGATCTCGACCCGGTGATGGATGCCACGCGCATCGAGAACAACGCCCCCTGGGTATCGCTGAAGATACAGGGCGTGCGGGGCACCTCCCCCATAGCCTACGCCATCGCCGGCGCGCGGGAGAAAGGGGGAAAGAGCGTGGCGAAGTTCCTCGAGGAGTTGTCCGTGGCCGGGGCCGGGGTCTTCCACTTCCCGCTGCAACACGAGACACCCGCCGGGGAGTACACGGTCTCCCTCCGCGTCTACAACGAGGGCCACGACAAGGTCGTGCCCGACGCCTTCACCTTTATCGTGAAGTAACCGGTTACGCGGGAAGAGAGCTGTCCCAGACGCGATCGCGCCCGAACATCCCGGCCGGGATGTTCGGGCGCTTTTCGTCATCGCGGGTCTACCGATGACGTGAGGACGCGAGGGCGAAAGATTTTTCGCCCCACGTCACCCTGGTACTTGTCGACCGGGAACCCCACTTGCCCCACCAGCGGGGACAAGGATTTCAAGAAATTGACCACCCACGAGAGGAACAACTTTTCGGAATGCGGTAGGTAATCACTTGATGCC
>JAISNC010000011.1 GCA_031276355.1 Odoribacteraceae bacterium
TAGCGACAAAATGGCAGTCCGGGTCGAGGGCGGGGACGCGGGCGCGGGAAAAAAGGCAGAGGATCGTGCCGGTAGGGGGAAAAACAGGGCGCCCGCGTCTACTCCCGCGGGCGCGATCCGTTTCGAGACAGCCTGCTACGCTTTACAGGTACGCTCTATTTCGCGTGTTGGATGGCGGCTTGCGCGGCGGCAACCCGGGCGATGGGTACGCGGTAGGGGGAGCACGAGACGTAGTTCATGCCCACCTTGTCGCAGAAGATCACGGAAGAGGGTTCCCCGCCGTGTTCGCCACAGACACCGACCTTCAAGGTGGGTTTCGTGGAGCGACCGAGGGAGACCCCCATCTCCACGAGCTTACCCACGCCCGTCTGGTCGAGGATCTCGAAGGGATCGTTTTTCAAGATGCCCTTGTTGATGTAGATCGGGAGGAACTTCGCCACGTCGTCCCGCGAATACCCGTAGGTCATCTGGGTGAGGTCGTTCGTGCCGAACGAGAAGAACTCGGCCTCGTCCGCGATCCGGTCGGCAGTGAGGGCGGCCCGCGGGATCTCGATCATGGTTCCTACCAGGTAGTCCACGCGTATTCCTTTCTCCGCGAAGACTTGCTCGGCAACGCCGCGGATCAGCGCGGCCTGTATCTTCAACTCCTTGGTCTCTCCCACGAGGGGCACCATGATCTCCGGGCGCGGATCCTTGCCTTTCAGTTTCAGGTTACAAGCGGCCTCGATGATGGCCCGGGCCTGCATCTCGGTTATCTCCGGGTAGGTATTCCCCAAACGACAACCGCGGTGCCCCAGCATCGGGTTGAACTCGTGGAGGGAAGCCACCTTGGCAATCACCTGCTCGACGGGGATACCCATCTCGACGGCCATCTCCTGTTGCGAGGGAAGGTCGTTCGGGGTAAACTCGTGCAAGGGGGGATCCAGCAGGCGCACGGTGACGGGTAGCCCGTCCATGGCCTCGAAAATCCCCTCGAAGTCGCCCCGCTGGATCGGCAACAGTTTTTTCAACGCGACGCGGCGGCCAGCCTCGTCGTCGGCCAGGATCATCTCGCGCACGGCCTTGATGCGGTCACCCTCGAAGAACATGTGTTCCGTGCGGCACAAGCCAATTCCCTTGGCACCGAAGTCCCGGGCAACCCGGGCATCGCGCGGCGTGTCGGCGTTCGTGCGCACGTGCATGCGGGTGTATTTCTCGGACAGGTTCATGATCTTCTCGAAATCACCGGACAACTCGGCAGCCGTGGTCTTGATCTCGCCGGTGTACACCTGGCCGGTAGAGCCGTTCAACGAGATCCACTCCCCCTCTTTCACGACCACGTTCTTCACCTTGAAGCAGCGGTTCTCGTAGTCCACCTCGATTTCGCCGGCACCGGAAACGCAGCACTTGCCCATGCCGCGGGCCACCACGGCGGCGTGTGAGGTCATCCCCCCGCGGGCCGTCAGGATCCCTTCCGAGACAGCCATCCCCCGCAAATCCTCCGGGGAGGTCTCAAGGCGCACGAGGATTACCTTCTCGCCACGGGCTTTCCACTCTTCGGCCTCGTCGGCGAAGAACACCACCTTGCCGCAAGCAGCTCCCGGCGAGGCGGGCAACCCTTTCGCGATGGAGACGGCCTTCTTCAACGCGTCTTTATCGAAGACGGGGTGTAGCAACTCGTCTAATTTGTTCGGCTCCAGGCGTAGCAGGGCGGTTTTCTCGTCGATCAACCCCTCTTGCAGCATGTCCACGGCCATCTTCACCATGGCGGTGCCGGTACGTTTCCCGTTGCGCGTCTGGAGCATCCAGAGCTTGTTATCTTGGATCGTGAACTCGAGATCCTGCATGTCGCGGAAGTAATCTTCCAGCTTTTGTTGCACGGTATTCAGTTCAGCGTATACTTTCGGCATCGCCTCTTCCAACGAGGGATAGTGAGCGGCCCGGATCTCTTCCGTGATGCCTTGCTGGCGCGCCCAGCGACGCGAGCCTTCGACGGTGATCTCTTGCGGGGTGCGGATGCCGGCAACGACGTCCTCTCCTTGCGCGTTGATCAGGTACTCGCCGTTAAAGATATCCTCGCCGGTGGAAGCATTGCGGGTGAACGCCACGCCGGTAGCC
Organism: Odoribacteraceae bacterium; assembly: GCA_031276355.1. Classification (GTDB taxonomy): domain Bacteria; phylum Bacteroidota; class Bacteroidia; order Bacteroidales; family Marinifilaceae; genus JAIRKS01. Next base: position 2,098 of record JAISNC010000011.1, read on the forward strand.
GACGTGCCCCCCATGTTACCGTAGACCATCGCCTGCACGTTCACGGCCGTTCCCCACTCCTCCGGATACTGGTTAAGCTGGCGGTAGAGTACCGCCCTTTCCGTCATCCACGAGTCGAAAACGGCACAGATGGCACCCCATAACTGCTCCCACGGGTCGACGGGGAACACCTTGCCGGTGCGTTCTTTGACCACTTGCTTGAAGCGCACGACCAACTCTTTCAGATCCTCGGCCGAGAAGTCGGTGTCGTTTTTAACACCTTTTTCCTTCTTTAGCCTGTCAATCTCCACCTCGAAGGGGTTATGCTCTCCTTTGGCGGCGGCCACGCCCATGACCACGTCGCCGTACATCTGCACGAAACGACGATAAGAGTCCCACGCGAAACGCGGGTTTCCCGACTTCTCGGCGACGATCTTCACGGCATCGTCGTTCATCCCCAGGTTTAACACGGTATCCATCATCCCCGGCATGGAGACCCGCGCGCCGGAGCGAACGGAGACCAGCAGCGGGAAGGACTCGCCCTTCGACCCGAACTTGGCGTTCATGATCTTTTCCGTGGCGGCGATGCCGGCCCTCACGTCGTTCCCGATTAATTGTTCGACAGTTGCCCGGCCTTGCTGGTTGTATACCGTGCACACTTCGGTCGTGATCGTGAACCCGGCGGGCACGGGCACCCCGATCAGGTTCATCTCGGCAAGGTTCGCGCCCTTACCACCAAGCAGGTTTTTCATGTCTGCCCTTCCCTCGGCTTTTCCGTCGCCAAAGGTGTAAACATACTTTGTACTCATCTATTTTTAACGTTTAACCCCGTTTCGGCACGGGGAGTTTATAATAATTAATTTAATCATGCCAGAAAACGGCAACCCCTTCCACGGGACAATTCCGGCAAGGGGTTGCAAAGGTAATTTTTTTTATCGAAAACAGGAACATTCACGTTGTTTTTATACGTTTCCGCTCCTTGTCTTCACGTGATTATACTTCACGAAGACCTCCATCGCCTCGTACTCGGCCATGCCTAACTTGTCGTAGAGGTCGGCCGTGTGGCGGTTACGTTCCTCGGCCCGTTGCCAGAACTCGCGGGGATCGTCGCCGGGGAAGACGGGGCCGTTATTCTGGGAGCAGTGCCGGTAGATCGCCTGGCGCTTGATGGCCAATTCCGACGGGCTGATCGGCACGGCCATGTCCACGTTTTCGATATTCCACTCCTGCCATGCGCCCCGGTACCACCACGTGTAGCACTCCTTGAACCACTCCTCCTCGCAAATCGCGTCGTACGCCAGCAGGATCGCCTCCAAGCAGATCCCGTGCGTGCCGTGGGGGTCGGCCAGATCCCCGGCAGCGTACACTTGATGAGGCCGTATCTCTCGCAACAGATCAATGACGATACGGATGTCGTCCGCGCCCAGCGGACTCTTCTTCTCGGAACCGGTTTCGTAGAACGGTAAATTCAAGAAATGAACGCGCGCGCGCGGCACGCCGATGTAACGGCACGCCGCGAGGGCCTCTGCCCGACGGATCGCCCCCTTGTAAGCCAACAACTCCCGCGGTTCCCCGTCGCCCGCGGCCCGTTTGCTAATAACCTCTTTCAACCGCGCGAGCTCCTCATCCATCTTGCACGTGTCCCCCTCCATGTAACGACTGAAGGCAGCAACGATGTCCATCATCTGGTAAGTATAATCGTCCGCGACGGCGATGTTCCCGGAGGTCTGGTACGCCACGTGTACCTCGTGCCCCTGCTCCACCAAGCGGGCAAAGGTTCCTCCCATGGAGATCACGTCATCGTCCGGGTGAGGGCTAAAGATCAACACGCGCTTGGGATACGGGACGGCGCGCTCCGGCCGGGTCGAATCGTCGGCATCGGGCTTCCCCCCCGGCCACCCGGTGATGGTGTGTTGCAGGTCGTTAAATACCTGTATATTGACCTTGTTGGCCGACCCGAACCGTTTCACGAGATCGCTCATGCCGTACTCCTCGTAATCCTTGTTTTCCACCTTCAAGATCGGTTTTTGCACCTTCTGGCAGAGCCACACCGCGGCCTTGCGGATCAACTTGTCATTCCATTGCACGTCACTGACTAACCACGGGAAATTGACGCGCGTCAACTCCTCGGCCGCCTTCTCGTCGATAAAAAACTGCACGTTGGGATGCTCTTGCAAAAAGGTGGCGGGCACCCGGCTCGTGATGTGATCCTCCACCGAGGTCTTGATGATGGGGGCTTTCTTCTCCCCCCAGGCCATGAGCATGATACGCTTGGCCTTCATGATCGTGTTCACGCCCATCGTGATCGCCCGCGTCGGCACCTTGTCGTGCCCGCCGAAGTCCTTAACGGCATCCTTCCGCGTCAACTCGTCCAAGTACACCAGCCGCGTCTTGGAGGTCTGCAACGATCCCGGCTCGTTAAAACCGATGTGGCCGGTGCGCCCGATGCCCAACACCTGGATATCAATGCCCCCTACCGCCTCGATGCTCGCCTCGTAGTTCTTGCAGAACGTGTCGATCGCCTCGATCTTCAACGTCCCGTCGGGGATATGCACGTTCGCGGGATCAATATCCACGTGATTGAACAGGTACTTGTGCATGAAATAGTAATAGCTCTGCTCCGACTCCCTCGGCATCGGGTAATACTCGTCCAGGTTAAACGTGATCACGTTCTTGAACGACAGCCCCTCCTCCACGTGCATCCGCACCAGCTCCCTATACAATAGCACGGGCGACATGCCGGTGGCAAGCCCCAACACGCACGCCTCGCGTGCTCGCTCTTTCTCTCGAATCGCGGCGGCAATCTCTGCCGCCATGGCCTTGACCGCCGACAAGGGGGTGGCGTATACCTGCACGGGAATCTTCTCGAACCGGTCGTGCCCCTCTCCTCTCACTGTTTTAGAAATTAATGTCATATCGTAAATTTTAATTTATTCGTTGAACCGCATCGTCAACTGGAAAAAGTCACTGTTATCGTCATAATACAAATCCTGCATCACCAGCATCAACGTTCCCATGATCGTGGCGTGTTCGTGCAGGTTACTCAACTTCACCTCGCAATGATTTCTCAATCGACTCAGCGTGTACTTATTAACTGTTTGCAATATCGGCGCGATAATATGATCACCGGCGTCGGCGATCTCTCCCCCGATCACCAACAGGCGCGGGTTAAGCAGGTGTATCAGCGTCGCGATCCCCTCCCCGATCTTCTCCCCGGCCCGCTGCAACAACTCGATGGCGAAAATATCATCCTGAAGGGCCGCCGTGATGACATGCCCCAACACGATCTCGTTCTCCCCGGCACATGTACCGATAGCCGTGGGAAGCCCCTTTTTCACGGCCTCCCGGGCCGCCGTGACGATGGCCCTGCCGGAAGCCACGCTTTCCAGACACCCGATCTTACCGCAGTAACAGGGCAGGTCGATACCCAACATCCGGATATGCCCGAACTCGCCCGCCATCCCCTGGGCACCGGAATAAGGTTTCCCGTTCAGGATCATCCCGAGACCGATACACTCATTCACGCTAATGCACAATGCATTGTCCGCGTCCTTCGCTCCCCCGAAGGTATGCTCGGCAATGGCCATCACGTTCGAATCATTATCGACGAAAACAGGCATCCCCAGCAGCTGCTCCAGCTTTTTCTTGAGATTCATCTCCTCGTAAACCAGGTAGGTATACGAATTTCCTTCTTTATCAATCAATCCCGGCACCGCGACACCCGCCACTTTCACCCGCGCGAGCGGTATCTCCAGGTTGACGAATGTCTCTTGTACCTTCTCTTTCAAGTAGATCAAATTCTCCTCCTTCGTCGCCGTCTCAAGGATAGAGGGGAAGACCTGGATCTTCCCGATCACCTCCTTGTGTAAGTTAAAGACGGCTATTTTCAGGTAGATACGTCCAATATCAATCCCCAACACGTAAGCAGCATCCGGGTTCAGGGAGAAGAGGTGCGGGCGTTTGCCCCCGACGGAGACTCCTTCCCCTCGATCTATCACCCATCGCGTCTCAATCAGTTCCCCGATGATCCGATTAATCGTCGGGGCCGTCATGTTCGTCATACGACAGATCTCCGGTTTCGACAACTTTCCCTGCTTATAGAAAAAGGTAAGAATATCCTTCTTCTGCTGGAGCCTCTTCTCTTTTAACCCGGGCAATGCATTCTTAGATAGTTCGTGTTCCATAGGAGTTATTTTTTGAATGTTGCAAAAGTATGAAATGGTTACGAAAAAAATTAACAAAGCAGAGAAATAAATTTGTTAAATAATTCACACCGGGAATGCCTCGTTAGCCAGAAGGAGGTAATCAGGGGATGCCCCGTGACCGGACGAGACACGTGACACTTGTTCCCGCACATATGTCTCCTTGCGTCCTGGATCTAAACACGATACAATATTCTCATCACGAGCATGCACCATGAGAACCCGTTTCATCAGAATGTCTCCTGCATGTTTCTACTTTGTCTCTTATTTCAGTAGGAATATCCCAGCAAGGCCGGTTATCTTTAAACATGAACAAAAAAAATAGTTTTATGCAAAAATGGAAAGCATTCACGTTACCGGAATTATTAATCGTCCTGGTGATTATCGGGATTTTGGTGTTGATCGCCTTGCCAAACTTGATGCCGCTGATTTCCAAAACAAAAGCGACAGAAGCCCAGTTACAATTAAACCACTTGTACACGCTGGAGAAAAACTACTTTTACCTTCACTCGAAGTACACGGATGATACCGGTCAACTGGGATTCGAGCACGAGATGCTGGTAAGCGACGGGGGAAATGCCAACTACAAGATCGAAATCATCGAGGCGAACGCGACACGTTTCAAGGCACGTGCCACGGCGGTTGCCGACTTCAACGGAAACGGTACATTCAACGTCTGGGAGATCGACCAGGATAAAAAACTGGTAGAGGTAAGCAAGGATTGATAAACGCGGGCGGCATGGCATCCTGGTTCATGGATCTTCCGGTACTCCTCTTGCTTCTGTTCCTAATGCACGAGGATTTCACGGCAAGAGAGGTCAGCGCCTGGATTTTCCCGGTACTGGGCGTATTATGGATCACGAGAACAATCATCGTCTCGGGCATCTCGTTTTTCATAACAGACTTCCCGCTGAATCTGCTTCTCGTGCTGCTTTTCACCGGCATCATCCGGCTACACGCTCGTCTTGCCCAGAAACGAGCCGGGGATTTGATCGGGGAAGGTGACTCTTGGTTCATGGTTTTGTTAACCACGGTGTTTCTATTCCCCACCCTGTTACTCTTTATGAATCTCTCTTGGGGTGCAGCTTTACTCTGGTGGGTGTTCACGAGGAGTGAACGGGGCATTCCGCTCGTGGGCATTCAAGCCGCGTGTTTTATCTTATTGCTTGTTTTCTCATGGAGTCGATACCTTTACGAATAATACAACTGATTAGTAATCAAATGGCGTGGGAGTACGGGATAGTACCCTACGACGTGGACGGGGAGATACTCTCCTGTTACTCTCGCGGGACGACAAACGAGACACTCTCCGCGCAACTAGCCATCTTGACGGGCAAGAGCATACACCTCACGCGCGTGGAGGCCGGAGAGTTAGAACCCTTGTTGATGAAATATTACCCAAGGGGAGAAGAGGGAGGAAAGGAAAGTCGTTTTTTAAACGTCTCGGATGATTTTCTTACCCGGATGATCAATGAGGCCAAAATGTTAGGATCGAGCGATATCCATATCGAAACGTACGAGCATCGTTGCCGTGTTCGTTTCCGCGTGGACGGGAAACTCGTTGAACGATACGCCGTCAATCACGAAGAGTATCCCTCTTTAATCAACAAAATCAAGATCAGGGCCAACTTGGACATAGCGGAAAAACGCTTACCCCAAGACGGGCGAATCAATCACGCCGGCGATCAAGAACCGTTCGATATCCGGGTCTCTATTCTGCCCACGCTGGAAGGAGAAAAAGTAGTATTGCGCCTGCTCGCGAAAAACGTGGGAGAAACCGGGCTTTCGACGCTGGGATTTAACAAGGAACAATTCCAACTTTTCCGGCAAGCCATCTCCAAACCTAACGGGATTATCCTGATCAGCGGACCCACGGGGTCGGGAAAGACAACAACGCTTTACGCGACCTTGCGGGAGATCAACAAGGAGGAGTTGAACGTGGTGACGATAGAGGATCCCGTGGAGTATACCCTTGAAGGGATCAACCAAGTACCCGTGAGGGAATCCATAGGAATGGATTATGCCATCGCCTTGAAAACGTTCTTGCGCCAAGACCCGGACGTGATCATGTTGGGAGAGATACGAGACGGGGAAACTGCCCGGATGGCCATCCGGGCAGCCCTGACGGGGCACCTCGTACTCTCCACGATCCACACGAACTCGGCCTGGGGCACGATTACCCGACTGTTAGACATGGAAATCCCGCCTTACCTCGTGGCTAACACGTTGAACCTATCCGTGGCTCAACGCTTAGTGCGCTTATTATGCCCCGCGTGCAAGCGCATCGTGGCGCGAGGAGAAGGAGATAGCGACCTCGAGAGATACCTGGACGCGGATATCACCCGGTACGCGGTACCCACCGGATGCAAACAATGTTTCTATACCGGCTACAAGGGACGGCGAGCCGTCTACGAGTTGGTGCCCGTGGACCCAGAGGTGAGGGAATGTATCAAGCGGAAGGGAGAGGCGGCAGAAGAGGTGTTACAAGCAAAAAAAGTGCTCTTCTTAAGAGAGGGCATGTTAGAGTTAACACGATCGCTACAAACTTCGCCTGAAGAGATCGCGAGTTACCTATTAAGTTAATATATATGAAAAAGACGTGTTTGATCGTATTACTTGCCGGCTTGTCCCTTCCGGGAATAGCCCAAAGATCCACCGGGCACCTGCTGGATAGCCTCTCCAAGGAGGCGATTCCCGCGTTAAACAAAAAGATGAGTTTCAGTATTAGCGAGATATCGTTAAGCGAGTTTATTCGGGCCTTCTCGCATGACGCGGGAGTGAACGTGGTGATCCCACAGGGCCTGGAGACACGGGTAAGTAACAATTTTCACGAGGTCAGGGCCGCGGATATCCTGGCGTTCTTATGCGACGAGCACAAGTTAAAAGTGAATGTGAACGGGAATATACTCTCGTTGTCGCGTATTTTACCTCCACCGCCGGCACGAGAGCCTGTACGCGTGAAACAGGACCCTCTCACCGGGACGGTGTCGGCGGACTTGAAGGGCGACCCCTTACAAGCAGTTGTCAAGGCGCTTTCCGTGGAGACCGGGATCACCGTGACGGTCGTGCCTGACGTAAAAGAGAAGCCAGTGACATGTTACCTGCACGCCGTCTCTCTACCTGACGCGCTGGAGCTGATCTGCAAGACCCACGGGTTAAAATGGGAAAAGATGGGCGAAACGATCTATCTTCTCTCCCCAAGGATAGAATTACCGGTTGCAGGAGAACGTCCTCCACTGCCCGGGCAAATGCCCTTTTCCCGTGGCCAACAAGCCATTGATATTCTCGTTGATTCCACGCGCAGAATCACGGTACAAGCGAAGGGGAAAGCGATGGAAGAGTTATTCCAGCAAGTAATGCATCAGGCCGACAAGCCTTACCGGTTGTTAACAAAGTTAGAAGGAAACGTGGAGATGGAGGCACACGATGTGACGATAGAGGAGTTCTTGTACCAGCTTTTCAAAGGGAGCAAGTATACCTGCTGCGTTCAAGAGGGGATTTACTACGCCGGAGAGCGAGGCAAGGCCGAGCTAAAAAGTAGTCGGCTACTCGCGTTACACTCCCGGTCGGTCGCGGGCCTGCTCGAACTCTTGCCTAAACCGGTTTTACACGAATTAGACGTGAAAGAGTTTGAACCATTGAATAGCTTGTTGATTCATGGGGCGAGTGACCAGGTAGAGGATTTCGCGCGATTAATAAAACGCCTTGACCGAACCGTGCCGGTGATCCTGATCGACGTCCTCATTGTCGATATTAGCGATAAGGCCGAGAGAGAGATCGGGCTGGAGTACGGGCTGGGAGAGGTCATCTCCTCGAGAAGCGGGGGTGTCGCGACAGGCATCACGGGCGAAGTGGGGGCTACCGGATTTAGCAAAATACTGAAAGGGATAGGGATGGCAAAATTGGGCAACGTACCGGATGATTTTTACCTGAAACTAAGAGCCATGGAAGAGAGCGGGCAGGTCAATATTCACTCCACCCCTCGTTTGTCGACCATGAACGGGAGCGAGGCCAAGATGTCGATCGGGCGCACGGAGTTCTACAAGGAGGAACGCCAAGATTATTTCGGGACGCAAGACCCGCAACTCTCCCGGCAGACGGTGTACAAGGAGATGCAAGCGGAGTTGTCGGTAACCATCCGTCCCGTGGTTGCCGGGAACGGTAGCGTGAACTTGAACGTGAAGGTGGAGCAATCCAATTTCACGGAACGACTGAGCGCGGACGGGCCACCGGGAAAAACCACGCGGAAGTTCGAGTCCACGATCCGCGTCATGGACAGGGAGACAATTCTGCTGGGTGGTCTGGAAGAGGAGACGAATAAATACACGACGAAGGGCGTGCCGTGGATATCCAGGGTGCCCGTCTTGAAGTGGTTATTTGGTAGTAACCAGAAATCGAAAACGAAAAGCCGCTTGAATATCTTGATCAAGCCCGTGGTAATTCCCTGACACGCCAGACGATGAATTGGACAAGAATCATAAAACAGATCACTCAAGGGAACCGAGTGATCGGGCTGGAGGTAAACATCACAGGAAAGGAGAGGCGTTGGAAAGGGGTAATGTTACGACTACAAGGCGATCGTATCTTCATTGATAGATACTATGCACCCGAGACGGACACGCCGAGATCCATCCCGTTAAAAAAGTGTCCCGTGGTATTGGCATTGACGGGCGAAAACGTGATCACGAAGAAAGTCCGAGAGGCGGACGAGTTCACCATGCTATCGCGGGTAATCCCTATCTCCAGGCAGGAAGAGTTTTTCTACCGGATAGACCCGGCAGAGGAAGGCTACCGGCGAGTATTGCTGGTGCGCAAAAGAGATATCGAACAATTACTGGACGTGCTACGCCCGACAAGGTGTTTCATCGAGGAGATCCTATCGGGCGAGATCGTTGACGAGCGGGTAGTGGAGCTGTTAGAACCGGACGAAACAGTGGTTCCCGGGTTTCTTCCGGCATACGCCGCGGCCCTCTCGTTCTTCATGAGGGAAGAAGAGGTTTCATTCTACCACTTTTTCCCTCGTTATAAGGGAAACAGCCACGCGTATTACCGGAAATTCAAGGTACTCTTTGCCGGTACCCTTCTCCTGCTCTCTATCTTGTTCGCGATTAATCACGGCATCTCGCGCGCTCAAAACCGCAAATTGGAACGATACATCGAACAGGCCGGAGCGAATCGAACGCTCGTGGAAGAGTTAGACAAGATAATTGCAAGGTGCAAGGAATGTAGTGTTTTCATCGCCGAGAAAAGGTTAGGCGAAGGAAGTTATCACGCTTTCTATTGCGATCGGATAGCGCGCCTCACGCCGGACAAGACGCGATTGACCCGTTTGGAAATCAATCCCCCCGGTCGAAAAATAAAAGAAGACGAGGAGATCAGCTACCAGGAAAGAACGATTCTGATCAGCGGCGTGACCTCCACGCCGACAGATGTCGACCGATTCATGAAAGCCCTCCTCAACGAGCCGTGGGTAGAAAAAATAGCTCGCCACGACTACACCACCGGAGAGAATGGCAACCTGTTTCACATTGAAATACAATACAATTTGATGATACCATGATTACTTGGAAACAGAAATATCACGGGGTACTTGTTCTTCTGCCCCTATCGCTCGCGCTATTTTATTCGTGGTTCGCCTCCGGCACGCTGGAGACGCTTGACAAGGTAAGACGTTTAGAGAGAGATTTGACCCGGATGGAGGGGATCTCGTCCGGTTTGGCCGCAACACGAACAGAGATGGAGCGATTGGAAAAGATCATCCAACGAAACGAGATGAACGATACGCTCGACATCCTGTTTTCACATCTCATCGACTATTGTGCCCGACATGGGGTGTTATTACGGGACTACTCCCCGGTACATGTCGTGACCCGGCAAAATTACAGTTGCTACACGCGGGTCATCACGCTCGACGGAGGCTTCCAGGAGTTGTTATACCTGATTGACCACGTGGAGAATGAATGGGAGAATCAACTACAATCCGTGTCGTTCGAGGTGATCCCCGCACGAGGCAAACTTCCCGTTTGCCTGCGGTTAAAATTGTACGTGCAGTTTATATCGTGGTAAAGATGAGAAATAGAAGAAACCATAAAATCAGTGTTATCCTCCTGCTCGTGGTGGTACTCCTCGTTTGGGGAGCGATCGCATTCCGGATCAAAAAGCTCACCCCGGGCGAGGCTCCTCCCGCGCGTACCACCACGATCGGTCAGGAGACGAGGCCCGCGGTCAAGCGAGAACGCGTACCACTGGGCAAGGATGTGAAAGATCCCTTTCTGGGAGGTACTATTTCCAAACGTCCGGTAAAGAGTATCCCCGTGCAGGAAGCAAACGCGATGGCAATACGTTGGCCCAACGTGATCTACCGGGGCTGTATCACGGGCGAGCAAAACAAGCGACTGGGGATCGTGGAGTGGAACGGAAAGCCATGCCACGTGCGGGAAAAGAAGATCATCGAGGGCATCACGGTACAAAGTATCAAAGAAGAATACATCCTCCTCGAACAAAAAGGTAAAACGATTCAAATTGATAAAACAGATAAAGGAGGCACAAGATGAAAAAAAAGAGCATCATCACCGGGCTGTTATTGTTGCCCGGTTACTGGAGTTTTTCCCAGGAGTTCAAGATCGCCGAGACGAGAACGGAGGAGTTAATCATGCAGGACAGCGTCGTGCACTGCTCTTTCGAGGTACTCCACACGATCGTGAAACCGGAAAACAAGCGATGGTATTTCTGGTTTGACGGGCAAAATGTCCACTGGAATCAGGGGGCGTGGCACGGGCATTTATTACACGGGCCTTACCGGGTCTTTCTACCGGGAGGAGAACTGGTACGGGCGGGGCAATACGCGCACGGCCTAAAGAGCGGAGAGTGGAAAACGTGGGAGAAAGGCGGGACGATCAAGAGCATCGAGCAGTGGGAAAAAGGGGAGCTACACGGCAAGGCTCTCTACACGCTCGACGATTCGACAACGATCTACAAGAGGTTCAAGCACGGGGTAGTTCAACGAGTGGATACTACAGGGAGAAGAGGAGATACTATCTCCTTCCATGTAAAATTCAAAAAGTTACTCGCATGGATTTCAAGAAGAAAGTCCCCGGAAACACGTTGATTTATACCGTAATGATGTCATTGACCCTCTTCCTCTTGCTGGGATTACTCTTGGCGCGCGACGGGATGGAACACGCCCGCTTGCAGTTAGTGATGGAGAGGGATTGGATACGGGATCAAGCGCGTTCCGTTGCCGTGTTGTTAGAGGAGAACGAGGAGTTGCTAACCAAAGAAGAGGTAACGCGCATTTTTCACGACATACCGGTACAAGTGAAAAGGATATCCGAGGCGTGGGGATTATTCAACGTGGAGTGGCTCATCTCCGAGACGGCTCATCTCCGAGACACGACGCTATTCCTTTGCGGGAACGCTCGCGCGTCGGAAGACAGCACGGCCCTCTATTTCCCCGGCGAAGCCGGTAATTACCTCTCTGTCGCGGGAGAAACGGAATTGAGAGGAGTCTGCTATCTCCCCCCGCTGGGGGCGCGCAAGGGATACGTGCAAGGGAGAGGGTATTACAAGGATTCCGTGGTTTACGGGGAGATCCGGCAAGCGGGGAAAGAACTCCCGCGCCTCTCCTCGGCCCACGTTGAACGATGGGAGCGGTTTACGCGCGTGGAGGAGAGCGAGGAGCTTGTTTTACCGGTTGATCGTTCGTTCACAACGAGTAGCATGACTTTTTATAGCCTCTTTCCCGTGACGCTCTCCGCAATCCAAATCAAGGGACATGCCCGTGTCGTCTCCGCGGAGAAGATCGAGGTGGACTCCTCATCTCTCCTGTATCATTGCCTGCTGGTAGCCCCGGTAATCAAAATCCACAAGGGCTTCGCGGGGAAGGTACAGCTTTTCGCTTCGGATACCATCGTGATCGACAGCAACGCGACGTTACTCTATCCATCGGTTGTTTACCTGAATGCCAGCGGCAAGGGGGCATTGATCGAAACACGTCGCGGTGCCACCGTCGCCGGCGTGATTCTTATAACGGGAGAGGAGGAGCCCCTCTACCTGATGCACCCCGGTTCCGTGTTACACGGACAACTCTATAACAGCGGGGTAACTCAACTGGAAGGCACAGTATACGGCCCGGCCTACCTGCGGAAGACGAGATTTTATAACGAACAAGGCGAGCACGAGAACATCATACGAGACGGGATCATCGATAACGGGAAGCCCGCGGGAAACCGGCCATGCCTTGACTTGTTTCAGCCCGGTACGCGTGCACCGGTCATGGAGGTCGTATGGTAAACGGGAGGTGGAAAACACGGGGAAGCACATTGCCGGAGGTGCTTGTGGCACTGACGATCCTCTCCTGTATCTCGGTGGTCGTCTTCCAGGTGTTGGCCCGGGTAGGGAATGGTAACTACCAAGAGCTTCAGCAGGAAGCAATCCGGCAAGCCAACAACCGGATACTCGACGAGCCACCGGAACGGGTTTTCAAGGACACCCTGTCGATGCCGCCGATCACGGTCATGGTAACGCAGGACTCCATTCCGGGTACTCCGCTGTGGTTACGCCGGGTCGAGGTAAAGAATCAAGAAGGAAAACGGTTGTGTTACCGGGAAAGAATAGTGAAATAAAAAATGATGAAATCAAAGTTCATGAAACTGAAAGCGTTCACGTTAGTCGAGATGTTGGTGGTGTTGATGACAGCCATGCTTCTCCTCTCCCTGTTGGCCCTATTTTACCGGTTTGTATCACGGGAGTATCACGTTGCAGTCACCGGGGAAGAGCGACGGGACGATATGCTCTCCCTCTATCTTCTCTTGCAGGGTGATTTATGGCGTTCCGACACGCTCTATCTAATGCCCTCGGGCATGGTGATGACCGGGAGAGACACCGTGCGCTATCACGCGGACACGACAGGGGTCACGCGAGAAAAGGCCGGCCTCGCGGAGAGATTGCCGGTTGTTATCCGTGACATTGTTTACGATGCTGGTCAGCTGCGGGTATCGGTACAAGGGAGATCCGGTGACTTTATCGAGATAGTGGTTGAACAAGCTCTCTCCAGGGTATCATGGTAAAATTATCAGACATCGCGGCCAAGCAGGAGCAAAAGAGACGAAGGCACGACCCGAAACCTGCCGGGAGCAAACTCGAGGGTTTATTCCGCCGGGAGTTCTCGTTAGCGAGACGCGACAAGTTATCCAGCAAGCGAAAAGAGTATTTTTACGCCGAACTCTCCATGTTGCTATCCTCGGGGATAGATCTGAAAACCAGCTTACAGATTATCAGGGAAGGGATCAATAACGAGGGAACGAGAAAAGTGTTCGACACGGTATACAAGCTGGTAGTAGAGGGGAAAAGCCTGCACGAGAGTTTGGAAGCCACGGGGCAATTCTCCACTTACGAGATCTACAGCGTGAAGATCGGAGAAGAGAGCGGGCGCCTGACCCGAATCATAAAAGAGTTGGGCCTGTACTACTCGGACAAAATGGAACAACACCGTAAATGGACGAGCGCGCTCTCTTACCCGACAGCCGTGGTGGTCGTGGCAGTGGTCGTGATTATTTTCATGGTGGAATTTGTCGTGCCAATGTTCGAGGGAGTGTTTGCCCGTTTCGGGAGGGAATTGCCCGCGTTAACTCGTTGGGTATTGGCGGGGGCCACCTTTTTGCGAGGTAACCTGCCATGGATTGCCGGTAGTACAATGGTATCCTTGGCACTCTTTTTTCGCGTAAGAAAACGGTACATTTTCAAAAAAATTACCACGCAACTACTATTAAAAATCCCGGTAGCGAGAAACTTGCTTTTAGCCCTGTACATGCATCGTTTTTGCCAGACCATGCATTTACTGGCGGGAGCGGGAATCCCGCTCTCCCGTTCCGTGGAGATGATCCGGGAGATGATCTCTTTTATTCCCTTGCAAGACGCGTTGCGACAGGCCGGCCAAGACCTCGTCCGGGGTATCTCCCTGCACGAGAGTATGGCAAAGCACAAGCTTTTTGACCGGCGTGCTTGTACGTTGGTTCAGTTGGGAGAAGAGGTAAACGGCCTCGACGTGGCTTTCGAGCGACTTGCCGTCCAATATAAGGAGGCCTTACGCCACCAGTTGGAATTAATGAACAAATTACTGGAGCCATTGCTCGTTGTTTTGATAGGTTCACTGGTTGCCCTTATATTAATAGCCATGTACCTTCCCATGTTCGACATGGGCAATTCGTTGACAATTTGAAATGAGACATAGTAACCGAAATAGTGATATATGATAAACACCGCCATCATCCTCGTTGGGTTGTTACTGCTTTATGGGGGCATCAAGAGAGAGATCAATAAGACACGCGTTGTTATGCATCGTCGCACGCGCGCGGAAGTAGACGAAGAACTCAACGAACAACGCGAGCGATTAGACGAGTTGAGAACCGCGTGTAACCGCGAGGAGAGAAGACTTGCTTGTCTCCAGGTCAAGGAGATATTCTTTGACTACATTCAAGAGTATTACCTGGAACACGATGAATTGATAACAAAATTCTTCGCAAAATATTCCGCTGATTTCGCGGAAACGCCTTTTTTTAAAGAGTTCACCAAGATGAAAAACCGGTTAAACGCCGCGCGCATGCAAGTAATCAATGACATCGTGAAACAGGAGAAGATACTCTTGCTGCACAAGCTGAACGAGTACATCTCGTCCCTCTCTAAATATGACATGATTTTACTGATAATGACAGAATTAAAATATTCTGACGAGAGAATATGCGACGTGTTAAAAATAGGGACTGCCGCGTTAAAACAACGAAAGACCCGGTTAAAAGAGAAGATACTATCATCTCAAATCCAGGTTCCCGGTAAAGAAAATGAAAACTTCAAGCAGCTGGTCCCGCTACTTTTCGAATGGCTTCAAGAAGCGAAAGAGGAATAATATCACGGATGTTTTACGGGACATTTAGGATCTCGTATGGAATCAAGCGTGTAAGACAATAACTCCAGGGCAAAATGTCTCCCCGTTGTCCGTGTTTGGTCTTCACTTTTGATACTGAGGCCCGTGGTAGTTATCTTACCTTTGGAAAAAGACCCCGGAAGGAGGTCAACATTGAACAAAAACTTATCATACCATGAAAAAAATCATCGTGACGTGTACGCTTGGGATCCTGCTCGCCTTTGTATCCCATGCCCAGGAAATCAAGCCCAGCGAGCAAGCCCAAGGGATGGCACAAGTCCAAAATGCTGTCGTGGATCACAGCACCGGGATTTTCAACTACAAGGTGCCACTGTTCGAGTTAGCATCAGGGGATTACAAATTGCCCGTCACGTTATCCTATACTGCCAGCGGGGTAAAAGTAGATGATACACCCGGCACTTGCGGGTATGGATGGCATCTCATGGCCGGCGGGGTCGTCACGCGGACCATGAGGGGAGGTCTCCCCGACGAGAAGTATCATACGGGCTATTCGTTTAAACCAGTGACAGCTATAGACGATCAAGTAAGGAAAGATGTTAGTAAACATTATCGAGACGGGGAGTCAGATATTTTCACAGCCGCTTTTAATGGTAGAACTGTACATTTCATCATAGCCCCGACCGATATACCATCCAAATTCCGAGTGGCCCCATTAGAGAAAACGGGTGTCAAAATAGAACACGAAATGGAGATGTACACTGATGCGATCAAATCATGGAAAATCACGGATGAAAATGGCATCGTTTATATTTTTGATGAAATCGAGCAATTTCATAACCTAGAGATTGGATCCGAGGTTGCCAGAAATGGCGTGTCCGGGTTACAGTATAATTCTTCATGGTATTTAAGCGAGATTATATTGCCTACTTCTAAGAACATTAAATTTCGCTATACCGACCAGATCAGGAATCTTTTACATGATCCATATGACACGGATTTTATATATTATAGCTATTTCACGACTACAGCATATCAATACGGTTCACCCATTCAAGAGTATCGGTTTGATCTCACACCTCACCAAGAGAGTATAAAAAACCTTATAAATTCCATAAAATGGAATTTGTCATATTATCACTTAAATTTGCAATTAGAATATATGAATCAACGAATGGATGCACTACAAAGAAACGGAAGCTTCTCACTTCTCAATATGCTAACTACCAGTTTCTTGAACGCTATGAGAGCGTATGATCATTGCCTTGGCATCATTGGGAATCTTTCTCCTTATCTCGTATCGACTCAGCAGATTTTTTCGGATTTAAACGCCATCGAAAATAGTATACAAGGCTCATCCATCGCTGTCCAAATGATAAAAAGTGAGATCAATGCTCTAAGACAGATATACGTGCGTGCATTCAGCACGCCGACTCTAAGAAAATATAGTTCATCAAGCAGTGGGAGAACGTATAAATCGACTTACAAATATTTGTCAGGGATCACGTGTGAAGATCAAGAGGTAGTATTAGAATACGAAGATCGTGGAAGTAGAAAAGCATTAAGAAAAATTCATCTATTGTCTTACTTAAGAGATACCATTAACAGGGTAGAACTAACGAATATCACCAATGGATTGTTAAAAGAAATTACTATCAAGAGCCCTTCATCATCAGAACAATCATGTCAAAAGTTCTCGTATTACAAGGAGAATGAGATATCTTATGGTTCAGATATCTGGGGTTTTTATAATGGGGATACTTCTAGTGATATTTTAAAAACGATCACCGGGCCACATACGTATATACACGTGCCTTCTTTTTCTTATAGCGAGATGAAGAAAGAATACGAAAGACTTGGAATGTATCTTAATTTGGGTAATGGAGATCCACATGCGGATTGGATAAAACGCTTTAGCATGAAAAGTATCGCCACTTTCACAGGCGGTCAAATAAATATAGATTATGAGCGAAACAGACTGTTTAATGAAATATATGGAGGGATAAGAACGAAAAATATCGTGATAATGGACGGGCATGGAGGACGTGACAGCATTCATTATCACTATAACATAAATACATCATCATCAGCAGTACTCGTGATAAACAACCTGTCTTTAGGTGAACACATAAATTACATGGCTAGTGATGACATCATGTTTAACAGGATACAACACGATGAGATCGGAATTTTAAACACGGGGAATAACGGGATCATCTACACGTACGTCCGGGCAGAGCGTGTCGGTAACGGGAGTACTGCCTATTATTTTTGTGCTCCACGTTTCTTTTTTTATACGCTACATAATATCCCATTCCAGTACCCGTACTGGTTGGTTGGATTACCCATAGGCAAGGTCGAATATGACAAGGAGGGGCGTAAGATCATGATGTCTAAAAATATCTATCATGCTACTATCCCTCCCGGCACAGATTTAGGAAACGCCATAGATTTCGTTATTGATTATCAAGTCCCGTTCCCGTTTTCAGAAAAAGAATTACAACTAAAACCCAGTGCCTATTACATGGACGGTCAGAGCATGGCAAACGACTACAAGAATCGTCCTAATATCCCGATATGTTATTATCAAAATACGTTTACCTACATACACCCGTATTCAAATATTTACTTACCAAATTTATCTCTTAGAGTTGATTACCTGGGGCCAATCAAAAAATATGACCTGTATCACGGGGGAAGGGTCACGCTCAAAGAACAAACGGAGTATATTTTTGACCTCGATAATGACGTGCCTTCTCAAACTCATCAAGGATTATACGAGCTATTTAACAAATTACCGGAAACGGGATACGTGGCAAATAACACGAGCTACCGGTATGGAGCATATCATTGTGATCCGGTTCAGACAACACAAGTAGCAAGTAACGGAGATAAAATAGACGTATTCATACGAAAAGTTGCAGACGTGTCTCCCGAGAACGACATGTACATGTTTATTGATTCCATGAAAACAGATAACGTATTGGCTCCAGTTATCTTACAGCAAAAATATATTACTAGGAATAATAAGTCTTTCCTCGTGGAAGAAAACGTGACACTTTACTCCATGGACACATTGAAGGGTAAACGCACTTACTTCCCCGTTACAAATCATCTCTTGAAGACGGATGGCTTGGAAGCAGTATCTTTACCTTCCCTTACGCAGGTCAGCAATTTATTTTCTAAAGACTCATCAATATATTCACTCACAAGGTTTTCATACGCAAAGAACGGAGAATTTCACAGAATGACGGGAGTCAGTAGGTCGAACGAGAGCGTGTCAAGAATATATGATACAGGCAATGGTAAATTAATCCTTGAGGCAAAACATTCCATTCCATCAAGAATGGATGCCATCGATTTTTACCGCAAGTTAAAAATGGATTATAACAAGCACTCCCTCATCATGGAAGGGATCGACTTGGCCTACATGCCGCAATATGAAAAATTCTACGAAAGCATGCAAGAATTTAATACTTTCCATCAAAAATATCCTATCTTGGCGGCATTTGAAAAAGAGAAGGTACAGGTTGCTATAAAGTACTTTATCTCGACACTCCTAGATCCATTTCCAAGTATCGATTCCCTTCCTTATCGTGAAATCATAAGGGAAGAATATAAAAATATCAAGGATCTGTACACGCGATCCGCAGAAAATGCTCACATGAACAATAATGATAAGGTACTGTATCTTTTTGTGGTAAACTTGATCGCGAGGTTTGCAACATATCTTGATGAAGATAAATTCAACGCATTTAAATTCACGGTAGATCCCAATGTTGCCGGGCTAAATTTAAAGAAAACGTTAAATGCTATCGTAGAAGATAACTACAATTACCGGTTAATTCTATTTCAGAATAAACCATTTGCTCAAACAAATTCTTTTAACTGCAAGGCAACGTACAAGGATGGAACATTTACAACGTTCACGAAGTCAATATCCTCTGAAAAAGGCTGGAGCTATAAAGAAGTTAACATTGACCTAAACGGAATCAATAATAAAGAAAACATTCAAACAATAGAAATAAACATATCAAACGGTATTTATGCGACTATCTACGGGATCGCGCTGGCCATTCTCGTGCCCGTAGGCACCGAGTTCGAGGCCGTCTCCCGTGACCCGTTCGGGAGGGTTTTCTGCAAGTTAAACCACCTCCAGCAACTCGAACGCTACGAGTACGACGGGCTTGGCCGCGTCATCAAGGTATTTAACACGCGAGGGGACATCATCCAGGAGTTTGAATACAACGAGGTAACCATCACTAACTAACGATTAAAACCATGAAACAGATATTTTTAGGGTTAGCACTGTCGATGCTTGTGCTCGGGACAGCGGGACAAGGGCTGGACAACATCACGGCCTTCTCGCCAAGCCCGCTTGTCCTGTCGGGCAAGAGTCAGTTCGCCAGCGTGAGCTTCACGTACAACGGGGATTTACACCAATACCCGATGGAACAAATGTCGCAAGATATTTTCGACAAGTTCTTCCAAGAGATCTCTTTCTGCATGATACCCTTTGGCGCTGAGTACACGGATGACCAACACGGGGTATGGTACTTCATCGTGCTTGAAAATTGTGACATGGAAGCACGAGAAGTTCATTTATCGCTGGCAAACGCGGAATTATCCATCATTCAACATTCATATTACGCCCCGAATATATATTCCGTGTCCGGGAGCACTTTTAAAAGCGTGAATACACCCTGCACCGTTACCCTGAGTGGATCACAAAGCGGGGTAACGTATACCTTGTTACGCGACGGGACACCCGTGGGATCCAAGACGGGTACAGGAAGCGCCCTGAACTTCACGAACGTGCACGATTTCGGAGACTACACTGTCCGGGCAGCGAACGATCATAACCTGACGACACTCATGGACGGAGTAGCCAAGGTCTACCCGATAATCAACGTGTACTCGCTTTCAGGAGGGGGAAGCCTCACGATAGAAAGCGGTCTCCCCCTCTCTTTATCGGGTTCCCAGTCTGGGATTGTCTATAATCTACTAAAAGATAACACGCTGGTCAACACGAGGAACGGGACGGGGACAGCCATTACCTTCACCGTTAACGAACCGGGGAGTTACAGGGTGCAGGCTATTCATAAAGAACGCGTCGTTGCCATGAATGGAGTTGTCACGGTAACGCTATCTTCATCGGGAGCGTTCGGGATAACGGGATTTTCTCCATCAACCATCGAGATTCCAATGTTCGCGTGCATATTGCAAATACAAGTTAGCCATGCCGAAAACATGCCAACTATAACATCTTACGAGATGCTCGAGGAACTCTCCGCTTGTCTTACCTCGTCCGACGGGATAACGTTACTATTCATTTCATTTACAGGGAATCATTCTGGAACGTTATATTTGTTCGTGGATCAAAATGACACGGGGATCACCCGCGCGTTTCAACTCGCCATTCCATACAAGGCAACGTTAACAATAGAGCAAACCGCGAGTACGGATTTCAAGGTTTTCACGCTGTCCGGGGGAGGGAATATTTCGGACAACACGGGATGTGACATAACGTTAAGCGGTTCACAAGCAGGCGTGACCTACAAGTTATTAAAAAACGGGAACATCTGTAACACGTTGCTCGGCACGGGATTACCGCTGGTATTCACGGGTATTTACACGCCCGGGATCTACACCGTTCAAGCCCAAGCTTACACGAATAACGGTGAATACACGTGCATGATGGCAGGCAGCGCAACCGTCTACGTGCAACTCGATTCTTATACCCTCTCCGGGGGAGGGAACATAACGAACAACGCGCCAAACGTCACGCTGGCCCTCTCCGGCTCCCAGGCCGGTGTCACCTACAAGCTCTTGCGCCACGGGGAGAGCCACGCCACGAGGAGCGGGACGGGAAACGCCCTGGAGTTTACCGTGAATCTGCCGGGAGAGTACTCCGTGATGGCCATCACCAGCGGGGATAACCTCCTCATGAACGGCACGGCGCTCGTGACGGGCAAGATCTTCTCCAAGAACAAGAACTACACGGTCACCACCACCTACCTCGACCCGACGACGACCACCGCCGCCCCGCGATCGATCGTCGACGTGGTTTACACGAACGGGCACGGGCAACCCGTCCAGGAGGTGATGGTCGCCGCCGCCCCGGGTGGGAAGGACATCGTCCGGCCGGTCGAGCACGCGCGCTTCGGGAGGGAAGAGAGGATCTTCTTGCCGTACTCGGCGATCTCCGGGGGGGGCACGTTCCTGGGAAACGCCACGGATACCGCCCGGTGGGCCGCCGATTACGGCAACGAGGAAAAGGCGTTCGCCTACACGCGGGTCACGTACGACGATAGCCCCCTGAACCGCGTGATAGGCCAAATAGGGGCGGGGAAGGCGTGGCACGTCGCGCGAAAAGGGATCACGACGACATACATGACGAACACCGCTAACGAGGTACCTCTCTGGAGGGTGAACGAGAACGGGGAGCTGTCGTTCGACGGCCATTACCCCGCGGGAACCCTCCTGAAGGAGGCGGTCACCGACGAGGACGGGAACGCCGGGGAGACGTTCAAGGACAAGGAGGGGAACGTGGTGCTGTCGGCGCGATACGACAACGCAAACGACAACGAACGACACGTCACGTGCAACGTGTACGATGATTTCGGGCTGTTGAGGTACGTCCTCCCGCCGGCGGTGGCAGACGCGAGCGACCTGTCCATGGAGACGATCGACGAGTATTGTTACGCCTACAAGCATGACGAGAAAAAAAGGTTGATCGAGAAGAAACTACCGGGGGTAGCCCCCGTCTACATGCTTTACGATGCCAGGGATCGCCTCGCGCTATCACAGGATGGCAACCAGCGAGCGGGGAACGAGTGGCTCTACACCCTGTACGACACGTTCAACCGGGTCGTCGAGAGCGGGACGTGCGTGAGCGACGCGCCGGTCGAATCGTTGCGAGCGACCGTCGGCACCTCCTGTAACTACATCCCGGGAACAAGAACGGCGTTACTGGAGAACTTTTACGATCACTACGGGCCTGAGGCGTTGCCGTTCGAGGCCGCGAGGGATATATCGGGACACGCGGACGGGGACGGGAACCCGAACGGGTACCACGATCTCGTCGCTTCCATGATCACCACGACGCGCGAGCGCGTGCTGGACGATGACGGGAGCAACTGGGTCAC
>JAISNC010000044.1 GCA_031276355.1 Odoribacteraceae bacterium
GGCGTCGTAATCCTCGACGGCGATATCGCCGAAGTAAGTAAAAATTTTACAGCTACTGCTGATAAACAGCGTCATCCGGGATTGTCAAACAAAAAAGGTCATATCGGCTTCCTCGGCCATGGCTCAGAACTCGAATTTAGAAATCTTAGAATAAAAGAATTGTAAGTATCAAAATATTGTAAAAACGAAAGTCGTAAATCAAATGATGGTTTGCGACTTTTGTTGTTTTTAGTTCGGAGTTTTCGTTTATCTCCACTCTACAAACTGACATTTTGTCACTAAAAACATCGACGTCGAGGCTTTTAGTATCAACGTTGAGGCTCTGAGTGTCTCAGTCGAGGCTTTTGTTATTTCACCGTGGGCATAATTTCGAGCGGAATACCGGAATCGAACCGGCGCCGAAGATTGGATTCTTCTTTCAAGAGCTGAAGTCTTGCGTGCTGCCACTACACTAATTCCGCAAACATCATCGCACGGGCTGCCGGACTCGAACCGGCTCTGAGGGGTTGGAATCCCCGATACAGCCCCGAAAGCTGTTGTGCTAAACCCTTACACTAAGCCCGTAGAACACGATTGAAACACCTGTGCTTTTCGCCATATAAGCATTTCATTAAATATCCAACACGGCGCAAAATTACAAAAATATCCCGCATCTCGGGTTTAATTCATACATTTGCACGAATTAATATTAACAGACATGAGTGATTATCATTTGTTAGCGTTGAAATTGAAAACGCCCGACACGGTCAACGAACTGAAAAAAGCCCTTACCCATAAAAGTTTTTTTAAGGGCGAAAACGAAGAAAAAAGCAACAGCCGATACGTGTTTGCCGGAATGTTTGCATTCAGGGGGCTGGTAGCCGAAGCGCTTTTCATGTATCTGCCCGCCACGGGGACGCAGCTGCAGCACGCGCTGGGAAATCTGTTTAAAAACGAACATCTGGAACGTGTTTTTGCGGCGTACGATTTGCACCGGCTCATTCGCCACAGCGTTAACTTTGACGCGGATAAACACCGCCATATTTTTGTGTACGGCTTGCTGGGTTACGTCTTCGCTCATGTTCCGGACGGGGCGAAACAGGAATTTATCCGGCGACATTTCATTTTGCCGTACGCGCATATCCTCACGCCCAACGCCAAAAACCGCGATATGGAAGCGCAGTGCAACGTGCTGTCCAACATGCTATACGGCTGCAAGGTGAAGCTGACCATGCAGCAAAACGAAACGCTCTGGGCTGTTACCGTTGCCGCCAAAGAGAATATGCTGGCTACAGAAAGCAGCGTCAGCTACAGGTATGCGCGGAAGAAATCGCTGAAAAAAGCCCTCATTGCCCTTTCGGACGCCGCCAAAGCCGCCGACGAACAGACGGCAGATTACGCGCTGCGCCAACAAGTGGTAGCCGATACAATCCGCAGAAAGGAAGAAGAAGAAATCCGACGAAAGCAGACGGCGCTTGCCGAAAAGCAGGCGAAAAAGAAAGCCGAAGCCGAAGCAAAGAAAGCCAAAACCGCAGAAATGAAACAGCTGCGCGACAAACAGCGACGACAAGCCAAAGCCGCCGCCGCACAACGCAAGGAAGAACAGAAAAAGAAAACCGCCGCGCTCGCCGCACAGACAAAAAGCATGAGCGCACGAAAACGCCGACATCTCGAAGATAAACAGAAGTGACAAATTGCTGTTTTATAACGAGTATGTAACACGACGTGACATCTTTTCGCTACGCCGAACAATTAATTCTTATTTTTTAGATTGTTGTTCTAATTGTTCAAGCCATTTCAAAATGTGTTCAATATCTTCTGGTGGTGTATAGGTTTTGTTTTTTTGAAACTGCCTTAAATTATTTTTAACTCCAATCATTCATCGCAAAGCTTCATTACTAACAACACCATTTTGATTTATTTTATAGAATTCTCTCAAAACATCTTCTGTTTTTTTATCAGCTTCTATACCTCTTTCACGATATTCTGTAATTCTTCAATTAGCTTCTGTAATTCTTCAATTAGCTTCTGTAATATCTTGTTGCCATAATGCCACTAATCACTTAGCGTATTTCTCATAATATTCTTTGTCAGCTTTTTCATATACTTCATCTGACATCTGAACTCATATCTCCTCTATCAACGCTTCTATATTAATAGATTGTGAGAAGTTTTGACTTTGAGCCAATTCTTGATAAAGTGTATATAGAAATCGTTTAGTATACAGTGTTTTGTCTGTGGGTGACAGTCCTTGCGTATGGGTATTAAAAAATTCTTTTGTATATGCTCTGGACTGATCATCCAAAACTCACCATACCGTTTCTATCAATTTTTTTTCATTCGGGTCCGTGATATTTACTCCAAAAGAGGTGAGAAATATGTCGATTGTGATAGTATCTTTCGTATTACCTTGAGTTTGCGCAGCAAGTTTGTTGGGAAATAAAAAGATAACCGTTGCCGCAACAAGCGTTGCAAAGCACAGTGTTTTAAGCAGAAAATCAAGAAAAGAAATGTTCTTTTTTACTCAATGTTTCATTTTATTATCGTTTAAAGAGGTTAACTCAAAGCATCCTGTAACCTTTACTACAATCAGAACTTTCAATAATGTTCGCGGTTGTTATTTCCGTGCGGGCTTATCCGAAAAAGCAGGGCGGCTACAGCCTTCGTTGCGCATCCCTGCGCCAACTCTTGAAGCAACTTCCTTACTTTACGCCAACACCTCGAACTCGCTGTTTTGCTCTCTACGCGACCTGCCGCCTGTTGAATGTCGATAAACACTAACGCGGGGTCGGCTGTATTCTTGTGTTACGTCTTTGAACTAACCTGTCGTTCAAAATTTGCGCAAAGGTAAGAAATTTTATTTGATCCCACCAAAAAAATCTTTGCTGTTAGTCGAAAAAACTTTGTTGTTAGGGCTTTATCTCTTCAAGTTGTCGTTTTTTTTCAGTAGATGACGCCTCAAAAATCCCCACAAACAGGGACTACAACGACGAGACGGATTTGTTTTAAAACACAATTACAATGAAAATATCGGGAAATGAGTGGCTATTGTTTTGTTATTTTAACCGTTCTATCTCCGCAGCAATCTCACGGATTACTTCTTTATTGGCAATTTCTCCATCCAAACTGAAAACTACAAAGACTTCCAAAATGTTCTTCAAAATCTGCAAAACTTGCTTTCATTCTTTCGGTAGCGGAATAGTTGCCGAAATTGGCTTTTGCCGTAACGGGTTTTATTTGAATGCCAATGGCTTTGTCGCCGATTTTTCTTTTTTGCCGAAGTTGAGGGAGTGCTTGTGTACCATAACGCTAATTGTTTGTATCCATTAATTGTTTAAAACCTAGTGCAATATGCTTCTTGTCATTGTCAAAATTAAGTATTACTACATCTATTTTTTGACCTAATGATATAATATCTTCTATGTTTGTTACTCGTTCATATGATAAATCGGAAATATGAATTAATCCATCCACGCCACCGAGGTCAATAAAAGCCCCATATTTTTTAATATTTTTTACAGTACCTTTAAAAATTTGACCGATTTCGAGTTTTGGAATGATTTGTTTTCTTTGTTCTTCGAGTTGAGACTCAATAATTACTCTGCGAGAAACAACAACATTTGCTAAATCAACGTTGATTTTTATTATTTTAAATTCCATTGATTGTCCTATATATAAGCTATAATCACGAATTGACTTAATATCAATTTGTGAAGCCGGTAAAAACGTTTCAATTCCGTAAATTTCAACAATCATACCTCCTTTTACCTTTCTTACAATTTGCCCTGTAACAGGTTCATCATTGTAATATGCTCTTTTTAACTCATCGTATCTATAATCAAACTTCCTGTCCACAAGATAAGCCGACAATCTGTCTATTTCCTCTGTTCTCTCTAACTTAAATTGAATAATTTGATTAATTCTTTGTGAATATATTTCTTCAATATCTATCTCAACAGGCAAAATTTTTAATGGTATAAAAATATATGTTGGAATATGTTTTACAAAAAATTTATCATCTATTTGTTTGAGATAACCTAATAATATTTGTTTTTCAATCGCTTCATTTAATATTGATTGTCTTTTTGTATTTCTTATATATTCAATATCATAGACTTCTTCTTTATCATTTACCAGTCGTAGTTTATAGTTAACTTCATCGCCCTCATGAAATTTTGTTTTAATTTTTGTTTGTTTTAGTTGCTTTAATTCTTTGTTTTTTGCTTTCGATTGAACAATATCAATAAAAAAATAACGGGAATTATTGTCTTCATCTTCTATAAAACCGAAATGTTTTCGATTATTATAATAAGTAACGACACCAATATGAATTTTAGGAGAATTAGAAATGTTTTTCATTATTTTAAAATTAAAAATTTACTTTTATGCCTGAATTCTCTTTCGTTATCCACCTCCGCCAACTTCTCTTTCAACAAATGCGCATTAATAAACGTCCGGTTTTCCAGATAGAGATACGCCATCAGATGGTTGTCGCTGTCGTATTTCACTTCGTCGTATCGCAGGAAGACCTTTTTCCCTTTCAGTTTTTCGCGCAGAAACTCCGTTGCTTTTCCGTTGACCGCCGGGTTTTGTTTGATTCCCGTCAGGCGGATAATTAAATCGTTATTTAGTCGCAGCAATTCGGGACTGATTATTTCTTTTACCGTAAAATATTCTTCCCGTTTTTCGTTGTTTTCGGCGTCTATTCGTGAACCGAATTGCAGTTTCTTGACGTCGATTTTCTTGTCTAACTTGTGTGTATCGACGAATTGATACGGAAGACTTCTTATTTTTTCGTCATAATCGGTATTGATTTCGGGTTGCCGGACGATTTCCGTTTCAACTTGCGTGAAAGCGTCGCTGACGCCGATTCTTTCCTTAATAATAGGGATAAAGTCGACGTTGATTTCATAACCGATTGAATTTCTATCCAGTTTTCTAGCAACTGATGCAGTCGTTCCGCTTCCCATGAAAGGGTCTAAAACCGTTTCGGCGGGGAAGGAAAACATTTTTATAAGTCGTGCGGGCAGTTCTTCGGGAAACATCGCCAAATGCCTGTCCTGCTTTGCGCCGTTGAAATACCAGTGTCCATTGAAATACGTGTTCCATTCTTCATTGGTCATCGCGGATTGCGCTTTTTGTTCGGCGGTTGGTTTGGGGGCGTTGCCCTGCTTTTTGAACAGCAGGATATATTCAAAATCCAATTTCACAATGCCGTTGCGCGGATGCGGAAAACTGCCCATCACCGAGCCGCCGCCTGTGGTGTTCATCGTAGTTGCCTTCTGCCAAATGATTTGTCCCATAAAATCGAACCCGGCAGTTTCGCAAAACCGTATGATTTCGGAATGAATGGAAATAACTTTATACCGTCCATAATAAACAGACCGCGCAAACTGATCGCCAATATTCACGCACAAACGGCAACCATCGTGCAACACGCGAAAACATTCTGCCCAAACTAAATTCAAATGGTTGATGTAACTTTCGTAACTGTCATTAAATCCGATTTGGTTTTCGTCGCCGTAGTCTTTCAGTTGCCAATAGGGCGGCGAGGTGATTATCAAATGAACGGATTTGTCGACAAGTTCGTTCATCCTACGGCTGTCGCCATTGATTATGATATGTTTCGTGTTCATTCTTTACGCTCTTTTACAACCGCAAAGATAGCGATTATTACCACACGAAACATGCGGTGAGCGAACAGATTCAGGAGGGACTCGACTGCGTCTGCGAAATCAAATCGTGCAAGCGCGAATCGGATTATCTCGCACAGCTGAACGCGAAAATCAATTTCAACGAAAGGGTGCAGACACACAGCGAACTGTTTATCGAAATGTTGGTCAACGGTTCGCAAAGCATACTGAAACTCGAACTGACAAGCGTCGTCATCGTGGGTGCAAGTTTGCTGTCGCACGGCGCGATTGATTTGTTTACCTATCTACCTGAGTTTTGGATAAGAAAAAGTAAAAAAAAGTGGTACGCAGATTCAAGTAGTGAATGCAACTACCATTTTCTTTGTGCTATAAGTATTTTAGCCACAATTCATATTGTTAAAACGAGAATAAATCTTTGATTTATTTCCCGTTTTAACAACACATCATCAGTATCACATTGTTTATTTATTTTCAATCCGTTATTACTATAAAGTTGCATTTACTAATTGAACTTACCTAAGCGCGTTGGGCTTTCCGCGCGCCGCAAACGCCGGGGCAAACGCGTCTTGCAATGTAACAACCCCGGGGTCTCCTGGCTCTCCCGCCGGGCGAACGTTCTTCCATCCCGCGTGTAACCCGTGATACGCCTTTCCCGTACTGTTAGGTGTTATTTTAGTGTGTGCCTGTAATAATTTTTCATGAACGAGCGCTATCAATTTTTGGTTGATGACCGGGTCGTTATGGCTTTGCGAGAAGGAGATCATAAAGCCTACGAGACGATATTCGTGTGTTATTTCCCGAGAATAAAGTACTATATCAAAGGGCTATTGAAATCGGGAGGCATCGCCGAGGAGTTGACGCAGGAGGTCTTCGCGAGGCTATGGGAAAACCACGCGTCCGTGAAGCCCTCCGTTAAGAGCTTGACCTCTTTCCTCTTCACGATCGCCTACCGGGTCACGATCGACTCTCTCAGGAGCAAGCAGGTGCGGGAATCCTACTACAACGAGCAGGTGAACCAGCCGGGAGAGAGTGCTTCCGCGGAAGAGGATTACATGGCGCGGGAGACCTCGCGGCTCGTCGAGCTACTCGTTGAACGGATGCCCGCACGACAACGGGAGATATACAAGATGAGCAGGCACCTGGGGTTGAGTAACGAGGAGATTGCCGCGCGGCTCGCCATCAGCAAACGTACCGTGGAGAACCAGTTGAGCCTTGCCCTGAACAAGATAAAGGGTGCCCTGTTTTGACGCGCGCGCGGCACGGTAAAAAAAAATCTCGCGGGATCGTGAGAAAAACCGGGATGAACCGTTTTACTCGTGAAAACGCGCGTTTCCCGCGTGTCGCGGCGAGTCCCGCGTTCGAGTCGTGTTCGATATTGTGTGTGTGTGCAAAGATTAGGCGCGTGTCGTCTAATTTTCTTTCATTGAGAGAGGCTGCCTGACCCCGGTCAGGCAGCTGTTTTTTTTGTCAGTGGTCGCGTCGCTTGACGAGGAGTTCGAAGCGCTTGGGGATGTCCGTTTTGAAATGCATCATTTCCCGCGAGACCGGGTGGATGAAGTGCAACTCCCTGGCGTGCAGGGCAAGCCGGTGGATCGGGTTGGTACGCGCGCCGTACTTGTCGTCCCCGGCCACGGGGTGTCCCATCTCCGCCACGTGGACGCGTATCTGGTTCTTGCGCCCGGTCTCCAGTTCCAGCTCCACCAGCGAATAAAGGCGGTTCGACTTCAACACCGTGTACCGGGTCACGGCCCGTTTCCCCTCTTCTGCCGAGTAGACGTTCATCGCGTTATTCTCTCGCAGGAGCGAGGAGATCACGCCGCTCTCCCGTGCCGGTTGCCCCTCGACCACGGCGACGTACTTCCTGCTCACGACCATCTCGTCCCACCCGCGTTGCATCACCTCTTGCACCTGCTCGCTCTTCGCGAACATCATCAGCCCGGAGGTATCCCTGTCAAGCCGGTGCAACACGAAGATCCGGTTGGCCGGTGACGCGTGCCGCACGTGATCCGTCAGGATAAAATAGGCCGTCTGGTCCCGCACCCGGTCCGTGGCCACGGAGAGCAGCCCGTGGTGCTTGTTGATCACGATCAACGCCTCGTCCTCGTACACGATCTCCAGGTCGGGGTGGGAGAACGCCATCGACCCCTTCTCCATGTTTACCTTTACCGTGTCGCCGGGGTTCAGCGGGGCATCGAAACGCGTCGTGACCACCCCGTTCACGGAGACCTGCCTGCCGGTCAGGATCGACTTCACCGTGTTCCGGCTCTTGTCGGGGAGCGAGGCGAGGAGATACTCCAGCAACCTCGCCACGGCCTCGACGGTGAATACCCTCTCTCGTCCCCTCTTGCCCGGGACCCTTCTGCCGGTGTCATTTTTCCCTTTCACGTTCCTCCCCCTTTAGCAAGTCAATGATGGGTTTCCCGATACACCCGTTGGGCATCTGCACGCGCAACAGGGCGGCCACGGTCGGCGCGATGTCCGTCATGTAAACCTCCTCGTTCGACCGCCCGCGGGGCACCTGCCACCCCATCCACAGCAGCGGGATGTGCGAGTCGTACGGGTTCCACGTGCCGTGCGTGGCCCCCTCCAGATCCCGGTCGCTGTACCACGCCGGTTCCAGGATTACCTGTATCTCCCCGCTCAGCGCGGGATGATAGCCGTTCACGATCCGTTCGCGGAGGAGAGCGGGTATCGGCGCGGTGGTGGCCTGGGACATGGCCACGACGTGATTCACCCCCTTCACTTGCCGGAGGTAGGCGATCGTGGCGGCGCGTAACGCCTCCCGGTCGATCGACCCGTCGATCTGCTTGTAGTTGAAGCTCACCTGGTAGTTCGAGAGGCTCAGCACCAGTTTCTCCTTCCCGAACAGCGTCCGCAGGTGCTCGTTCAGGGCGGCGCGGATCTCCCCCTCCTTCCAGTTCCCGGCCGGGATGTCGTGATCCAGGAGAAACTGCCCGTTGTGCGCCCCCGCGTGGTCGGCAGTCAGGAAGAGCAGGTAATTCCCGCGTCCCACCCGCTCGTCGAGGAACGAGAGGAAGTCGCCCAGCTCCTTGTCCAACCGCAGGTAAGCGTCCTCCGTCTTGATGGAGTTGGGGCCGAACTGGTGGCCGATGTAGTCCGGGGAAGAGAGGCTCACGGCCAAAAAGTCGGTGATCCCGTCCTCGCCCAGCCGCTCGTGCTCGATGGCCAAGCGCGCCACGTCGAGCGTCATGGTCGTCCCGTACGGGGTGGCCCGGACAAGGCCCGCCCCCTGTTTTTTCGCCAGCTCCGCTGTCTTGATCGGGAAACGCGGGGGTGTCTCGCCCTCGAATGGCTCCTCGTAGGGGTTGTCGTCGGGCGTGCTCTGCAGGTACGTCTCGATGGGATACAGCGTGTTCCACTCCTGTGCCAGGTACTTCTCCGCGGGTCGCGTCCGGTTGTACGCCTCCAGCCAGCCCGGCAGTTCCTCGCGGTACCACGAGCTGGTGATCCAGTTACCGCTCTCCCCGTCAAACCAGTAGGCGGCATCCGCGGCGTGTCCCGCCGGGAGGATGCTCCCCCGGTCCTTGAGCGCGACCCCGATCACGCGGGCACGGAAGTTCGTGGCCAGTTTTAACTCGTCCGTGATCGTGGTGGCCTTCAAGTTGCGGGGCGACATCTTCCCCGCTGCCACGTCGCCGCCGGGGGTACCGACGGAACGCGCCGTTTCGTCACGCGTGCAGTAGAGCGATTGCCCCGTCGCTTGCACGATGAAATCGTTCCCGGCGATGCCGTGAATGGAGGGCACGGAGCCCGTGTAGATGGTCGCGTGGCCGATCGCCGTGTAGGTCGGGATGTAATTCACCATCGTGTTCTCGCACGAGAAGCCTTCTCGCAACAGTCGCTTGAACCCTGTTTCCGTGTAGCGATCCTGGAAACGGTAGAGGTAATCCCACCGCATCTGGTCCACCACGATCCCCACCACCAGTTTCGGTCGTTCCGGGCCGTCTCCCCCCCGCGCCGGCATCGCTCCCCCCGTGATAATCAAACAAGAGGCGATCCATCGCCCCATCTTCATTCTTGCATTCATCGTTGAATCGAGTTGGTTAATACGGCCTCAAAGGTAACGCTTTTCGCGTGATCGGGGATAGAAATCCGCGAATTTCCCCTACATTCGCGAGGGTAACAAAAAATAGAAGCCATGACCGTTTCCCGTCGTCCCCTTTTCACGCTCCTCCTCGTTTTTCTCCCGTTTCTCTCCTTCGGTCAATTTGTCGACCTCGGGCAAGACCCCGCCTCCGTCCGCTGGCGGCAGATCAACACGAGCGACTTCCAGATCATCTATCCCGACTTCTTCGAGGAGCGAGCGCGGGAGATGGCCGCCATCTACGAGCGTCTCTATGCCCACGCCAACACGCTGGGGCTACGCCCCGGGAAGATCTCCATGATCGTGCGGGCCAACGGGGGTGTCTCCAACGGGAACGCCAGCTGGGCACCCAAGAAAAGCGAGCTGTACGCGACCCCTCCCCAGGATCCGGATGTCCGCTGGCTGGAACACCTCTGCATCCACGAGTTCCGCCACGTCGTTCAGTACGACAAGATCAACCAGGGATTCTCTCGCGTCCTCTATCACCTCTTCGGCGAGCAATACACGATGGCCCTTGTCGGCCTCTTCGTCCCCATGTGGCTCCTCGAGGGCGACGCGACGGTGTTCGAGACCTCCGCCACGCGCGGCGGCCGGGGACGCTCTCCCGAGTTTCTCGGGGCGGTCAAGGCACGCGTCGTCGAGAAGGGAGTCGACCCCTATCGGAAGGCGGTGCTTGGCTCTCTCGCCGAGATCCTCCCCGACCGCTATGCCCTCGGTTACTTCCTCGTGGGCAACTCCCGCCTGCACTACGGCCCCGCCCTTTGGCAAAATGTCTTCGAGCGCGTAGGCCGACGCCCCTACGATCTCTTGCCCGTCTCTCGCGGCCTGCAGCGCGGCCTGGAGACCCGCCGCGACTCCCTCTGGAGCGCCCCCGCTTTCCGCGCCCTCTTTTCTAACCCCGACAGCGTCAAGCGGGCCAACACCGGCTGGAACGCCCTCCTGACCCTCTATCGCGACAACTTCAGCGAGTTGCGGCAGATTTGGACACGCGAGGCCGATGCCGTCCACCACCGCTTCGACACCCTCCCCGTCTCCCCCCGCCAAGTGGCTAACTACCACGCCCCCCTCCCCGTCGGCCCCGGTCGCCTCGTCGCCTACAAGGAGGGGCCCGGCGAGGCGGGCGCTTTTGTCGAGTTGAGCGAGGGCCGGGAGCGGCTTCTCTTTCGGCCCGGTGCCCTGTATGACCCCGCTTTCTGCCACCGGGGGGATACCCTCCTCTGGTCCGAGTACCGGTCACATCCCCGCTGGGAACACGCCGGCAAGATGACGCTTGCCTCCCTTGACCTCGCTACCGGCACCTATCGTCGCCATCCTGCCCCCGCCAACCGCTTCGCCCCCTTCTCCGTCGGGCCGGGTGTTTGGGGCTGCGTCGAGGTCGATGCCCGCGACCGGGCCGCGATCCTCCTCCTCGACACGGCCTTCCGGGAGATTACCCGCTATCCCGCCGCCGACCGCGAGCTTTTTATCCACCCCTCCGTCGATGGCCGCGGGAACATCCTCGCCGTCTCCCTCTCGCCCGACGGCAAGCGCCTCCTCGCTATCCGCCTCGCCGACGGTCGCCGCGACACGCTCTCCCCGGCGACCGACAACGAGATCGACCGGCCTCTCCTGGCGGCCGGCGACCGACTGCTCTTCCGGTCGGCCGCCACCGGTAACAATGCCATCCACGAGCGGGCAACGAACGGCACTCCCGACACCCTCCTGGTCGAGGCCCGCTTCGGGGCCCGTTATCCTTCCCTCTCGTCCGGCGGCGACACCCTCTACTTCTCCTTCTATACCCCTGACGGTTACCGCCCGGCCCGTCTTCCCCTCGCGCGGGCCTCCCGTCGACCGTTGCCGGCGCTCTCCTCTCCCTTCCCCCTTGCCGATGCCCTGGCACGCCAGGAGGCGTGGGACTTTCGCCCCGCGACGGCCACGGCATCGATCGCTTCCCGCGTCTACAGCAAGGCCCTTCACGCGATCAACGTGCATAGCTGGGGGCCTCTCTTCCCCGACCGTGATGCGCTGACCCTTCGCCCCGGCATCGCCGCCAGCTCGCAGAATAAGTTGAGTACCTTCTACTGGACCGCCGGCTTCACCTGGGACGACGAGTACGCGCGCGGGAACTGGAAGGTAAGCGCCACGTACCGCGGCCTGTGGCCCGTTTTCAAGGCGAGCCTCAAGAACGGCCGGTACGAGTGGGAGCTAAGGGGTAAGATCCACCGCGATGATGGGCGGGTAGACAGCATAAAGATCACTACCCGCACGCGGCGAACCCTGCTGGATGCCTCCGTCGAGTTCCCCATCAACCTCTCGCGCGGTAACCGCCGCCGCGCCGTCGTTCCCAGCGTGTCCTATAGATGGCAGGCTCCCCGCCACGAGGTCATCGATCTCGCCTTCCGCACGGACGACGGGAAGTGGCAACGGGATGATCCCGCCGACTACAAGTTCAGCCATCTCTCCAGTCGAGAGCACGTCGTGCAAGTGGCCCTCTCCTTGTACAGCCTTGCCCGCGTCAGCCCGCGCGATCTCTACCCGCGCCGCGGCGAGCGACTAAGGGCGGGTTTCGCCCGCGACCTGGGGCGGGCGAGCAGCATCGGGTGGATCGATGGCGATCTCTACCTGCCCGGCATCGCCGCTCACCACGCGATTGCCCTTTACGCCGGCTATCAACGGAAAGCCAGCACCGCGTCGAGTTTCGGCAACCGTGTCCTCTCCCCGCGGGGGACGCTCCTCGATGGCCGCTCGATGGCCTCCACGCGCTTCTCTTATCACCTCCCGCTCGCTTACCCTGACCTTCGCCTTACGCCCTTGCTCTATGTCAGGAGGGTCAGCGCGGGTCTCTTTTGGGATGCCGCCGCGAATACCAGGCAGGAGATAAGCGTGAACGGGCAGACGACCTCCCGCGGTGTTCACGTTACCCGTTTTTACCGCTCCCTTGGGTTGGAGGCCATGAGCGATACCCGCTTCCTGGATCTCACCTTTCCCGTCAACCTGGGATTCCGCACCGGCTACGAGACCCAACATCGCTCCTGTTTCTTTCATCTCCTGTTCTCTATTGGCCTCTCCATATGATCCCCGGAAACCGCTCCCCGGCGGGAGATATAGATCACGCGGTTCTCGCCGGCCTCTATCCCGGCGGCTGTCTCAAAAGCCTTGAATAAACGGCATCGCGCGGGCGGCTCGAAGCGATTCAGCGCCTTACAGTCCCCTATATTGAATTGGGTATAAAAAGAGTCCTTAAAAGTGGAGAAGAACTTATAAATATCGCAGGTATTCCTAATGAATTTCTTGTTAATTATTTTGTCTTGTCACAAAAATAGTCGATTTTTGTGACAAATTTTAGTGGTTTATTTTATGGAATCAATTCATAAACAGATATTAAATATTATCACGGGGCTTGCTCAAGGAACAATCTTCTTTCCTGACAAGTTTGATTCCATTGGGAATGGTGATTCTGTGCGACAATCTCTCTCTCGCATTTGTAAGGAAGGAACAATTATACGTTTATCAAAAGGAGTATATTTGTTTCCTTTCATTGATAAAGAGTTGGGCGTTTTGTTCCCGTCAATTGAACGTGTTGCAGAGGCAATTGCCGTTAGAGACAAAGCGAGGATTCAACCCAGTGGTTTATATGCGCTTAACAAATTAGGACTTTCAACACAAGTTCCTATGAAAGTAGTGTTCTACACCGACGGTATGCCGCGCAAAATAAAAGTCGGGGAGCGTGCTATTATCTTTATGAAATCAGCACCAAAAAAATTTTCATTTAAAGGGAAAATAACTCCTTTGATAGTCGCTGCATTGAAAGAGATAGGGAAAGAGAATATTACCGACGATGTGCTACTAAAAATAAAAGAATTTGTAAAGTCGGAATCCAAGGAAGTAATGCTTGAAGATGCTCACGTTGCACCTCAATGGATCGCAGATATTTTACTTAAACTTGTAAATAATTGAAAATATGAATAATTGGATTAACGTGGACAAGGACAGACGGACTTTCATTATAGAAGATATAGCAACTAAAACGAAACTATCGCCAGATGCTATAGAAAAAGATTGGTGGGTAACTACCGTTCTACGAGCCTTGTTCCAATGCAACGGTTATTCCACGGCGCACGTTTCTTGAAAAAGCATTTCTGTTACACGAAGAATTTCAGAAACCAGCCGAAAAAGTACGAATAGAGAGAATGACGCGTCACATCTATGATTTGGAGCGTATGATGGATACGAATTTTGCAAAGGAAGCCCTGAATAATAAAGAGTTGTACAACGCCATTGTTAAGCATCGTAGTACGTTTATGAAGATGAAAGAGGTTGATTATAAAACACATACACCTGATAAAATCCACTTCATTCCACCCGACATTATTATTGATGCTTGGCGAAAGGACTACGAGAAAATGCAGGCGATGATTTATGGTTATTCGCTGCCATTTGACAAATTGATAGAGCGAATCAAAGAATTGAATGAACGGTTCAGGAAAATTTCTCAATAATATACCCCGTCCCAAACATACACCCTACTCGCCCGCAAAATCACGTGCGACATGAAAAATTTGTCATTAAGTTGCAAGTGAAAATAACGCTCGACTTTGTTATGGAAATCGTGTCGCGCTGTGGGTTGTTGAACGTGATTGCGCTCGGGGGCTATCTCAAAAAGGATCGTGCCCGGACATCCCGTTCGGGATACCTCGATAGCACAACGAGAATCTCTCTTTTCCCCTGCGATCCGGGCGTACTGTCATCGCGAGGGTCTATATTTTTCAAATAAACAAACAGTACTGACGTCTCTTCGCGTTCCAATGGCTTATGTAGAGGCCGGGGCGGGTGAAATATCAACAACAGCTTGTACAACGAGAATGGAATTTGCTCCAGAAACTGGCCAGGAAACATAATTCCAACCGGTTGAACACTAATAGAGTAAGGAAATCTCGTCATTGGTAGCATACAGTTAACCAAGTGTCGTCCCTCGCGGCCGTAAGCTGAAGCATACGGTTAATCAAGTGTCGTCCCTGCGGGACTTGTAGGTAGATGTGTTCCCTTAGAGGCTGTCTCGAAAGGGAGCGCGCACGGGCATCCCTTTGAGACAG
>JAISNC010000060.1 GCA_031276355.1 Odoribacteraceae bacterium
AGCCCCGCGGGGCCAGCGGCCAGCGGGAACGTGTTGATCGGTGTCAAGAAAAAGGGCGCTCCCGCCTCCGAGGGCTATCTCTGGAGCTGGCACGTGTGGCTCACGAATTACAACCCGGATGCCGTGGCACC
The DNA here is from genome assembly GCA_031276355.1 of Odoribacteraceae bacterium. Lineage (GTDB taxonomy): Bacteria > Bacteroidota > Bacteroidia > Bacteroidales > Marinifilaceae > JAIRKS01. The sequence continues at coordinate 132 of JAISNC010000060.1, forward strand.
TTCCTGGCAGGAGGACGTTTACTCGTATTCCGTCACCGGCGGGGCCGTGCATCGCTACGCCGGAGCAACGTGGGCCACTGCCGCGTACACCGATAAATTCATCATGGACCGTAACTTCGGTGCCGCCAGCGCCACGCGCGCCGATGGTCTTGGCAAGACCCGCGGTCTGTACTACCAGTTCGGGCGCAAGGACCCGTTCCCCGCCGCGAGCGTTTTACTGTATGATGGGACTGGTGTCGCTCTCCCTCGCTACCATGCTAACGCCGATTGTATATCGAGGATTTCCGGGACGACGGCGCTCAAGACGGCGGTACAGCATCCTTATAACTTCTACTACCCCGAGAGCGGTGACTGGGTACAAAGCAACCCGTATTCCGGCAACTCGTGGAATAACCCGGGATGGTATACTTCGGTGCCGAAGGCCGGCAAGAGCCTTTTCGACCCCTGTCCCCCGGGATGGCGGTTGCCCGTGAACGGCGCGTGGGACACGTTTGTCCTTCTTGGTACGAATACGCCCAACGCCGCCAACTATCCAGGTGACTACAAGTACGGTCAAGATCAAGCTGGCTGGGAATTCTACATGTCCGGTTCCAGCGGCGAAACGGCCTTCTATCCGGCCTCGGGCTGTCGCGGGGATGTCATGGCCAACGAGTGGAATACCGGTTATTACTGGTCGTCCACGCCGAACAGCAGCACGATCGGTCGTTTCTTGGACATCCGCGCGACCATCGTGTACCCGCAGAATTACGCTAATCGCAGTTTGGGCTTCCCCGGGCGCTGTGTCCAAGAATAAAAGGGGTCGAAGCGACCGCGTCCGTTTTATTTGATTGATTTGATTTATTGAGGGTGTGTCAAAACAGGCACATCCTCTTTTCATTGTGCACAGCCCATGTAAGTTCAATTAGTAAATGCAACTAACGTAAGAAAAAAACTGTTGGGGGTGCACCCCCAACAGTGGTTCAGAAAAAAAGTTTTTACTTTGCAGTTGCCATGAAAAATCACGTCCCACTCACCCGGGACAACGTCAAGCCCGAGATGCCACTCACCGTCAAACAGCAATTGAGAAGAGGGCCGACGATCCATTTAGGCTCGTGCCAGCTTCCAACAATCCCACGACGATGCTCCTCACGCGAGCGCTTGTGCGAAATCCGCGAACAAATCTTCCTCGGCCTCCAGGCCAACGGAGATACGGATCGTGCACTGGCTGACATCCATCTGTTGGCGAATCTCCTCGGTAAAGGTGCCGAAGATCGTGCTCGCCGGATGTATCGCCAGCGTCTTGTTATCAAAGAGGTTCGTCGCGCGGCGGATCAACTGCAGGCGATCGATAAAGCGGAAACAAGCCTCGCGCGAGGCGAGGTCAAACGTGAACATCGCGCCGGGAAACTCCCCGAATTGCGCTACCGTGACGGCATGATGCGGGTGCCCCGGCAGGCCCGGGTAGTTCACCGACGACACCCCTTTCAACTCCCGCACCCGCGCGGCAAGCGCGCGGCACGTCCGCACGACCCGTTCGTAGCGCACCACGAGCGTCTCCAAGCCGTTGAGTTGCAGTCGCGCGACCTCCGGGGTCATGCAGGCTCCAAGGTTACGGTGGATCTCCCGGCGCACCTTGGTGGAGAAAGCAGGGGTATTGAACTGCTCCGTCAGTGGGCGCAACTTCGGCGAACATCGCCAGTCGAACGTGTTGTAATCGAGCACGAGGCCACCCAACGACGTGGCGCCGCCGGAGATGTACTTGGTGGAAGAGACGATCTCAATATCCACGCCGAAGTCCGCGGCCCGGAAGGCGGTAAAGGGAACAATCGTCGTATCGGCAATTAACGGCACCCTTTTCTCCCGACACACGGAAGAAAGCATCTTCAGATCAGCCACTTCCATCTGCGGGTTCGTGATCACCTCCAAGAAGAGGGCACACGTGTTCGCGTCGATACACGCCCTCGTCTTCTCGATATCCGTCAGGTCGACGAAGCGAGGTTCCACACCGAACTCCTTCAACGTGTAAGCGATCAGCGAGTAGGTATTCCCGAACAGGTGGGGAGAGGTGACGATGTTCCCCCCGGCCCGCGCGATAGCGATCAAGGTGTTCGCGATCGCTGCCATCCCCGAGTTGAACGAGATCACATCCGCGGCGCCCGTCACGGCCTTCACCCGGTTCTCGAAATACTGCACCGTCGGATTCGTGATGCGCGAGTAGACATGCTCCGGGGACTTACCGGTGAAAGCCAGCTCCATCTGGGCCGCCGTTTCAAACTCGTAGGCCACGGAGTGATAAACCGGCATGTTAAGCGCCCCGTAGGGATCGCTCACGGGAAAGCGCGCGTGTAATAACGTTGTCTCGGGTTCCATAATATGCTCTTTAAATTGTTAAACCGGGACAAACTTACGGCAAAAAAACAGTTTTCACAAGCACGAGTCACGGGCACGACACTTTACGGGATCCCTTTTTTTTTCTTATCTTCGCCCCTGCCATCCCGTGTCGACGGGACAACAACGCGCCGAGAGTCCGCATCCCCGTAGTCGCACGTAATAACGCTAACAAAATGAATATGAAACGCATTATGACCCTTCTAACCGCCTGCTGCCTGCCCGTGCTCCTCGTGGCTCACCCCGCGCGGGAAGAGCGACTACTCAAAGAGTGGAAATTCTACCGCGGAGATCCTGCCAACGCCGCGGCCCCGGCCTTCGACGACAGTGCCTGGCAACAAGTCGTCATCCCCCACGACTGGGCTATTACCGGTCCCTTCAACCCCGACGAAGACCTGCAAGTCGTCACCGTCACCCAGAACATGGAACGCACCCCCTCCTCTAAAACCGGTCGCACCGGCGGGCTTCCCTACACCGGCGCTGGCTGGTACCGCACGCGCTTCGACGTTCGCCCACACGCCCGCGTCACTCTTCTCTTCGATGGGGCCATGAGCGAAGCGCGTATCCACGTCAACGGCCAGGAAGCCTATTTTTGGCCCTATGGCTACAACGCTTTCCACGTCGACATCACTCACCTTCTTCATCCCGACGGGAAAAACAATCTCGTCGCCGTTCGTCTCGAGAACAAGCCCCGCTCCTCCCGGTGGTATCCCGGTGCCGGTCTTTACCGCGACGTCTGCCTCATCGTCACCGGTGACACGCGCGTGCCCGTTTGGGGCACGCGTATCACCACTCCCCTCGTCTCCGACTCCGTTGCCCGCGTATGCATCGAGAGCGATATCGAGGGGAGCCTCTCCCGCGTTATCACCGAGATTCGCGACGACAGCGGGCACCTCCTTGCCATCGACACCGTCGCCGTCACCCCGGATACCCTCTCCCCCCTCCCCGTATGCCGGGAATTTACCATCGCGAACCCCCTCCTCTGGTCACCCGAGACACCTCGCCTCCACTCCGCCCGCACTCGCCTGTACCGCGGTGACCGGCTCGTCGACGAACAAGTCACCCGCTTCGGCATCCGGGATCTCCAGATCGACAGTAGCGGGTTCTCTCTCAACGGCAAAAAACGTAAATTCCGCGGCGTCTGCAACCACCACGATCTCGGCCCGCTCGGCACGGCGGTACACCGCACTGCCATTCGTCACCGGCTCCTCCTCCTCAAGGAGATGGGTTGCGACGCCATTCGCACGGCACACAACATGCCTTCACAGGTGCTCGTGGAGCTTTGTGACGAGCTGGGCTTCATGATGATCATCGAGGCCTTCGACGAGTGGGACGTTGCCAAGTGCGAGAACGGTTATCACCGTTTCTTCAACGAGTGGGCCGAACGCGACCTCGTCAACATGATCCGTCACTTCCGCAACCACCCCAGCGTGGTACTCTGGAGCATCGGCAACGAGGTGCCCACTCAAGGGCACCCCGATGGTCGCAAGGTTGCCCGACATCTCCAGGATATCTGCCACCGCGAGGATCCCACGCGCCTTGTCACCTGCGGCATCGATCAAGTCGACCGGGCCCTCGCCAACGGCTTCGCGGCCGCGATCGACATCCCCGGCCTCAACTACAGGACACATCGTTACCTCGCCGTACACGAAAGGCACCCGTCAGGAGTCGTCCTCGGCACCGAGACCGCCTCCACCGTCAGCTCGCGGGGCGTTTACAAATTCCCCGTCGAACAGCGCGCCAACGCCCGCTATGCCGATCACCACTCCTCGTCCTACGACGTAGAATACTGCGTTTGGTCGAACCTCCCCGACGTTGACTTCGCCCTCGCCGACGACTATCCCTGGACACTCGGCCAGTTCGTCTGGACGGGCTTCGACTATCTCGGTGAGCCTACCCCCTACGATACAGACGCGTGGCCCAGCCACAGCTCCCTCTTTGGCATCATCGACCTCGCCTCCCTCCCCAAGGATCGCTACTGGCTCTACCGGGCCCGCTGGAACAACACCTCCCCGACCCTCCACCTCCTCCCCCACTGGACGTGGCCCGGGCGCGAGGGGATGATCACCCCTGTCTTTGCCTACACGAGTTACCCGGAGGTCGAACTATTCGTGAACGGCATCAGCCAGGGACGCCGCCGCCCGGCCGGGGATCGTCTTGACGATCGTTACCGCGCCCGCTGGATGGAGGTGATGTACGAGCCTGGCGAGTTGCGCGTCGTGGCATACGATTCAACCGGCACCCCGCGCGAGGAGCGCGTCATACGCACGGCAGGCACCCCACGACGGGTTGAGCTGGTCGCCGACCGGACAAATCTCTCCACCGACGGCGAGGATCTGCTCTACATCACGGCCCGGGTGGTTGACGCGGCGGGAAACCCCTGCCCCCTCGACACCCGCTTGGCCACGTTTCGCGTGACAGGCGGTGGACGATTCCGGGCGACCGCCAACGGCGATCCCACGTGCCTTGACCCGTTCCACGAGCCGCGTGCCCACTTTTTCAGCGGCCAACTCACCGGGATCGTGCAATCTTCCGGGAAACGCCGCGCGACGCGCGTTGAAGTCTCGGCGGACGGCCTCGAAAGCGGTCGTCTCATCCTCCCTCGACCAACGAAATGACCCCCACCTCCGGATATACCGGTGGCGGGGGCCGTCATCTACCGCGAGGGGGTGCTAGGGTAATCGCGGGGTACAGCGATCTGTTTCCCAGATGGAACCGGTGTACCCCTCGTAGGCCATCTCCTGGTAGGCGATGAGATCAACGCCGTGGACACGCTTGAGATGCTCCTCGACGATATCCATTCGCCGTTTCAGGAGCGGCGAATGTTCGAAACGACACCCGTCAGCGAAATAGCGGTCGCGGTCGCGGAGAATCAAGATATAATGAACGAACGAGGCGAACTCCTTGTCCGGGTTGCTGCTCATCTCGGAGATCACGGGGTTGGCCCTGGCGGAGTAGTAGTCCGGGAAGAAGGGAAGACCTTCCGTCGTGACGTCGTCCAAGAAGCCGCGGCGGCACGAGATATTGCTCATCTCGTTGTCGGTGGACGCTTTCCGGTAGGAAGTAATGGGCGTCTTGTAATCGACCCCCTCGTAGAACGCGGCGGGCAGCGTGATGCGACCGTTGACGAAAGCGCGCGTGAGTATTTCCGTGAGGACGTGCAACTTGGGGCCGTAGACGTACCCGGTGTAGTCGGCCGGGTCGGTAGTGCCCGCCACGGGGGAGAACGTCCAGTTGTCCATCCCGACGAGGAGCGTGTAGGGAACACCGGCAAACTTCATGTCCTTGACGAGGTAGATGTAAGGACGGAAAACGCCCGTGAGCATGTCGGGGTCGAAGAAGTCGAAGATATAGTGCTTCATGAACGCGGCGGCGGCGTTCAACTCCGCCGGGGTTTCGAAGCGCCCGCCGGTGAGGGAGGAGCTGACGGAGGCAACCCAACTCCGGCTCCACTCCTTGTCAGTGAAATCCTTGTAGAGAATCTTTACGCCATACTCCCGGTATATCTCCTCGAAGATCGTGTCCCAGGGGTCGTCGCCCTGCGGGAAGGGGATCGTAGAGAGAAGCGCGCCCGGGCCTTCCGGGACGATGGGATCCTCGTCGGCGCATCCCCAGGCGGGAAGGCAGAAGAGAAGGAGGTAGAGGATATGTTTTGTTTTCATGAGATGAAATTTTAGAGTTATTGTACTGATGCCGGTGCCCTCTCGACGCCCACGACGGGTACCTGAACGAGGTAGGTATTGTCCTCGAGCACCCCGTGGGGGAGCGGAAAGGTGAAGCCGGGGTCGTTATCATCGAGAACATAAGTCTCGTAGTGGATATCGGTGGCGGTGGTAGTGCCGGGGCCGGTATACCAGCGGTGTTCAACGCGCTTCATTCCCTGACGGCGCTGATCGAACCAGCGAAGGCCCTCGAAGCAAAGCTCCTTGCGGCGTTCTTCGCGGGCCTTGGCAACGAGGGCGTCGGCATCGGCGAACCCCGCCAGGGTAAGCGGCACGTAAGAAGCCGCGACAAAGCGTTTCGCGCGCAAGGTATTGAGGGCCTCGACAGCCTTGGCACCCGCGGCAGCATCGCCCTGTTTATAGAGCATGGCGCAGGCCTCGGCCCGGATGAGATAAGGCTCGGCGAGGCGCAAGGCCTGGCCGAAGACCGTGCTGTTAGCGGCAGGCACGAGGTTATTGCGATCGCCCGTCGCGATGGGATACTTGCCGAAAGCGCCGTGGCCCGTGCGGTTGATCGCCGTGTTGGTGTAGACATCGCTGACCATGTAGAGCAACGCGCGGGCATCGCCAGGCTCGAAACTCTCAAGAAGCGCGGGGGAAGCCTGGAGGAGGTAAGCGCAGTTGGTGGCGTTGGCACCGGTGGCGCGCATGATGATATGACTCGCGTAGAGACTCATCGCGTCGGCGCTACCTGAAAGCCAATAACATTCGGGATTATCGTGGGAGATAAAGTTATAATACTTGCGCGTGTCATTGCTGGCGCTGGCACGCCGGTTGGTGTAGCCGGCGTTGATCAGGTCTTCGAGGTTGAGGAGCGAAAGATCGGCGCGGGCGATGACTCCGGCGGCGGCGGCCTCGGCCTCCGACCAGCGCTCCATGTAGAGATAGGCGCGGGCGAGGAGGTGTTGCGCGGCGGGCAAGTTGACGCGGTAGTTTTTCCTGAACTGCCGCTCTTCGGGGAGCATCTTGAAGAGACGGACGGCCTCGACGAGGTCGGCGACGATCTGCTCGTAGACCTCGCGCACGGTGTTACGCGTCATGGGCCTCGTCTCCACATCGGACGTGACCTTGAGGGGCACCCCGGGGCCGTCGGGATCGACATTGTAGGGCACGCCGAAGAGGTTAACGAGATGGAGGTAATAGTAAGCCCGCAGGGTAAGCGCCTGCGCCAGGACGAGGTGCTTCTCGTCGGCCGGTCCCTTGACCCCGTCGAGGCGATCAATGACGGCGTTCGCCCCGGCGAGAAAGCGATAGGCCGAGGAGTACATGTCGGCGTGCTTCCCGCCCACGGTTTGAATCAGGCGGGAGTAATCCGGTTGCCACGTGTAGGCGATCTTGACGGCCTGCACGTCGCCGTCGTCGTAGAAGCTGGTATTGACGGCCCCCTCGTGGAAGCCGGCACCGCTAACATCGTCCGAGACGGCATCGAGGAGGCAGTTAAAATAAGCGTTGTCGGGCCGGGGATAGGCCACGCCGAGGAGCAACTCGTCCAGGTGTTCTACCGTCGCGGGAGTCACCTCCGTCGGGGATTTAGGTTCTAAAAATTCACCGCACGCGCCCAGCACGAGGGCAACGAGAGCGGTTATCGCGTGTATCTTTTTCATGGTTGTTCGTGTTTAAAATCCGATATTTAGTCCCGCGTTAAAGGAGCGCGGTTCGATGTAGCGGCCGCCGAGGGCGGGATCCATGCCGTTCCATCGCTCGTTCGCGAGGAGGAAAAGGTTGTTGACCGACGCGTTGACGGAAACGCTCTTGACGCCCAGCGCCGCGAGGCAGGCCGGGCGACCGCTCCAGGTGAGTTGCAACACCTTGCATTTGAGCGTGGAGGTAGAGGCAACGCGCGCGTCGGAATGGCCCCACATGAGATAGCGATCCGCCGTACTGCTGCCGTCCAACTCGGAGGGATCCGCGAGGAAGAGCGGCGCCTCGCCACCGGTGTAGAGGCCGGGGATATCGGTGACATCGCCGGGTTTCTTCCAGCGGCGGGTAAGCTCGGCAGGCAGGTTAGCGGTGGGCGACGGGATCAGCCCGTAGGAGAACGTGTCGTAGGGATTGGGGAGGAACTCTTTGCCACCGAGGGATACCGAGAAGAGGGTGTAGAGGGCGAGGTTCTTGTAGCTCAGCCGCAGGTGAGCGCCACCGTTGACAAGGGGAACCCGGGTACCCGCCAGCACGAGAAAGTCGGTAAAGGGCGCGCCCGGCGCGAGATCCAGGTTCTTGAAGGTAGGATAACCGTTCGCGTCGAGGGCGTCGAAGGCATACGCCCAGAAAGCGCCGTAGGCGTATCCCGGCTCGAGGACGCGGCTCCCCTGGCCGTTGATGTAGTTGGCCGTGGTACGGGGCGAGCTATCCAGAAAACCGGTCTTGACGATCTTGTTCCAGTTCTTGGCCGCGTTTGCCCCGACGGTGAGTTGCCACTCTTTACCAGCGAGAAGACGCGTGTTGAGGGTCGCCTCCAGGCCGGTATTGCGCACGTGGGTACCGGTGACGGGGGTGGCGTAGCCCCCGTACTCGGGAGAGAGGTTGTAGGAGATGCCGACGTTCGAGTCCCGCGTGTATCCATCGACGACGAGCGAAACCCGGTTGTTGAAGAGGCCAAGATCCAGCCCGAAGTTCCAGATCCGGGTGCGTTCCCACGAAAGGGTGGGGTTGGCGAGTTGCACGATACCGGCCGTGTAACCGTTATAGAGCGTGGAGGCAGGCCCCTTGCGGAGGATCATCTCCGGGCTGACGCTGTTGAGGACGTTCCCCTGGATCCCGTACGAGATACGCGGGGAGAGTTGCGTGAGCCAGCGGGCCTCCAGCCAAGGCTCGTCGGCGGCACGCCAGGCGACGCCCAGGGAGTAGGTAGGGTCAAAGCGCCGGTTGATATTTTGTCCGAAACGATTCGACCAGTCGTTGCGCATGTTGGCGTTCAGGATATAGCGATTCTTCAAGGCGTAACTGCCGATGAAGATAAGAGACGCGTGGTTGTTCGTGAAGTTGGTGGAGAGCCAGCGGCCGCTATACAGCTCGTCAAAGATGCCCAGGTCACGCGGGGCGGAGGCAGCGCCGACGGGGACGATCGTCGAGGGCACCGCGGGAGGGGTGATACGCTCGCCGCGGTCGCGATCGAAGCCCCAGACGGTGTTGACCTTGGAGTCGCGAAGGTTGGACCGTATCTCCCAACCGGCTTGCGCGACGACGCGGTGATCCTCCCGGAAGGTTTTGTTAAACTTCAGGGTATTCCGCAACTCGTAACCCAGCCCGAAGGAGTCCTCCGTCTGCAACTCCCCGCCGAAGGGGAGGAGGGCAGCCTTGTAATAGGCGCTGCCAGGGTCGACGGTGCCGACGGGGTAGCCGCGATAGCGCCTGGCCACGTACATCGAGGGAGCGTCGGCCCAGATCTCCCCCTTGCGACTCTCGAGCTTGACGCCGGCCGCCAGCTCGTAGGCCAGGGCGGGGAGCAACTCCCATTTGAAATTGACGTTCACGCTCGCGCGCGGATTGCGGAACCGGGCGCCGGTGTTCGCCATCTCGTGGAGGATGTTGAAGTCCAGGCCGGTGGCCTTCGTGTCGTCGTTGTAGTGGTAAGCCTCGTTGACCTTATGAAAGAGGAGCGAGCCGTCGGGATGGCGGACGGGAATGGCGCGGCTGGTGGTGGTGGCGTAAGCCAGCGGGTTGACCCCGGCGGCGAAGCCGGTGGTGGTGGAGAAGCCCCCGTTGATGGCGACATCAAGGTGCACGTCGGGGGAGAGGGCCATGCCCACGGCGAGGCGCGCCGTGACACGTTCGTTCATATTCCCCTTCTCGATCCCCTCGGTCTTGTCGTAAGAAGCGGAGAAGGAGTAGGTGGACTTGGCCGTGCCCCCGTTGATGCTCATGTTGTGTCGCTGGCCGATGGCGTCGCGGGCGAGTAGATCGAGCCAGTCGGTGTTAACGGTTTCGAGCAACTCGTACTGCTCCCGGAAGGCATCCTCCTTGAGAAGCCCCTCGTTAAAGAGACGGAGCAACCCCTCGTAGGTATAGGGCTGGGCCAGGGGAACGTTCAGGTAGAGCACGCCCGCGTCGAAGGCCTCGCGGCTGAAGCGAACGCGTTGCTGGGAGTTCATCAGGTCATAGTTCCTGTAAGTGGGGCGGAAGCGGACGTTCCAGTTGGAGCTAAGGTTGACGGAGAGGCGGTCGGCGCTCCCTTTTCTCGTCGTGATCACGATGACGCCGTTCGAGGCCCGCGAGCCGTAGATGGCGGTGGCGGTGGCGTCTTTCAAGACGGTGATAGTCTCTATGTCGTCGGGGTTGAGCCAGGAGATCTGGCTACCGAGGTACTGCGAGAGGTCTTCCCCGGAGGAGGATCCCCACAGGCCGGAGAGCGCGTCGACCTCTATGACTTCGTTCTGCACGATGCCGTCGACCACCCACAGCGGTTGCGTGTTGCCCAGCAACGTCGAGCGCCCGCGGATCGTGATCGAGGGAGCGGCGCCGGCGCGGAGCGAGGTGGTCGTGACCGCCAGGCCGGCGACGCGCCCCTCCAGCATCTGGTCGACGGAGTTATAGATGGGCTGCATGACCGCGTCCACCGGGAGCTGGGTGAAAGACCCCACCATGTCGCGGCGGGTGACGTTGGCGATGCCCAAGACGACCACCTCGTTCATCTCCTGCACCTCCTCCTCCATCGTGACGTCGATCACCTTCTCTCCTTGCCAGTGCACCTCTTTCGCCTTCATCCCGATAAACGAGAATTGCAACACCGGGCGACCGTCCAGCGGCACCGGGATCGCGTAATGCCCGTTCGCCTCGCTCGCCACGCCGGCGGAAGTGCCCTTGACGCGGACGGTCACCCCGGGGAGGGGATCGCCGTTCACGTCCGTGATGGTGCCGTGGACGAGCGTGCCCCGCCGTTGCGGTTCTCGCTCTTCCGGCCGCAGGTCGAGTAGCACGATAAAACGCTCGTTGACCTCGAAACGCGCGCGGTACCCCTTGAATACCGCGTTCAAAACCCCCTCGATGGAGGCCCCCGAAAGGGTAACGCTGACGCGACGCGACGCGTCCACGAGGGCGCTGTTGTAGAAGAAATCCAGGCCCGTGGCCTTCGTGATCTCGTCGAAGACCTCTTGAACGGTGGCGTTCTCCATCTTCAGGCTGATGTTGTACTCCTGCGAGTAGGTACGCGCGGAGAGGGGCATGAAGCCCAATAAACATAAAAATCCCGTTAATCGCATGATGTCGAGATGTTTTCGTGGCCGGCGTGAAAATACCGTGCCCGGTTCATGATTTTTTTCCATATATTTGCTTTGATTTTAAATCATCTTGCCTCTCATCGACAAATGCCGGGCAAGAATCGTGGTTTATTATTTCGCCCGGGGGAACGTCACTTCCCCCGGTTTTTTTCTATTATCAGGCTTTTCCCCTCTACCCGGAAGCGCGCCTCGCTGGTGGATTCGATCATCCGGATCAAGAACTCGACCGGGTCGTATCGCACGATGCCGCCCGTGAAACGGATCTTTTTCAGCGCCTCGTCCGCGAAGAAGATCTCCACGTCGTACCAGCGGGAGAGTTGCCGGGCGATCTCCTCCAGCCCCGCGTCCCGGAACATGAACTTCCCTTTCATCCACGAGAGGTAGAGGTTCACGTCCACCGTTCGCTTTTCCCACGTTTCGCCGGAGCGATACAGTTGCTCGCCGGGGAGCAGCGCGACGGGGGCGCGGCCGGGCGAGCGTACCTCGACCTTTCCCTCCACCAGCGTCGCGTGTTGTTCCTCGCTATCCGGGTAAGCGACCACGTTGAATCGCGTCCCCAGGGCCTTCACCTCCATCCCGGGAGTCTCCACGATAAAAGGGCGCGCGGGATCGCGGGCCACGTCGAAGCAAGCTTCTCCCGCGAGTTGTACCCTTCTCTCGCCTCCCGTGAAACGGGGCGGGAAGAGCAACCGGGACGTCGCGTTCAACGTCACGGCCGTGCCGTCGGGGAGCACCAGTTGAAATTCACCGCCCCGCGGCACGATCAACTCGTCCACCTTGACCTCCCCCGCGCCCCCCGCCGGGGTGACGGCCGAATAGGTCAGGAGATGATCCTTGTCGGTCGCTATCGTCACCCCCTCCCGGCAAGCGAGCAACGTGTCGGCCGGCAACTCTCCCAGCGCCATCTCGTCGCCGTCACCCCGTTTCAGCAGGGCACGCGTGTGCCCGGGAACGGCGACCGTCTCGAACGACCGCGGGGCGACGGGGGGATCCCCCCGCCGGGCGACGTGGAACCACCACCCCGCGCCCAGCGCCAGGAGCAGCAAGGCGGCGTACCGCGAGAAGCCTCCCCACCGGGGGCGCCGCTTGCCGCGTTTCACCGCGCGCAACGCCCGTTCAACGTCCGGCTCGAGCGAGGGACGCGCCGCGCGCGCCCGAAGGTGAATCTCCCGCAAGCGATCGAAAAGGGAGGCGTGCTCCCCCGCCGCCGCCAGCCATCGCCGCAAGCGCTCTTCCTCCGCCGCGTTCAACTCGTCGTTCAACGCGCCGGCCATTAATTCGTACACGTGATCTTCCGTCATGATCGTTAGTATCTGTTCTCCATAAATACACGCGAAACGCGAAATAGGGTGAAAGAACAAGAAAAAAATCAGGCGCGGCGATCACCGGGCGGTGACGCGGCGCAAATCGCCACGCCGGGTTTCGCGGCGGTTGCCCGGGGGGCGATCATATCAATAGAAAAACGGCATTCCTTCTCGTTCCAGATGGGGGTGTGTCAAAAGTAGGATTTCGGAGGGGGTACCTCGCATCCCGGCCGAGATGTTTTGGCTGTTTTCGTCATTGCGAACCCGGAGGGTGAAGCAATCCAGGGGTTTACGGGTTTCTGGATTGCTTCCCGCTACGCGGATAGCAATGACGAAAACCGACTTTTGACACACCCTCTTCATAAAAAGCGCCGAAATGAAAGCCCCACGGGCTATTGACGATACGGTTTTTTTTCTATTGATATTATTCTCCCACGGAGAACCTCGTGAGGGTGTGTCAAAAGTGATCGCGACCGGGCATCCCGCCACGGGCGCGGCATCCGGCAGGAAGGGTGCTTGAAGATCCCCGCCGGTTGTTACATTTCAAGGCGCGTTTGCCTCGGTTACTGCGGCTCGCGGGGGAAGTCCTACGGCCCGTGGGGGAAGTCCTACGACCCGTGGGGGAGGTACTACGGCCCGTGGGGGAAGTCCTACGACCCGTGGGGGAGGTCCTACGGCCCGTGGGGGAAGTCCTACGACCCGTGGGGGAGGTCCCGCGACCCGTGGGGGAAGTCCTACGGCCCGCGGGGGAGGTCCCGCGACCCGTGGGGGAGGTTCTACGGCCCGCGGGGGAAGTCCTACGGCCCGCGGGGAGGCCCCGCGTTTCCACCGCGATCGTGTTATAATCCCGGAAATTGATTACTTTTGCCGTCTCATCACAAATCGTGTCGTCATGATAAAAAAGTACAGGAAAAGTTTCATCGTTTTTTGGGGGGCCTTCTTGCTCCTCGTCGGGGGCGCGTGCCTCTTCTTCTACCTGGTGGCCATCGGGAAACTGGGGTTCATGCCCACGTTCGAGGAGCTGGAGAACCCGACCAGCCGCTTCGCCAGCGAGGTGTATTCCGGGGACGGGAAAATGATCGGGAAATATTTCCGCGGGAACGAGAATCGCCGTTACACGGACTACGACGATATCCCCGAGAACGTCCTGAACGCGCTGATCGCCACGGAGGACGTGCGGTTTTACGACCACAGCGGCATCGACGGGCGGGGCCTGCTGCGGGTGATCAAGGGCCTCCTCTCGGGCAACACCTCCAGCGGCGGGGGCAGCACGATCTCCCAGCAACTCGCCAAGATGCTCTTCCCGCGCACCCCCGACCAGGGGTTCTTCGGGCTGGTCTTGCAGAAATTCCGGGAGTGGGTGATCGCCGTGAAACTGGAAAAGAGCTACACGAAGGAGGAGATCATCACCATGTACCTCAATAAATTCGACTTCCTGCATTTAGCCGTCGGCATCAACTCCGCCGCCCACATCTACTTCGGCGTGCCCACCGACTCGCTACGGGTCGAGCAGGCCGCCATGCTCGTGGGGATGGCCAAGAACCCGTGGCTCTATAACCCGGTACGCTTCCCCGGCCGGGCCACCGGGAGACGGAACGTGGTGCTGGGCCAGATGAAGAAATACGGCATGATCACCGGGGCCCTCCACGATTCGCTCAGGACGCTGCCGCTGGAGATCCATTTCCAGCGCGAGGACCACAAGGAGGGGTTAGGCACCTATTTCCGCGAATACCTGCGCCTTTACATGACGGCCCCCAGGCCGGAGAAGGGATCGCCCGCGTACCGGCGGAACAGAGAGCAATACGGCCTCGACTCGCTGGCGTGGGAGAACGACCCGCTGTATGGCTGGTGCAATAAGAACCAGAAGGCGGACGGCTCTTGCTACGACATCTATTCCGACGGGCTGAAAATCTACACCACGCTTGACTCCCGCGTGCAACGCCACGCCGAGGAGGCCCTGCTGGAACACCTCGGCAAAACGCTCCAACCCGAGTTCGAGGAGGAGAACGCTCGCAAGAGCAATCCCCCCTTCTCGAACGACATCCCCAAGACGCGCGCGGATAGCATCATGAGCCGGGCCGTCCAATCCTCCGAGCGCTTCCGGTCGATGCAGCGGGCCGGGTTGAGCGTCGACTCGATCCGGCGCTCGTTCGACACGCCGGTGAAGATGTCGCTCTTTACCTTCCAGGGGTTGAAAGACACCGTCATGACCCCGCGGGATTCCCTGAAGTATTACAAGTCCATCCTCCGCGCCGCCTTCATGGTGATGGAGCCGCGCACCGGGCAGGTCAAGGCCTACGTGGGGGGAGCGGACTTCCACTACTTCATGTACGACATGGTGAGCACCGGCAAGCGCCAGGTGGGATCCACCATCAAGCCGATCCTCTACACGCTGGCCATGCAGGAGGGGCTGGATCCTTGCCAGAAGGTGTTGAACGTGCCGCAAACCTTCATCCTGCCGGACGGCGAACCGTGGACGCCCCGCAACTCCACCCGGGAACGGGAGGGGGAGATGGTCACGCTGAAATGGGGGCTGGCCAACTCGGTGAATAACATCTCCGGCTGGGTATTAAAGCAGTTTACCCCGGAGGCGGTGGCGCACATGGCCCGGAAGATGGGGATCACCAGCCACATGGATCCCGTCCCCTCGATTTACCTCGGGGCCGCCGAGATCACCGTGAAAGAGATGGTCGCCGCTTTCGCGGTGTTCGCGAACAAGGGGGTGTACAACGCTCCCGTGCTGGTGACCCGCGTCGAGGACAAGTACGGGAACGTGCTGGTGCACTTCCAGCCGGAATCTCAAGAGGTGATCACCGAGGCCACGGCCTACCTGATGACCAACCTCCTCGAGGAGGTCGTCAACAAGGGAACGGGCAGGCGGTTGCGTTACGCGTATCATCTCCCGAACGTGATGGGAGGCAAGACCGGCACGACGCAAGAGCACTCCGACGGCTGGTTCATCGGCATCACGCCCGCGCTCGCGGGGGGGGTATGGGTCGGCGCCGAGGACCGGGACGTCCACTTCCAAAGCCTCGCGAAAGGCCAAGGGGCCCACATGGCGCTGCCCATCTGGGCACTCTTCATGCAAAAATTGAACGCCGACCCCTCCATCCGGCTCGAACAAAATGAATTCGAACGCCCCGCGTCCTTTCACCAGGTAGTGGATTGTGGCGAGGAGGAGGAGGAGGAGGAAAAAGGAGAAGAGGTGATCGAGGAAGTTCTCTTTTAACGCCTTAAACACGACGAGATGAAATCAAGAACGGTATTTGTCTGCCGGAACTGCGGGGCACGCGAAGCCAAGTGGGTGGGGAAATGCACCACCTGCGGGGAGTGGAACAGTTTCGAAGAGGAGGTAGAGGTCTCGCGCAAGGGCAACACGGCGAGGACAACGGCGAGCCAAGGTACCTCCCGCCCGCTGCGCCTGTCGGAGGTGACGATCAACGCCGACGAACGGATGGACACGGGAGACGGGGAGCTGAACCGGGTGCTGGGGGGCGGGATCGTGCCCGGCTCGATGATCTTGCTGGGGGGCGAACCGGGGGTAGGGAAATCGACCCTGGTGTTACAGTTCGCCTTACAGAATCGCTGCGGGAAGGTCTTGTACGTGTCGGGCGAGGAGAGCGTGGCCCAAATCAAGACGCGGGCACGGCGCCTGGACGCGGATAACGAGGATTGTTTTTTCCTCTCCGGTAACTCGTTAGAGACCGTGCTGGAACACGCCAGGGCGCTCGAGCCGCGGTTGTTGATCATTGACTCGATCCAGACGCTGGCTACCGAGATCGTGGACTCCATCCCGGGCAGCCTCTCCCAGATAAGAGAGTGCACCAACGCGCTGCTGCGTTTCTCGAAAGAGAACACGATCACGACGATCCTTATCGGTCACATCACCAAGGACGGTCAATTAGCCGGGCCGAAGGTACTCGAACACATGGTGGACACGGTGTTGCAATTCGAGGGCGACCAGCAGTACATGTACCGCATCCTGCGATCCATGAAGAATCGCTTCGGGTCGACCTCCGAGGTCGGGATATACGAGATGGTACAATCCGGCCTGAGGCAGGTATCGAATCCTTCCGAGCTGCTGCTCTCGAATCACGAGCAGGCGCTGAGCGGGATCGCCGTCACGGCTACCGTGGAGGGTATCCGCCCGATCCTGTTAGAGGTTCAAGCGTTGGTGAGCACGGCGGCTTACGGCACGCCGCAACGCTCCGCCACCGGCTTCGACACGCGCCGCCTCAACATGCTGTTGGCCGTGCTGGAGAAACGGGTCGGCTTTCGCCTCGCGGCGAAGGACGTGTTCTTGAACATCGCCGGCGGCATCCGCGTGAACGATCCCGCCCTCGACCTGGGGATAGTGATGGCCGTGCTCTCCTCCAATATCGACACCCCCATCCCCGACGAGACGCTCTTCTCCGGCGAGGTCGGGCTTTCCGGGGAGATCCGCGCCGTGGCCCGCATCGACCAACGGGTATCGGAAGCCGAGAAGTTAGGCTTCAAGCGCATGTACATCCCGGCCGGCAATAAAAAAGGGCTGGCCAAAACGCCCGCCCGGCTCGAAATCATGTTCGTCTCCAAGATCACCGACATCTGCCGGATGCTATTTAACTAAAGGGCTTGAACCCTCCTGCACAACTCCCCGGCGGAGATCTTCAACGACTCTACATGCATCTCTACCACCCGTTGTAGCGGATTGATCAAGTAGACGCGCGGCGTGTAGGCCTTGGCAAATGTATTGAAAACCGCCCGATCCGTATCCAAGTAATAGGGCATGGTCAATTGAGCCTCGGCCCAATAACTGCTCACCGCGCCCGCCGTCTCCTCGCGAGAGATCAGCACGACGGCAACGGCCGGATCACTCTTCAGTACATTCCACGCCGCCTCTATCACCGGCAGCACCCGCTGACAATCCCCGCACGTGGTAGCAAAAAGAACAAGCAACGTCTTCTTGCCGGCAAGATCACTTTTACTCAATGCCCCCGCCTCGTTAGAGAGTGTAAAATCGGGGATCTCGTCTCCTACCTTGATGTAACTGCTCGCCTCATAGAGATCCTCGCCGTCACTTCTCACGCACGAAAACAGGCAAGCCATCAAGAGAGAGAAAATAAATGTAGTCGTCTCTTTCATCTTTATCTATTTAAGGCCAATGTACGCGTTTCTCGAATCGTATAAATAAAAAATAACACGGTCTCATTTTTATCCATAAGCAAGCGGGAATGGCATCGTCGCTCCCGCTTGCTTACTTTTTCCCACGAACACCACCCGGCACAAGCGTTTGAAATAGCTCCTTGAACCGTAACCGGCTACTGGATCGTGATCCCTTGCAGGGCGTCGATCGCCCCCTGATCGTTGGGGCTATATTCCAACACTTTCGAGAAGTACTCCTTCGCCTTGAGGTACTCGGCTTTCGCGAAATCCGGGTTACCGTTGTGTTTTTCGGTAATGGCATCCGCCTGCACGTAGTAATAATAGCCCAGGTACTTGCAACACTCTATCAACTCGGCTTTATACCTTTCCGAGTTCCCTGATTCCAGCACGATCTCCATCATCTTCTCGTAATAGGGCTTGGCCAAACCTTGCAGGGTTTCCGGATCCAGTTGCGAGTAAATACGGGCCCGCCAAATATAGGCCGGGGCGAATTTGGGTGCCAACTCGGAGAGGCGAGCGAAGACGGTATCTGCTTTTTGCAAAACAACCGTCCGTCTCTCCGGCACGGAGTCCCTCGCCCCGAGAATGTACAGGTTCCGGCCTCTCTTGAAAAGCAACTGGAGATCGGGGGCGGGAAGCGTCGACTCGTAAAGAGCAAGATAGTGGTCCGCCGAATCGCGGCTTCCTATCTTGATGAATAGATCGCCGATGGTCGCCCACATCGCCTTCTTGGTAGTATCTTTCTGCACGATCTTCCCGTAATAGGGGATCGCGGCCGCGATCTGCTCGTTAGCCACCAACTGGTCGGCATAACAGAGATAATCTTGGGTGATGTGATTCTCCCGCGGGGTAGTCTCTATGAAGTGCTGGATGGCTTCCAGGCTCTTTTTGCCGGGTTCGATCTTAGCCAGCGCGTATGCATACAAACGCTTGGCCACCAAATTATCGGGTGTCTTTTGCAGTACCGGCAGAATGATGGGAAGCATCTTGTCGTATTGCTTGTCAAAATGCAGGATGCCCGCGTACCTGAGCAGATGTTCCACGTCGTAATACCCCGATTCGATAAAACGGGCGTAATGTTGTACCGCGTTTTTAGAATCACCTTGTGCCTCGTACAGTTCACCAATCACGCAATCGACTCCCGTGAAATCGGGAGCAAACTCCTTGACGGCATTCAATCTCTCCAACGAGACAGCCCTGTTAGAGTTAGACGACATATAGATACGGGCATTCTTCACGTAAGCCCCGATCAATTCCGGCGAGAAATGAATAGCGTGATCGTACGTCGTGGCGGCTTCGCCTAATTGACGTTGAGCGCGTAACAAGTCTCCCTCGAGCAAAAAGGGCAGTCCACTTTTACGATCCACCTTTTTCGCCTGCTCTATGTACTCCCGGGCCTTGGTCACGTTACCTGCTTGCATGTATGCCCGCGCGACCGCCACGTAAACGTTCACATCTTTCTTGTAAAGACGACCGGAGAGTATCTCTTTAAAAAGCGCCTCTGCCTTCTTCACGTCCTCCTTTAACAAGAATACGCCCAAGCCAATTTGATTGTAAGGATCCGCGGGTAACACCTCTACCCCTTTCTCGAAATAGAGGCGCGCGGAGTCCTGTTTGCCTAACATCAAATAACTTTCACCGAGATAATAGCACGCTTCGGCCTTCTCTTCCGGGGAGGAGATCGTGTTCAACTTCTTCAAAAAATAAACTTTTGAAGCACTATACATCCCCGACTCGTACAGGTGTATCCCGGTAGTATTGTCTGCCATGCTTGTAAAACCGAGCGTTAACAGGCAGATACAACTCGTCATCTTTACTATTTTCATGATATTTCTACGTTATTCATTTTTAATATGCACCACATTCACGGGCATGGTCGCGGGCAGTAGTCCGGCCTTCAAGATGATCCGTTGCCCCCTTGAAGAGGTGATAAAATTGGTGAGACCGGAAGGCAAGCCGCTACGAGGGTCATTCAAGTTGATGTAAATATCCCTCGTGAACGGGTAATCCCCGGAATTTAAATAATACTGGTATGGTTGATAGCTATTCTGGTAGGTAGGCTCTGTCGAACGACTTACCCGTACTACCTGGATTTCCGAACGGAACTCCCTGCTCAACGAGTCGTGCTCCTCGCTGATCCAGTTCACCCCGATCACGCCCAGCGCGTCTCGCGTCCGGGCCACGTATTCGATGACCGCGCGGTTTGTCCCCGCGCCGTAAGAACGAGGAGAAAGACGACCGCCCCTGCAAATCGAATCCACCACGTAACGCACGGTGCTGGAGTTCGAATGATCGTAAACGACGCGTATCGTATCCCCCTTGGAGCCGGGAATCAACTCCTTCCAGCGGGTCACCTCGCCGGAGAAAATCGCTTGTAACCCGGCAACGCTGAGGATCGAATCCGGATTCTCCTTGTGCACGATCAACGCGATCCCGTCTACGGCGATCTTGATGGACTTAGGGAAGAATTTCCGGCTATGAAAAGAGTCCAACTCATCCGCCGTCAACGGCCGAGTGGCGACCACGAACCGCACGCTGTCACGCAACAGCAAATTCATGGCCTCCACTTCGTTGGTATAATTGGGAATGATGTCCGCCAGCGGGTAGGAAGCCTCGAACACGTCCAGCTCTTCCTGCACGAACGGGGAGAGCGTTTCATCAACGGCCACGGGAACCACCCCGCTAAACAGCGTGTCTTGTGGTTTCGCGTTCTTGCTCTTACAAGCGACAAGCCCGCAGAGAGAGAACAAGAGACACGCTATTTTATACCATCCCACCATCATACAACCGGTTACTGTTGCTCCAACACGAAGACGATAGGTATGGTGAACTTTGCCGAGACAGGAACACCGCGCTGTCTTCCGGGAATCCAATTGGGCATCTTACCCACGACGCGAACGGCCTCTTTATCCAGCGAGGGATCTACCGATCTGGCGACCATGATATCCCTCACGGCCCCGTCACGGCCCACCACGAATTGCACGTACACTTTTCCCGAGATGCCCATCTCCGATGCCACGGTGGGGTATCTCAAGTTATCGTTCAGCCATTTGTTCATCGCCGCTATACCTCCCGGAAAGGCGGGATCTTGCTCCACGACTGTAAACACGATGTCCTCTTCCGCTTCCATCACCACCTTGTGGTCATCCAGGTCGGCGATATCGGCACCCGCTTCATCATCATTTCCGACCACGTCGGCCACCGAGATAGCCGCCGTTGCCTTGTTCAACTCGTCTTGCGTTTTCATCTCCTCATCGGGCGGGACCTCCTCGTCGGATTTAATCACGGGAGCGGTAAACTTGATCGTGGTCTTCAAGGCCGGAGGGGGGGGCACGTTTTGCGCGACCACCTTATTCTCCTCTTTCACCTCGGGCAGTTCCATGATTAAATCCTGGAACTCGGCTACGGTCGTCACGCGCTCGCTCCCGGCCGGGGTCAGAAAGTCCACCACCGTGGGAAAGATCATCACGCATACAACGAATGCAATCACAGAAACGTAAGCAATCAAATGACGCTTGGTAGTCCCCGCACGGAGCGCATAAGCCCCGTACGCTTTATTCCTGTTGACAAAGACTAAGTCTAACCAAGTCTGTCCAACAATGTTAATGTCCCTTGCCATAGCTATTGATTTTATTGTTCTTCGTATACGATTTCTTCTATCACCTCCTGGTGCACGACATACGATTCGTCCTTGGTAAACTCCTTCAACAAGAAGAGGTCACCCTGCTCGATATCGACGATCGAATAACGCCCGATTTTACAGATGAGCATCTCGTCCAGCACATCCATCAAGTTCGTATAGGTGGCGAAATCCGACGCCTTGATCACCACCGCCGGGGCTCCCTTCTCCTTTTTGATCGTGGACACCTCCCTGTTATAGGTCGTGTCGGTGATCTCCAGGTTCTTCTTACGTTGATCCAACTCGGAGATCTTTTGCACGATAGAGCCATTCCGCCTTAACAAGTAAGCGCGCAATCCATCGGGATCCGCCGAGAAATTAGTCTCTACCAAAGTCGTGTTCTCGTAATTCTCCGAAGGCAATCCCTCATAGTAATACACCTTGTTGTCCTTTCCCAGCAAGACCGTGATGGCCTCGGACGCTTTCAACTTATCCTGTTCGCTCTCGTCCTTGACATCTTTTCTCGGCATGCTGATCTCCATCGTCTGAGGCTTGCTCATCGTGGTACAGAGCATGAAGAAGGTAATCAGCAACATATTCATATCCACCATCGGCGTGAAGTCCACCCGGATAGCGATCTTTTTCTGTTTACCTTTTTTCCTGCCGCCACTATCATTTTCTTGTATCTCTGCCATATTCTTTCAAATTATAGCCCCTACGCGGGGGGCGCGTTTCGTAAAGAGGTGATTAAATTGTAGCGTTGCTCCCTCAAATCTTGCAGCGTGTTCATGATGTCCCGGATGAGCGGGTAGGGCGTGTTAGCGTCCGCCTTGATCGCGATCGCGAGATCCGGTTTCCTCGCTGACGGATCCGGATTCTCCCTATAAGCCTTCTGTATCCGTTCCGTCCATACCGTCCGGGCCGTCTGCATCCACATCTTGAACTGGTTATCCGTGCTGTCGCACGGGATCCCGTACTCCATGATCACCTTGTCCTGTTGCTCCGGAGAGAGTGCCAGGAAACTTTTCATCCCGGCGATGGGTACCCCGAAGGAGGGCAACAAGCTGAACTTTTTCAGTTCCTCCTCGTTGAACTCGATCTCGTACAACCGCCCCAGCTCCGCCAAGGCATTGCGCCGGTCATTGGGATTGTCCATGGACATGAACACCTTCCCATTCGGTTCGATGAGTATTGACACGATGTTGCTCTCCGGTATCTTGATCTCGGACACGGATTGAGGCGGGTTCACCGACACCGGCTCTTTCTGTATAAATGTCGAGGTCAACATGAAGAAAGTCAACAGCAGCACCGTCACGTCGGACATGGCCGTCATGTCAATAAACGTCGATTTCTTTTTTATCTTTTTGCTCATGATGATAACAATCTAAAGCGGGGTTATTTCTTCCCGGCAAAAGTTTGTACCAGGTAAGCGCCCATTTCGTCAATACTGTGGGTGATCCCGTCAATCTTCGTCGTGAAGAAGTTATAAGCGATGACCGCGCAAGCACCCGTTGCAATACCGAATGCCGTGTTCACCAGCGCCTCCGAGATACCCGTCGAGAGCGCGATCGAGTCCGTGCCACCCGTGGAAGAGAGAGCCGCGAACGACCGGATCATCCCGATAACGGTACCGAGCAGCCCCAGCAACGTTCCCAACGTCGTGATCGTGGCGATCACCGACAGGTTTTGTTCCATCGTCGGCAGCTCCAGCATCGTGGCCTCTTCCAAGTCCTGGCGAACGGCCAGTTGTCTCTCCTCCTTGGCCAGTTGCTCGTTCTGGCTCACCTCCTTGTAGGTCTTCAACGAGCTCTTGATCACGTTAGCCACGCTCCCCTGCTGGGCATCGCACAACGCGTTGGCCTCGTCGAGATTCCCTTTATCCAGCGCCCCTTTCACCCTGACCACGAACTGTTGCAGGTCTTTCTTACCTTTCGCCTTGCGCAACGCGAAAAAGCGCTCGACGCTCAACGTCAAGACCGTCAACAACAGGGTTTGGATGAGGGGCACGATGATCCCACCCTTGTAGATGGTTCCCAGCAAATTCCCCTGCACCGGGTGATTGTTGGGATCATTATTAATAAAGTTACTCGGATTCCCGTACACGTACTCGTAAATCACGACTGCCAACACGAAGCAGAGCAAAATGATAGGAAAGGCGGAGATGCCTATTTTCCCTGACTTCTTCTTTTGAACGTTTTTCTTTTCAGCTTTTTCCATGATGTTTGATTTTTTTTGTTGTTAATCTAAAGTATTATAATTACATCTCTTTCTATTTTTTCCCTTCCCTCGATCGCGCATGCCTTCCGCAAAAGTCACAGCACTCCTGCTTCCAGGCAGGGTAGCCTGCAACGAAGATTCTAAAACACTATATAATAGCATAATCATCATCACTTCTACAAATTTTTGCGAGAACAAAGTTATGTTTTTTTTTTGATAAACAAAAAACAAGATCGAAATCGTAGCACAAAAGTATTTTTTTATCATTTTATAACTAACAACCATGCATTAAAAAAGCACTTCTTCACGCCTTCTCACACTCCGTGAACACCATACATCCATATCACCTATCATGAACCGCCACGCGATCGTTAGACATATATACAAAGAGGCTGTCTCAAAAGTCGGTTTTCGTCACGACGACCCGCGAGAAGTCGCGCGGCACGAGGCAAAGCAGGAAGCAATCCGGGAAACTGTGAATCACCGGATTGCTTCGAGCTACGCTCTTGCGATGACGGCCATTCGAGACTTTTGAGACAGCTCTATTTTAAAACGCGTTACGCCCCCGTTCGTTACCGGTACAACACGAAGCGGGCGTTGCCGTTCCCGGAATATACCGCGAGCGGGGATGCTCCGTCTTGGATGTAAGCGTATTGCCCGCTGTTAGCGAGCGGGAAGATGTAGAGTTTCCAGGTGTTATTGCTGTTTGTCAACACTTCCAGGTGGGTCGTGGAGGAGTTTTTTCCCACGTAGGCGATGGTTTCGTCGGCCGGGAATGTCCATAGATCTACCTCGTCATCGCCCGAAGCGTCCCCCTTCTGGAAATAGGAGAGGAGGTTCCCCTTGGCGAAGTATATCGCGGCACTGTGCTCCGGGTGAATACCGTAGACATCGGCCGATAGCAAGCGGGCCGAAGCGTTCAACGGGTGGAAACCCACGATCGGGTTCATGCTTCCAGAGGCATCAATATCCACGAGGTGATACGCTACCGGCGCACTCTTCGAACGCATGATCGCCCAGGCCTGGGCAGAGGAGGAGTAACGCTGGAAACGTCGCGCCATCCAAAGCATCTCGTGATCCATGTTCGTGGGGGGAGTCCCGTCGTCCGACTCGACCTTGACCAGGTCTGTCGACATGTTATCCACGAGAAAACTACTACTCGCGCGACTAAACACGTTGGCTTGCTGGGCAAAATCACCGGCGAGGACGCACGGGTAGAGGTTAGCGTCCCCGATCTTGGGATGCGCGAACTTACCGGGGCCGGCGGTCATTCCGGTGATGGAGTAAAGTTTCCCGTCGTTGATGAGAAAAACGTAGCCCAGGTAGGTATTCATGATGTCCTGCGGTTTCCACACGGCCGGCGGCGAGTAGAACTCGTCCTCGAAGTTCTTGTATATCTCGAAGGAGGCGGCGTTTAGGGTCTTCATATCCTGTTCGCTTAGGACATGGAAGACAGTCTGGTTGGAGAGTCGCATGATGGTGCCGTCGGGCATCCGTTTATCGTGGTAGTAAAATCCCGATTGCAGGACCATCCTGACCCCTTTTCCCTGTAACTTCTGCCCGTTCACGCGGGAGATCACGTCCTCGCGGACAAGCCCGTCGAGGTCGATGAAGTCAATGTCGGTCTGGCCGTCGAGATCGTTCACCACGAACCAGCCTCGCGAGAAGACGGAGGCGGAGGTGATCTCGACTTTCTTATTCGCGATCAATCCGGTGCTCTTCTCCTTGATCTCGAAGACCAACATGCGCCGCTCCCCCGGGGGATAATTCATGACAAAGGAGAGGGTAGTACCGGTGCCGAGGGTGTCACGCGCGGGAGCGTAGCCAACGGCCATAATGGGATAAGTGTACCAGGTGAACGCGTACTTCTCCAAGTCGCTATCCAGCCCCTTGATGATCGGTTGCAACTCCACGTTCGCGGTGAGGAGAAAAGAGGTATCCTGTAATCCCGATATTTCAACCGGGAAGACGTTCTCGACCGGACTGTAATCGTAGTTTCCGGTGTCGTCGATGCATGCGCCCGTGAAAAAGGCTATGGCCATCGCGACGATTGGTAATGTATTCTTTTTTTTCATTTCATTCATTTTAATGAGTTGTGTTAGTCAAAAGAGACGAGGGTATCGTCATCCTCTTTCAAGGGGGCACCCGGGTGCTCCTCGTTGTATTGCGCCAGCATCTCTTTCGCCAATCCGCCGTAGTACAAGAGCTGGTTCCACTCTTGCGGGGCACGCTCGTTGAAATCAATGCCCAGGTACTTGGTGAGAAATTGCATTTTCCGGGGTCCCCACGCCTTAAAGAAATATTCCCAGGTGCTCCACGAGGCCGGTTTCTCGGCGGAGTCCGAGATCTTCACGAGAAACTTGAGGTTCTCGCGTATACCGGGCTTGAAGTAGTCATTTTCGACAATCTCGATCTCTAAGCGCACCTTCTCGGTTTTTAACGAGGGGGCACGTAACAGGACGACGGGCACAAGGGCACTGATCGAGCCGGGAGCCACGCGCATGAACCCTTGCAACGCGCTGTCGTCAAACGAGAGGAAATGCACCCCGGCCTCTGCCGCGGCAGGGCGGCCCGCGTTACTTTGCGCTACCCTGAAGGGACGCTCCACCGGCGCGGGGAAGCCCATCGTGCGTATCTCGACATAGATCGTGTCGCGCATGACGTTATCGTCCTGAAAAAAGAAGGAGTAAGAGATGCTGTCCCGCTGTTTCGAGGCGCTGACATCCCTGTAGAAATAGAGACGGGGGTCGTCCTCGTAGGCGTTAAGCTCCAACTCCCGGCAAGCGGGCAAGAGCGTGACGAGGGCGAGGGCGGCGATAAAGAAGTATCTTGTTTTCATGATCGGATATTTTGTGTTATTCATTAATCGAACACGGTCTGACTCTTGGGACGGGGGATCTCGTAGTGCTGGTAGTCGCCCGGGACGGCGAAGCTGCCGGGCGCTGTTGCCCGCGGGATGCTCGTGTAGCGGTGTTTCTTGTAGAAGAAGAAGGTCTGCCCCTCGCCAAAGAACTCTTTCCTGTACTCCTTGGCCAGGCGGTTGATCACGGCGGTCTCGTCTGTTAACTCGTTCTTGTAGCCTATCGGCAAGACGCGCGCATCAACGTACTCGTTATAGTAGGTGGCTATCTCGCCCAGCGGGGCATCTTCCACCACGATAAAGTACATCTCGCAGAGGCGCAAGACAGGTATTTTGTTGACATCTGGGAAGTTGTCGTTTCCCCCGTACTTGAGGAAGTGGTTGAAAGAGCCTGTCGTGTAAGCGCGCGTTGTCCAGTACCTGTTCGGGATGTTTCGTATCTCGCTGGTGTTAGTCTCGTAGACGTACATGGTGATGTTCGCGATGTTTCCCGACAGCGGTGCCCCGTTGATGAGGAAATAGGGTTGAACGACTCCCTGGTGCGCCGGGTTGTGAACGCCGAAGAGGTGCTCGCTCAACATCACGAGGTTTTTGCCATAATCCGTGTTGTCCGTCGTGTAATCTTCCCCGCTGGTGAGGCGAAACTTCCCGGATTCGATCACCCGCTTCGCGCAGAGGACGGCATTCTCTTTGTCACCAATCCAGTGGTAATAGCGGGCTTTCGTCCCGATCACGGCGTAATAGTTAAACCGTACTTGGCGGGAGGTCTGCCACAGGTCAAGCGGGGGTATCCAGCCATCGAGATAGGTGATGGTCGGGTTATTCAGGTGATGGTTCGTGGACGTGATCAGCGGGTCCACGTTTTCCAACAGCTTCTCGGCAGCGTCCAAATCACGAATAATTTTGGAAATCACGCTTTTATAAGACAACGTGACCAGCTTGTTCGGGTTTTTCGTTTTCTCCTCCGCGTAGGGAATGGCCAGTTTCCCGATGGCATCGTCGCCGGGTATCGGGCCGAACAGCCGCAGCAAGTCAAGATGCAGGAAAGCCCTTAAGCCGAGGGCTTCCCCCTTGATGATCTCGTAATTGTTGTTTTTAAAGATGGCCTTGCGAGCGTCGATGTTCTCCAGGATGTCGTTTAACTGGACGATGGCCGTGTAGTACGCTTTCCATATCCGTTCGGTCATCTGTTCCACGTTGCTATCGGTGAATTGCCAGTTGGGAAGCCGGTTGAAGATGCCGGTACCCGTGGCAGGCTCCCACAACTGGGCCAGGAAGTCCGTGAAGAGGACGGAGACCTCTCGCCCATAGAGATTCGCTCCCGCTATCTGAATGTAAACCCCCATCAAGGAGTTTTTAAATCCATCCTCCGTCTTGTAGAGATCTTCCTGTTTCATCTCCTGACGGGGAGACACGTCCAGCCAGTCATTGCAACCGAACAGGAAGAACGTGAGCATGTATGCCAGTAACTTGTATCTTTTCATAACATTTGATTTTTTTCTCGTTTAACATGATCAGAAGCGGGCGGTCAAGGAGAGGGAGAATTTCCTCGAGAAAGGATAATACAATCCAAGTTCCCGCTGGATGGTGGATTTCCGGAAGAGATCCTCCAAATAGCCGTTCACGCTCAGGTAAGAGATGGAGAACTCCCGCTCTAACCAGCCGGATTGCAGTTCGTATTGCATGGAGATGCTACTGCAATGCAAGGTATTCTCCTTCATGATGAAGCGCGACGAGGCGTTCGTGGCGGTGAAGTTACGCACGCCTTTGTACAGGGCCGGTTCGCCGGGCGTTTTCCAACGATTGTAGTAGGCCCGCTTGTCCGCGTTGTTGTAAGGGTATATATTCTCCACGCGAGAGGCCAGGGTCTGGTTGTAATAGTGCCCGCCACACCGGTAGTTAAAGATGGCCGTGAACGAAAGGTTCTTGTATGTCAGCGTGGTGTTAAAGTTGCCCTGGTACTTTGGCTCCGCGACACCACACGGCACCTTATCCTTGGCATCCCACGTGTACGTCAGCGACCCGTCCGTCTTTTGGAATATCTCTTGCCCGTTGCTCGGGTCTATGCCCAGCGATTTGACGGCGAAGATCGTGTTAATCGATTGCCCTTCCTTGAAGAGGAAACTCGGGTTGGTGCCGTCTTCCGCTAACAGGGTCTGGTTTAGGAACTCCAGGGTGTTTGATATCTTGGTGATCTTGTTTTTGTTGTGCGCCATCGTGCCGCCGATGGAGCAGCGCCAGCCGCTCTCGTTGTCACGGACAAGGTAGCCCCTGAGGTTTAACTCTATGCCGGTGTTCGATATCTCCCCGACATTCGCCTTGTAGGTATCAAAACCCGCCGAGGAGGGCAACGTGATGTCGGAGAGCATGTTCTCGGTACGCTTGCGATAGATATCCGCCGTCAACGATACCCGCCTGTCGAAAAGGGAGAGATCGAAGCCCAGGTTGGTGGAGTAGGTCGTTTGCCATCCCAGATCCCTATTACCGATCCCCATCAAGTACATCCCGTACCAGTTGTTGTACGTGAAGTTCCCGTAA
This sequence comes from Odoribacteraceae bacterium, assembly GCA_031276355.1. GTDB lineage: Bacteria > Bacteroidota > Bacteroidia > Bacteroidales > Marinifilaceae > JAIRKS01. The sequence goes on from JAISNC010000060.1 coordinate 29,120, forward strand.
TCCTTGAACGTGCTCATGGCCTGGTAAGGATCGAAGTTTTGTGAGCCGGAGGTGCCGTAAGAGAGCCGCAAGCGCGCCTCGGTGATCGCCTTCTGCTTTTTCATGAAGGCCTCGTGGTGCATGTTCCAGCCCACGCCGAACGATCCGAACAGGGCCGTACGGTTGTTAGCCCCGAATTTCGACGAGCCTTCCAGGTTCCCCGACACGTCGAGGAAGTAGCGGCGATCGTACGTGTAGTTCATGTTAAACGTTCCCCCGAGGCGACGGGAGATGCCCTCTGTTCCCAGCGGACGCCCGTTCTTCTCGTACAAGGTGGCCATGCCGAGGAAATCCATGTGGATATTCGAGATCCCCTCGGCCCGGATGGCATACAACTCGTAGCTCGATTCGGAAAGGCTGTAGTTCACCCCGGCGTATAGCTGGTGAAGGTCAGCCAACACCTTATTATAGTTTAACGAGAAGGATGCCTCGTAATCGAGCGACTCTACCGTGCTGTACGTGTACTCGCCTTTTCTGCCGAAGTCCTCCCCGACGTAATTCACGAACTTGGTATGTTGCGAGGAGATATACTCGTCGCCCCGTTCCATCGTGCGCGTGAAACCCAGGCGGCCACGGAAGGTTAACTCCTTCGGAAGGATGTCCCACATGATCTCAAAATTCTCTTGTATTCCCGTGTAAGCGGTTTCATTCTTGCTGGGTAACAAGGCATTCCATAGCGGGTTCTCGAGCGTATGATACATGGCCGACAAGAAGGAGTACATACTATAATAATACGTGTTCTCCTCCAGGAGCATCAGTAGGTTACCATCGTCATCGTACGGTTTATGGTACGCGTTTGCCGTCGTGAACGCGCTGAAGTTCCCGTAAGGAGAGTTTTTCGACTTGTTGAACGAGACAGTCAGGTCGTTTTTGAAGGTCAGGTCACGGTAGTCGTATGCCAGGTAGATATTCCCGTTGAAGGTGTTGCGGGAAGAGCCTTTCATGGCCCCCTCCACGTTGTTGTACCCGATATTGATCGCGTACAGCACCTCGGAGGATCCTCCCTCCACCCGCAGGCTGTGATCGCTGCCGATCCCCGTGCGCACGGGATACTTTAACCAGTAGGTGTCCACGCCTCGCTCCACCTCCTTTAAACGGTCGTTATACAGCTCCATCAAAATTTGCTCGTCATCTGCCCGCACGTACTCGTACAACCCGGCCGCTTTCTCGTAGGCCAACTTTTCCCTGGCGTTCATCAGGTTGTACGACCGCAGATCCGGGGCTTCCGTGTTCAAGCTGCCCTTGTACGTGACGCGCAAACGTCCCGGCTCCGGGTCGCGTGTCGTGATGACAACCACGCCGTTCGCCCCCCGCGTGCCATACATGGCCGTGGCGCTGGCATCCTTCAACAGGGTGATGCTCTCCACGATGTTTTGATCCAGATCGTTCATCCGTTCCAACGTGATCTCGAACCCGTTCAGGATAAAAAGCGGCAGGTTCGCCGCGTTCCGGGAATCCGACTTCAAGTCGTTCATTGTCATGTCGAGGCTTGACGAACCACGTATCGTGATGTCGGGCATCCGGTTCGGGTCAGAACCAAATTCGATGTTCTCCACGATATGAAACGAGGGATCGATGTTCCGGAGCGACGACAGCAGGCTACGGTGCCCGGCCTGGCGCAACTCCTTCGCCGTAACGGTCGTCACCGCCCCCGTGTAACTCTCTTTCGCCTTCGTGAAGATACCGGTCACGACCACCTCCGCGACCTCCACGCTCTCCTCCACCATGACGATCCGCAGCTCCGTGCCGCTGTAAACCACCTCCTGTTTCTTCATCCCGATAAACGAAAATTGCAACACGATCTTTGACGGATCCATCGCCACGTTCAGGGTAAATCGCCCGTCCGCGTCCGTGGCCACGCCTAACGTGGTCTCCTTGATCAACACCGAGACTCCCGGGAGCGGGTCTCCCTTTGAATCCACCACGATCCCTTTCACGCGCACGGGATTCGTCCCTTGCTGCACCGGGCTTACGACAACAATGCCGTTCCGCTCCACCGCCGTCAAGCGCCCGGCCGGCAAACAAGCCGACACGGCCTCCAAGAGCGTCACGAAGGTTCCACTCACCGTCACGGGGAGTTGAATAGAAGCGATCTCGTCCACCTTGAACATCACTCGATTCTCACTCCGACGACTCAGGTCGTTCAACACGTCCAGTAGCGACATTTCCCGGTAATCAATCGAGAACTTTCGCTCTCCCGGTTGCCCCGTCAGGCAGGGACACGTGAAAACAAGGCAACACGTGATGATCAATCGACACCATGACGACGTGTCAACCAAAAACGGTCGCCTCGATTTTGTCTTGTCATTTTTTCTCATAAACATTGTAAGCATTAAATTTAATATTATCATTCCTATCTCTAAGGGAGAATCGGGGCCACACCCCGGTCGCCTATTTCAACACGTATATTACATCATCGGCCACGCGGAACCTCGGCCCCCCGGCAAGGGTAATCGACTCCAACGCACTCTCCACGGCCTCCTCCATGCTGATCCTGCCGGTAAACAAGATCTCCTTTATCCCCGGATCCGAGTAGATAAAGCGGAGGCCGTGCCAGCGGGCAAGGGTGCGCATGACAGTCTCCAGCTTCTCGCCCGTGAAGACAAAAAGGCCCTCGCGCCACGAGACGGCATCCCGCGCATGCACCGCTTTGCTCGTCAACGTGCCGGTCGCCCACGTCCAAGTCGCCTCCATTCCAGGTTGCAACTGTAACGTCTTTTCCGAGACGTGTACCTCCACCCGCCCCGTCAGGAGCGTGACGGCCACCGTCTCGTCCTCCTCGTACGCGTGGACATTAAACGAGGTGCCCCATACCTTTGTCGCTACATCACCGCTCTCCACGATGAACGGTTGACCCGAACGGGGAGCCACGTTAAAGAATGCCTCTCCCTTTAACCGGACAACACGCCGGTCAGTGGCGAACGACACGGGAAACTCCAGTTCGCTCATGGCATTTATCCAGGCTTCCGTACCGTCCTGCAACACAACGTGATATTGACCACCCGCGGAGGTGACTACCCGGCACAACATCGCTGCCGCCAGCGCAGGCTCTCCCGTCACATGCCCTTCCGCCACCTCCTGCTCGTACAGCGATAATCCTTCGCGATCGTTGGAAAAGCGGGCCGTTGAAAATGCCACCTCGTGCGAAAATTCGTTCTCCAAGTTTAACTGATCCCCGGAAGGCAATACCAGCTTGACTCGAGGCTCACTCGCGCGAAGTTCCCCGAGCAAGGTGGGGGGCACGACAGGAGCAACCGGTTGAAACAGAAAATAAGCGGACACCGCCAGCCCCGCCACGCAAGCAGCCGCGGTGATCGCTCGCCGGAACAGGGTAAGACGACGACGCTTGACCAGCTCCCTGACGATGCGTTCTGTCACCCGATCGAAGTCCACTGTCTGGCGGAAGCGCTCTTCCAAGCGGAAATGATCCCCCATCCCCTCGCCACATATAATCCGTTTATACACCCTCCGGTTCTCCTCTCGCTCGTCTAACCAGGTGAACAGCCTCTCTCGCTCCTCGGGAGAGGCTTCCCGTAATTTGATCTTAATGATAATAACAGCTAATTGTTTTGCTTTATCGTAGCGCATATATTTACATTTACAAATAGACACCGCGGAATAATGGTCTTATCAATAGATGTTAATAGAAAAGAAGGTACGCGTAACCTCTTTACCGAAAGAATAGATAATAGCTTTCTATATATCAACAAGATAAATTACTGTACATATACCCGTATTGATAATATTATTTTTATGAACACTACACACATTAACAATTTAAACGGCAAGTCATCAATAGGAAATAGTCTATATTCGAGGCGTTGAAAAAGAGTATTTACGCGATGAAAGAGATCTCGGATTTAAAAGCAGTGATACATGAACATTACGCGACGCTCTGTGCCGTGGCCATCAAGCTCGTGAAGTCTCCCGACGTGGCGGAAGACCTCGTGCAGGAGGCGATCATCACGTACTGGGAACAGCGAGCGAAAAACGTACATATCTCCTCGATCGGAAATTACCTGTTCACGCTGGTCAAACATGCCGGGCTTAATTACCTTCGAGCCGAACGACGGGCAAGCGAACGGCACGAGCGATACGTGAAAACGGAAGAGGAGGATCCGCTGGTATTAAATCTATTGATCGAGGAGGAGAGTAACCGATCCTTCAAGAGGCTATCAACCAGTTACCGGAGATGCAGGCGCGCATCATCCGGATGGAATTCGCGGGCCTGACCAATCAAGAGATGGCTAAGTTATTCCAAATCACGATCCCCACGCTCAAAAGCCTGCGTTATGATGCCCTCCGGAGACTACGGGAATATTTTAAAGCGAACCTGTAAACCATTCATGCATTTTGGGTAAGCAAAAATCAACCTTATTACCTTATCGACCTCTCTTTTGTACGAGAAGGGCGAAGCCTTCGCCCTCCCTTTGCAACATCCGAAAAAATTATATTCCTTTGCTCTCATGTTGAATAGTTCATCGTCGGCTACTCTTTACGGGAAAGATACTCGTGAAATCGGTACCGGGGGAGAGCCGTATTAATTGATTCTATCATGCACGACGAAAGAGAAATAATTCGTTGCATCAAGCAACGGGATGCCACGGGGATGAAGTGGATATTTGATAACTATTATCAGATGCTATCCTTATTTGCCCTGCGTTACGTGCACTCCATCGACGACGCGGAAGATCTGGTACAAGAAGTGTTGATCCTGTTCTGGGAAAACAAACAGGGGACGCACTTTACCGGTTCCGTGCGGGCTTACCTCTTCGGGGCCGTTCACAAGGCCGCGGCCACCTTCCTGAAAAACACGGGACGGTGGGTCTTCACCGACATCGACAATCATCTTGACCTGCCGACAGAGGATTACGGGGCGTTCGAGGAGGAGGAGGTACTCCGGCGAAGAGGGCTTATCGAACGAGAGATCGAGCGGTTGCCGGAAAAATGCCGGGAGGTGTTTATCGCTATCGTACTGGATAACATGCGCTACAAAGAGGTCGCTGAGAAACTGGATATATCGTTGAATACCGTGAAGACGCACTACGTGCGGGCCTTGAAACAATTGCGAGCCAACCTCGACAACTTGATCTTGCTCCTGATTCTCAGGGTAAAAGAGCGGGAGAGAGAAAAAGTTTAAAAAAAATACCCTTTCCCTTCACCCATTTTCATTAAAATCCCTATATAATAGAAAGTGAATATCATGAATGAAGAGATCATGATATGGATCGCCGACTATTGCGCCGGGACTATATCAAAAGCACATTTCGAAGCACTTGGCAAGTGGATAGAGAGCTCGCCGCAACACCGCGAGGAGTTCAGGAAACTCCTACGTGCTCACCGGGCCACGCTGGAGTTAACGCTCGTCGATCACTTAGATCACTCCGCGGCGTGGCGACGGCTCGTGAAATCGTTCATCCCGATGCGCCGCGGGAGATGGAGACGTCCCGGGTGGGCCGTTGCCGCGGCATGTGTAGCGGGGATCTCTCTCCTGACGTGGATCGGGATCGAAGTGCGGCGAGAGGAGGGAGTGCATCCCGTGAGCGCGTTGCCCGGAGCACTCAAGGCCACGCTCTCGTTGCCCGGAGGAGAAGAGATCACCCTCGAGCGGCACGTGACCCTGGCGCTTTCCAAAGAAGCGTTAGCCATCCGGGAGGACTCGATTCTATTAGTAGAGACACGGGAGGAACGAGAAGAGCATCTCTTGTCGGTACCTCGTGGAGGCGAATACCAGTTGACATTGGCCGACGGCACCCGGATCTGGCTCAACTCGGACACGCGGTTGCGTTTCCCGTTTCCTTTTACCGGCGGCACCCGCGAGGTGTACCTGGAGGGAGAGGCCTATTTCGAGGTACAACGAGAGGAAGGACGCCCGTTCATCGTCCGGACAGATCTGGGCAGCGTGAACGTGCTGGGTACCGCATTTAATATCTCGGCCTACCCCGAAAACCGAGATATAGTCACCACGCTCGTCACGGGGATGGTGGAGATCTCCGTTGCCGAGAGGCTGATCCGCCTTACACCCGGGAACCAGGCGATATGGCAGCAGGGCCGGGAGCAGGTTGAAGTCAGGGCTGTCGACGTGTCGTGTTATACCTCTTGGATGAAGGGGCTCTTCGAATTTGAAGACACTTCGCTCAAGGAGATCCTGGCCTATCTCGCCCGCTGGTACAACGTGTCGTTCGCGTTTGCCAACGAGGAGATCGCCGCACTGCGCTTTACCGGCGGGGCGAAGAAATACCGCCCCTTAGAGGAATTTTTGCAGGGTATCGAGCGAGCGTGTGAGGTGAAATTCAGCATGAAAGAGTCGGTCATTTACGTCTCAAGCAAGAATTAAAAATATGGGAAATGTTGGTAGCATTTCCCATAGAGATCAATAAACCCCGAAAAAACGGGATAGTGTTAAACGAATGGTACAAAAGTATGAAAAAAAAACGAACGTCACGTCATCGCTGGAGCGCTCCGGCCCGTGACAAATGTCGATTAGTGATGAAACTAACGTTATTTCTTGCACTTACTCTCTTCGTGTGCTCGTTCAAACCGGTATCTTCCCAGCAGGTGAACGCCGAATTTAGAAATGCCACGTTACGGGAGGTTTTTCGCTCCTTGAAGCAACAGACCGGCGTGTTCTTCGTGTTTAGCGAAAAGGAGATCGACCAGAAATCACGCGTGAGCGTGAAGTTGAGTGACCTCGACCTGGATCAGGCCCTGAACGAGATCTTGAAAGATCTGCCCTACACGCACGAACGCGTGAGCGAGATGATCGTGATCCGCTCGAACCCGGGGAAACGACTTCCCCAAGCGCAGCCCTTGATCCGGATCACGGGCACGGTCAAGGATGTCACCGGTCAGCCGATGCCGGGCGTGACGATCCTCCTTAAAAATACCCGGCTGGGCACGGCCACGGATCCAGAAGGACGTTTCGCGATAAACGTGTTGCAACGCGGGGATGTCTTGATCTTTAGTTTTATCGGCATGAGCACGAAGGAAGTGGTCGTGACCGACGAACCAGAGATCCACGTGGTGCTGGAGGAGAAAACGGAAAATATCTCGGAGGTCGTCGTGACCGGGATCTTCCGTCGGACGCGGGAGAGCTTTACCGGTTCCTCTACCACGTTTACCACGAAAGAGTTGAAGTCGGTCGGCAACCAGAACGTACTGCAAAGTTTAAAGACGCTGGATCCCTCCTTCGCCATTCTCGAGAACAACACGTTCGGCTCTGACCCCAACCACCTGCCAGACATCGAGGTACGAGGGAAGAGCAGCGTGATCGGCCTGACGGAACAGTACGGCACGGATCCCAACCAGCCGCTCTTTATCTTGGACGGGTTCGAGACCACGTTGCGGAGCATTAGCGACTTGAGCATGGATCGGGTGGAGAGTATCACCCTCCTGAAAGACGCGGCCGCCACGGCGATCTACGGGTCGAAGGCAGCCAACGGGGTGGTCGTGGTAGAGACGGTACGACCGGCTATCGGTCAACTCAAACTCAATTATAACCTCAACCTCTCTTTCAATTTCGCGGACCTGACGGATTATAACTTGATGAACGCCTTCGAGAAGGTGACGTTCGAACGGCTCTCCTCGTACTACGGGACCATCGACGCGGAGGGTAATATCGTGTCAGAGACCGCCGAGCAACCGTATCTTGATCACCTGAAGGAGGTGAAACGAGGCGTGGAGACCTACTGGATGAACGAGCCGTTGCGCTTCGCCACCACGCACAAACATACTCTTTTCCTGGAAGGCGGAGACGCGAATATGCGCTACGGTATTCATCTAAGCTACGGGGAGACGCAAGGGGTCATGAAGGAATCGAATCGGAACGTGATTAACGGAGGAATCCGTTTGCTTTACAGGAAAGGGAAGTTCTCCTTCAGCAACTCTCTTGAACTTGACTATGTCCTGGCGGAGAGAGAGAGCGTGGCGTTCTCGGCTTTCTCCCGTGCCAATCCCTACCATCGAAAATACAACGAAAACGGGGATATTGACAAGATCCTGAGTTCTTATAGTTTTATCGATCTCACCGTGTCCGGATATTACCGGTACATCACGAACTATAACCCCTTGTACGACATGCACAATAACAACCTCCATGAATCCGCCCTGTTCGGTTTCACGAACCGGCTGGAGGTGGAGTGGCGCGTACTGGACGAGCTACGGGGAAGATTCCGGTTGGGCATTACCAGGTCGATCGATAATTACAGGCGGTTTCGTTCTCCCTTTAACTCGGAGTTCGCGGAGAACGGGCTGTTAGAAAGAGGTGTATACCAAGAATCCGACACGCGCCAGATGAATTACGACGGGGAGATTAGCCTCACGTACGGGACTTTATTCCGGGAGAAGCACATGATCAATGTCGTGACCGGACTGCGCTTTGATCAAAACTCGTCCCGGCTGGGCGGATACGAGGTGCAAGGGTTCGTGGATGACGATTTTTCTAACCCGGCCTTTGCTTTCAGGTATACGGAAGGCAAGAAACCGGAATACCGGGAATCCAAACGCCGCGGCGCGAGTTATTATCTGAACACGGGTTATGCTTACGATAGTCGCTACCTGTTCGATATTAACTTCCGCTCGGACGGTTCTTCCGTTTACGGGGCAAGCAAACAGATTACCGCCACATGGTCGGTCGGGTTGGGCTGGAATCTTCACAATGAACCCTTTCTCGAAAATGTAGCCGGAATCAACTTGTTGAAGTTACGCGCTTCTATCGGGAACCCGGGGAACCAGAATTTTAATGACTATATCTCCACGCGTATTTATAGTTATAACTATGAGATTAGTAACCCGTTCGGGTCAAGCGTTATTATCAGCACGCCGGGCAACAAGGAACTGGAGTGGCAGAAAACGTTGGACCGTAATATCGGGATAGACCTGATCATCCTCCGGGAGCGCGTGAGAGTGAACGCGGATTATTTCAACAAGAAGACCGATCCCCTGTTAGTATTTATCGGCATGCCTTCATCGATCGGTGCCACGAGTGTCCCCAAGAATCTGGGTGAACAGGTGACAAAAGGGTTCACGATCAACGCGAGCTACACGATCCTTCGACACGATGAACTGAACTGGGCGATTAACATGAACGCTCGCCATTTGAAATCGGAATACCGGAAGATCAACCAGGCCTTGGCAAAGTACAATCAAGAGAATAAAAGTCGCAATCTCACGCGTTATTACGACGGTGCCAGTCCCACTGATCTGTGGGCAGTCAGGTCCGTGGGGATTGACCCGGCAACGGGGAGGGAGGTATTCCTGAACAAGAACGGGAAGCAGACGTTCCTGCACGATTACGACAACGAGGTGGTCGTGGGGAATAGCGAACCAGACGTGGAGGGGGTTATCGGTAGCTCGTTCTATTACAAGGGTCTATCCTTAGCGATTAACCTCCGCTATCGCGTGGGGGGCCAGCTCTTCATGCACACCCTGTACGAGAAAGTGGAGAATATCAACACGAGTAACGTGTTACTGAATCAAGATAAACGCGCGCTGCACGATCGCTGGAAAAAACCGGGGGATAACGCGAAATTCAAGGCCATCTCGCTGTCGAACGCCACTCCCATCTCTTCCCGTTTCGTGGAAGATAACAATGTGCTGACGGGAGAGTCCATCTCGATAGGATACGAGACGACCTCCGCTAAATGGTTGAAGCAGATCGGGGCTTCCTCGATGACATTCCGGGGCTACATGAACGATATATTCCGCGTCTCGACGGTGAAAAACGAACGAGGCATAGACTACCCGTTCGCTCGTTCGGTATCCATGTCTCTCGGTGTCCGGTTCTGAATAACACAAGTAACTAAAATATAGCTCTATGAAAAAGAAGATAATCAATAGTTGCCTGATCCTCTCGCTCGCGTTGGGCGCTTGTGAGGCATGGGTAGATATAAAACCGACCGACCGGCTCTCCGAAGAGGTCTTGTTCACGAGCAAGGAGGGTTTCCTGAAGGCGTTAAACGGGGTTTATATCGAACTGGCTCATCCCGATCTCTACGGGATGAACTTGAGTGCCGGTCCTTTGGACGTGATGGGACAGTATTATACATTTTCCGGTTCGAGTTCGCACCGTCTCTACTATTTCTCCAATTATACCTATACGAACGCGAACGTGAAAACCGTCTTTGACAACGCGTGGAAGAAGGCGTACGCGTTGATCTTTAATTGCAATGTCATCCTCGAGAAGTGCGGGGAGGGGCACCCGTTGTTGCCCAACCCCCATTTTGGCCTCGTGAAAGGGGAAGCGCTCGCCCTGCGTGCCATGTTACACCTCGACTTGTTCAGGTTATTCGGCCCTATCTGGAGCGACGAGAGCAAGGGCAACGCCTGCATTCCCTACATGACCCTGGCCGATCAACAGATCAGGCCCTTGTTGCCGGCCCAAACCGTGCGAGACTCCATCATCCGGGATTTAAAAGAGGCGTTAAGCCTCTTGAAGGAGAGCGACCCGATCCGCGCGGAAGGGGTGCGCAACGAAAGTAGCCCCACGGGGAACAACGACCTGTTCTACCGGCAATATCGCCTGAACTACTACGCGGTAAAAGCGCTGCTGGCGCGCACCTACCTGTGGTGCGGGGATAAGGTGAACGCGCTCGCGTTAGCAAAGGAGATATTGGAAGAGGTACAGGTGCCCGGTAACGAGATTTTCCCGTTTGTCTCGCCCGCGGACGCGAGTAACGTCACGATTCCCGACCGGTTATTCTCTTCCGAGGTGATGTTTGCACTTTACAAAACGAACCGGGTGAATGTATATAATACCCTGTTCGCTCCGACGTTGGACATGTATAACCTCTTGACTTTCGCGGGAGCATACGCCAGCGGCCGGGTCAACGAGCTGTACGACGACAAGAACGATTACAGGTACAAGATATGGGCCAATCACACGGTAGATGCCTCCGTCATACTTTATCACGAGAAATTCAAGGATATTACGCCCAACGCGGCCGGTTTCGGGAACGGTTTCCGTTACATGATGCCGTTGATCCAGTTAAGCGAGCTTTACCTGATGGCCGCCGAGTGCAGCACTTCGCTGGACGAGGGTATCGGGTACCTGAACCAGGTACGTAACAACCGGAATTGTTTTAGCGTGACTCCCGCCTCGTCGGAGGGCCTGCTGAGCGCGATCGCGCTGGAGTTAAAAAAAGAGATGATCGGTGAGGGCCAATTGTTCTTTTTCTACAAACGCCAGGGAATGCAAGTGATACCGAACGGTTCGTTGCCCTCCGGCACGATGAACATGAGTTTAAACAATTACGTGGTTCCCTTGCCTGACAGTGAAATTTCCGAAAGGATGGATTGATCGGGCAAGACGATGTGTACATTTTAAAAATGATTACGATGAAAACGAACTATTTATCAACGATACTTGTCGGCCTGGCTTTCGTGACGGGAAGTTGCGAACGGGAACTGATGGGATACGAGGGAGAGGAGGGGGTCTACTTCGCCGTTCAACACGGCGCCTCGTACGGCACCGAGGCCACATGGCCATACCAGCCTTACTCGAATGTCGAGTTTATAAGAGAGACGGGCGATGTTGTCACGAAGCAATTTAAAGTGATGGCCACGGGAGCGGTGAAGGAGTATGATCGCCCCTTTCGGGTCGTGATCAACCCGGATAGCACGACCGCTCAACGCGCGGTCGATTACGAACTCGCCGACGAGGAGTTCGTGATACCGGCCAACAGCAGCGTCGGGTACGTCTCTATCGTGTTGAAACGTACCCCGGAATTGCAAAATAGCATCAAGAAAATCGGGTTGAAATTAGTCGCGAACGCTTTTTTCACATGCGCGTTCCCGGAATGGGATGCCGTACCCGGCTTCTCCAGCGGCACGATCGTCCCCGCGTTCGACGCGAGCCTGCACACCATCAACATGAATGACTTCATCGTACAACCTCCCGTCTGGACGGGTTCGATCCAGGCGGGCGGGAGAGAAGCCGGCATGTGGGGAGCCTTCTCCCGGAAAAAGCTGGAGATGATCTGCGCTCGCTTCAATCTAACGTACAACGATTTCTTGAGCACGACAACAATGCCCATGGTGCTCCAGGGGTTGATAGCCACGACGATGTCGAACGACCTGATCGAGCTGTACAATCAACACACGCCCGTGTTGGAAGAGGACGGGCGCCTGATGTTTTTCTGGGAATGCCCGTGGACCTCGTATATCGGAGTACCGTGGGTACCGGAGTTTTAAAGCCAGTAATGAACACTAAAAATGAAAGTAGAGATGAAATGGATTTTAATACTACCCGCGCTGCTGGGCATCGTCGTTACGGCTTGCAACGACGATAAAGGAAATTATGTTTATCACGCGATCAACGAAATCACGTTTGCAGGCATCGCGCCAAGTTACAACGCGATGCAAGCCGTCGATATCCTGGAGATAGATCCCGTCGTGGAGATGACGGACGGGGATTATCGCGACACGTCCCGCTTCAAATACACGTGGTTGGCCGTCGTCTCCTACCAAACGAAGGACACCATCGGGAAAGAGCGCAAACTCTCCTATCAGGTCAAATTGGATCCGGGTACCTATCAGCTCTGCCTAAAGGTATGGGACAAACAAACAGATGTCACCTGGAAATACATCTCCTCGCTAACAGTGGGTAACATGTACGCGAAAGGGATCCTCCTCGTTGGCGAGAACGACCAAGGAGATGTAGAGATGCAGATGGTCTCCATGGTCAGCGACACGCTGATCTCTCCCAACATATTGGAAGATTGCGGCCTTCCCCCGCTTCAAGGCCCGCTGAACGTGCTACACACGGGATACGTCGGCGTAGACAATCGCGCGAAATTGTGGATCATGACCCGGTCGGGATCCTACTTCTTCGACAGGATAACGCACAAGGCTACCCCCGCGAACACGTTCAAGAGCCTGGTCTTCTCCACGGACGCGCTCCCGGAAGGGTTAACCCCGGTAGACATCGCCCCACGCATCAAGGATAAGGCCGGGAATAACGGGGGAAACGGGTACAGGGCCGTGGTATGCAGTAACGGGTATATTTTCAATTCCGTGTTGATGCTCGTCGGGGGAGACTACTACACCAACCCGGTGAACCGCACGGCCGGAGACATGACAACATTGCTGAAAGCCAAGCCATTCCTGATGTACGCGTTAAACTCCTGGAACGGCTTCGTCTGGTACGATGCAGACAACGAACGTTTCATGCGAGTCGGCTCGTTCGATGCCACCTCTCTTCCACTGGAAGACCAGGGGGATAACACCTTCCCCTGGAACCAGCAGGGAGATAACAGGACACTGGTTTATGCCGAGAATACCCGCAATACCGACGGGGGATCGGTTAACGGGAACACGTTTGCCTTGATGAAGGACAACGCAAATCAATTCTTCATTTATAAATTTTACGTGGGGACGAACGTCGAAAAGCGATTCCTGTACACGGTCTCGTCCATCGCCACGGATTTTGACAAGGCGAAGTTTTACGCGTTCTCCTCGAATCGCACCCTGTTATTTTACGTCGTTGACAGGGAGCTGTACGTGTACGACTACAATCAAGGGAACGAGAAGTGTAGCAAGTTGCCCGGTTTCGGTGTTGACGAGATCACCATGTTAAAATTTGATACCCAGATGGACCCCGTCGCCAACCCGCTTTACATCGCTACCTACAACGCCTCCACGCGGGGGACGTTACAGCGGTATGACGTCGGGACAAATCCCGATCAACTCGAGATCAGCCCGAATACTAAATCCAGATGGAGCGGGTTAACGAAAATCGCGAACATGAGCTGGAGAGCCATAAGATAAAGAAAATAAGCATAATAATGAAACACAGTTACGCGTTATTATTGATCATGTCGTGTACCCTCGCGCTGAAGGCCGGGGAGGTCAGGCTACACGGCTCAGCGAAAGAGTTAAAGCGGTCACACGTGGAGTTACAGTATGCCGGTAGCGCCTCCGAGATCAGCAACTACCGCTCCGTGAGAATCCCGGTGGACGCGGAAGGGAATTTCGACATCACCTTCCCGCTCGAACATCCGGCATACTATACCACCGGTATGCACGTGCTCTACCTCTCCCCGGGAGACGACCTCGAGATCCTGTTCAGTAGATCGCCCGCTCGCACGCTCTTCACGGGGAGGGGGAGCGAGGCGAACAGCTACTTGAAAGGGTGGCGCTGGGACGACAACCGGCACACCGGGCTGTCCGTTATCGAGAAGCCGCCCATCGAGCAAGTGATAGAGAAAGTGGATAGCCTCGCGGAGGAGAGGCTCCACGAATTAGCCACCTTGACGGAGGCCGACAAGCGCTTCCAGAAATTAGAAACGGCGAGGATCGCGGCAAACAGGATATCGGTTTATTTTAACTATATCTATTGCACCGAATACTATCGCTGGGATGACCCGACCGAGGCAAAAGAGGAGAAAAAACTCGCCTATTATCGCACCTTGAAAGAGAAGGTTGAACCCCTCTTGCACCAGATTGACCGGGATGAAGAGTGGCTGGAGTGTCCGGCCGTCCGGGAGGTGCTCTTGGAGTGCCTTCGTTCTAAGGTCTTCACGTTTCGCGTATCAAAAAAGATAGCCCATCTATCCGACATCATCCGAGAATCGACCGGAATGGACGCGGGCATAAGCAAGGCGAGCCTTGATGCATACCGGGAATATGCCCGACACATCAAGGAGATACCCTTCCGGGAAGCCTTTGAGGCCAAGCTGGCGGCACGCGTGCGGCTCATGGAAGGAGCACCGGCCGTCGACATAGCGTTGCAAGATCCCAGCGGGAAGAGGGCGAAATTGAGCGATTACCGGGGGAAAGTGCTGTTTATCGACTTTTGGGCCACGTGGTGTATCCCTTGTCTCGCGCAGGCCCCTCACGTAAAATCGCTGAGCGAGAAATACAACCGCATCGAGTTTATCGCCATCTCGATCGACCAAGAGGAGGCGAAATGGAGAAGTAAACTGGAACGAGACGGTGAAAAGGGACCTATCAAGGAGTTTATCGCGAATGTCTACGAGGTCGCGGACGCGTGGGATCTTTCCACGATTCCTCGCTTCGTCTTGATCGACGCGGAGTTCAAGATTATCACCGCTTTCGCCCCGCGCCCCTCGGACAAGAGCGCCATCGAACAATTATTAGACCAGTATAACAAGTAAGGTACCAAAAGGGGGCTGTCGTTAATAGACAAGCCCTCTTTTTGACATAACCGCCACAGAAGGCAAACATCTTTGCCGTCAAAACGAGCATTGACGGCAGTTATATCATTGCGGTAACAACGGTAGGAAACAAAACATTCCTGATTACATATCTTCCAGGGTCAGGCAAGTCGTCTCTATTGCCTCGTTAAAGAATAATTTGGCGCGTATAGCTTCCACCTTCTGTTGAAATAGTTCCGGCTTAACGTTCTTGCGTTGACGTTTCACCGCGGCAATAAATACTTTGGGCGATTCTGCCGAGATGGCAATAATGTCTATTTCATGTTGATCCACATCTTTTCCTTTAGAAGTCTCCCACCAGGAACCGATGTTTTTATATATCTGTTTTTCTTTCAGTTGTTCGCGAAAATATCGTTCCAATGTCGAAGCGGAATAAGTGAAGTAATCAGCCTTTACGATCTCGGCAAGTTTTTCAAATAACCCGATTTGTATGAAATCCTGATATTTCACGATGTACCTGAACCAGAAACGCAGCAAGTTATCAGCGATTTCATATCGCACGCTTTGAGTACCTTCTTTAGCGAGCACGGGCCTTTTCTTGGCTATGACTTCATAATCTTCCTCCAGACGTTGCAGTAAACCTCCCACACTGGCATTCCCGATGGATGCTGCTATTTCCGCGGCCGTGTTTTTCCCCGAAGCTATAGCCGAAAGGATCGCGTAATAATTCCCGTATTTTTTGCCAAATTCTTGAAAAAGTTCAATATATTTAAAGATCATCCCTTGTATAACCGGGATGATAATCGGCGAGTATTTGTTTAAGAACTGCTGTAGTAAAAGGCTTTAATTTAACAATACTGTCACAACGTCCATATAACGGCTCCCTGTATCCCATAAAGATCTTACGCATAAGCGTATAGGCGAATCCACTTGCTATGAAATAAACACGAGTCGTATCTTTATACCTGTCCCAAACGTCTTGGATACCACTATATATGGCAGGGTTGATGTAAAAAAATTCTTGAAATTCATCAATGACTAAATTAAATGATAAATTCCGGCCGACCGTCATCAAGTTTATACAACGACGATTCGAGTAGCACGGTAAATTTTCCCCGTTCCCTCACCCGCGTGATTTTCTCATAAAACCGTTGGAATCCACACGACAACCGGCCCTGGCAAAGATTCGAGCTGTCCCCAAATCCCGATCTCCCCGGGGGCCGTCTCAAAAGTAATTGTGCCCGGGTATCCCACTCGGGATGCCTCGCCCGGTAGAAAAACAAGAATATACCTTTCCTACTGTATCCCAGCGGGATGCACCCTATCCGGATACAATGGATGGGGTGGCTGGACGTTTCTGCCGAGGGAAATCAAAGGGTAGAGATTTTTTTCTCGGTAACGGTATAGTCCGTGACTTACCTGGCAGCATTTCTTCTTCTTGCCTTTCCCGATAATTTGGCAAATTTACAACATTTGTTAATTATCGATCCCCTTTTTTTCTTGATACAAAGGTACGAGGTAGTATTTTCTTTGTAAAAGTGTTATTCTTTGGATGTATTTATTATCTTTGTGCTGCGTAGAAATATGCGATGCAATGCATAAAATGTAAAATCATGTATAAGAGAGCAGAATATCAGATAATTAGAAGAAGACTTGAAGAGCAAAGAAAATGTATTCAAGTGGTAATGGGAGCTCGTCAGATAGGAAAATCTACCGTTGTTAAGCAGGTTCTTAAAGACCTGGATGCTCCTTATCAGTTATTTTCAGCCGATAATGTTCCGGCGACAAATAGTGCTTGGATTTCTAATTGCTGGGCGGCAGTTCGTAGCTTGAAGGAGAGCAAGGGGCTGGAATACATCATCCTCATCATTGATGAGATACAGAAAATTGCAAATTGGAGCGAGGTGGTGAAAAAAGAATGGGATGATGATACATTTCATGACCGTAACATCAAGGTTCTTCTTCTCGGCAGTAGCCGTGTGCTGCTGGAAAAAGGATTGTCCGAGTCATTGGCGGGGCGGTTCGAAGAAATCCGCATGAGCCACTGGAGTTATCTGGAAATGAAAGATTGTTTCGGATTTTCGCTCGACCAATACCTGTTCTATGGTGGTTATCCCGGGGCTGCTTCTTTGGTTGACGACCATGACCGCTTTCAGCAATACATACAATCGTCTATTATCGAAGCGACTATCAATAAGGATATCTTGATGGATACCCCTATTAGCAAACCAGCCTTGCTTCGTCAGACGTTTGAGTTGGGAGCAGCTTATTCCGGAACACTGCTCTCTTTGAATAAGATGTTAGGGGCGCTTCAAGATGCCGGCAATACGGCTACATTGGCTGGATATATCCATTTATTGGATGAAAGTGGTTTGCTTTGCGGACTTCAGAAATTCAGCATTGACACGGCAAAGAGAAAAGCCAGTATTCCCAAGTTACAGGTTTACAACAATGCGTTGAAGATGGTGTATAACCCATTTTCCTTTGAACAAGCAATTCTTGACCGAAAAGCATGGGGACATATCTTTGAATCGGGTGTCGGGGCTTATCTTATCAGCCAGGCATTCATCCATCGCTTTGACGTATTCTACTGGCGCCAACGTAATGATGAAGTTGACTTTATTTTACGAAAGAAAGGTTCGGTGGTCGCGATAGAGGTCAAGAGCAATGCCGAAAAGAAAACGGAAGGACTGGATAAATTTAGACAACTATTTAATCCTCAATCCTCGTTCATTGTCGGTGATGGCGGTATCGGTACCGAAGATTTTCTTTCGATGGATATAAGGAAGCTGTTTTAAATGTGCTCGAGCAAAAAATCTGTATGTAAATGGTACATTGTACAATAGTAGAAATTAGTAAAGCCTTATAGACTCGGATTATGGGATTAGGAAACCAATATCTACTAATTGAACTTACAGCTTGATCATCCCGGCCGGCGGCGTGTTCTTCTTTCGCGTTCGTCAAGTGCCGGGGGAGGGCCAACGCGCGAATAGGCGCGTGATCTGCTCGGCGTATCTCCTGGAGACGGGGATGTCGGGGACTTTTTCCACGCCGAGGTCGAGGGAGATGCCCTCTTTCCCGCGCCGGATCACCTTCACGTGGTCGAGATTCACCATGTAGGAACGGTGGCAGCGGGGGATGCCGTCGCCGGCGAGCTGCTCGTCGAGGGCCTTTAGCGTGTTACGCAGGAGAAAACGGGTGGCCGTTCCCTTGTTCAGGTACCAGATCGTCACGTAATTGTCGGACGCTTCGATGTAAAGCAAGCTGGAGCGCGCTACCGACAGCCGGAAATCCCCCTTTTCGTCGCGGAAAGAGAAGACGCCCGATCTCCCCGCCGCCTCGTGTTCCTCCTCGATCTGTTGTAACTGCCGCGCTTGCTCTTTGCGCGAGAAGTAGAGGTGCAAGATCGTGTAGGGCAGCAGGAGGACGAGGGCGGTGTTGATCACCGCTCCCCGGAACGTGTGCCAGACGTCGCGTTCCCCCTCGTTGACGGAGAGCGTGTAGATGGTGTAGAAAAGGGCCATGAAGAATACTTCCGCCGCGATCCACGCCCCGTATTGCCCGACGGTGATGGCGTGTCGCCGGGCGCGGAAGTACATGAGCACGCGGCTAAGTATAACGACTCCCATGCCGGTGAGTATGATCAAGCTCGAGAAGACGAAGAAGACGAAATCCGAGACGTCGTACCACGCCCCGGAGCTGAACGGCTTGTACGTGTTTATGAAAACCAGGGCGAACAAGGCCGTGAAGAGCACCAGGCGAACGAGATTCGATCGCTCGTGCATGTACGCGGGTATTTCATGGTTTAGTAGTTTCATACTCTTGGTTCGTGTTGATTACCGGGGGCGAAGATAACTCTTTTTATCCCTCGCCGGTCACCCCGCCCGGACGAATTTCACCCCCGCGGGATCGTTTTTACCCCTTCGGGTGCATGCCCGGCCCTTTTTTTTGGAAAGGATCCCGGGATCCCTTTTGTTTGTACCCGCGAAACACGAACACGGTATCATGGAATTACTTCAACGAACGCGATTTTTGAGATCGCTTTTTACTTTCGAACGGCGCGTTGTCCTGGAGGACGCCCCCGTCGAGATTCGCCCCTGCCTCTTCGTGGAGACGATCGGGGAGCGGGAAATGAACGATCTCCAGGCGGGCGGGCCGGGGGGCGATTTTTGCTCCACGCCGGATAACCGGATCGAGGAGAATAAACGCTTCTCCTACGCGGTTTTCCTTCCCGGGGGGACGACGCGGGGGGATCGGGCTATCCTCTTGTTACACGGGCTGAACGAGCGTAGCTGGGATAAATACTTGCCATGGGCCGAGTACCTCTCTCTCGCCACGGGCAAGGCGGTCATCCTCTTCCCCATCGCCTTTCACATGAACCGCGCTCCCGCTTGCTGGCGTGACCCGCGCGCGCTCCAGCCGCTGGTGGCTCTCCGCAAGCAGGGGGGCGATGGAACGCGCAACTCTACCTTCGTCAACGTGGCCATCAGCGCTCGTCTCTCCGCCAAGCCCGAGCGTTTCTATCTCTCCGGGAGGGAGTCTCTCTTTAATCTCTGGCAACTCTTCTCCGAGATACGGGACGGGCGCCACTCCCTTTTCAAGGAGGGTGCCTCGATCGACATTTTCGCCTACTCGATCGGCGCGTTGCTGGCGCAGGTGCTCTTGTTGTCTGATCCCGGTCGCCTGACGCGGGATTCCCGCCTTTTCATGTTTTGCGGGGGGGCACTGTTCAGTTACATGGACGGGAGCGCGCGGGACATCGTCGATCAGGAGGCTTATGCCCGCGTGCGCTCTTTTTACACGAACGAGTTCCTGGCTACCGCGCGCGGGGAGGGGGATCGCTTCGAAAAAGCGTTTAAGGCCATGATCTTGCCTCGTGTTTCGCGGGCGTACCGCGAGGCGTTCTTTGAACGGGCCAGCGAGCGGGTACGGGTCGTGACGCTTAAAAACGATAGCGTCATGCCCACCCCCGGCGCGCGAGAGGCCGTCGGGGAACGCCTTGCCGGCAGCCTGGTGGAGGAGCTGGATTTCCCCTTCCCCTACTCGCACCAGCACCCTTTCCCCGTCAACGACCGTGTCGACCCGGGACTCGTCCATCGCGCGTTCGAGTCGCTTTTTCAACGGGTCGCCGGGTTTTTAGGGTAAAAATCACGACCTCGGGCCCGAAAAACGTATCTTTGCCCGGGGAAATTCGGGCGCCAGCCGGGCGCGCGCGGGTATCCCGAAACGAAAAACGAATGGACATGAGATGGGCACGGAAATATAAAAAGTGGTTCTTGTATGGCGGCCTGGGCATGCTGGCGATCGCGTTCTCGACCAGGCTGGCGGGCGGGCCGGCGGGCTGTTTTCGCCCGTTGCTGGGCGCGGCGATCTTGTTCAAGGTGCTTTTCCTGCTCCTCGTTTTCCCGGGAAAGGGATTTAGACCCCGGGCGTGGTTCTGGTTTATCCTGGCGGGAGTTATCCTGATCCTATTATCCCAGCTTTTCAAGGCGCTCTTTCCCGTCCCGGCGTTATATAAGTCGTGTTTTTATGGGGCGATCGCGCTGAAGATGACCGGCCTGATCCTGCTGTTGTTCTCTAAAAGAGGGGGGCTTTCTTGAACGTTCCCGGGGCGGGTTCATGCTTCCCCGGCGTTTCCTGGCAGCTCCACGGGTCTTGGGACTTCCTCCACAAGTCTTAGGACCTCCCCCGCGGGACTTGGGACTTCCCCCGCAGGTTTTGGGACTTCCCCCATGTGCCGGAGGACCTCCCCCGCAAGTCTTAGGACCTCCCCCACGTGCCGTAGGACCTCCCCCGCAAGTCTTAGGAGTTCCCCCGCGGGCCGTTGGAGCCGGGGCAAACGCGTCTTGAAACGTGACGACCGGCGGGAATCCCGTATTTTTACTACCTTTGGGGCCTTTAAAACACGTGTTATCATGGATAATTCCGTTATATGCGCCATCGCCACCCCGCCGGGAAGAGGGGCCATCGCCGTCGTGAGGGTATCGGGAGAGGGGGCGATCCCCCTTTGCGATCGCGTTATCCGTGCCCGGTCGGGCAAGAGGCTGGTAGAGTGCCCTTCGCGTACCCTTCACCTCGGGGAGGTGATGGACGGGGAGGGGTGCCTCGACGAGGTGCTCGTCTCCTTGTTCCGCGCCCCGCGTTCCTTCACGGGCGAGGAGAGCGTGGAGATATCTTGTCACGGGTCGACGTATATCCAGCAACGCCTCTTGCAACTGTTGATCCTCGCCGGCGCTCGTTTGGCGACCCCCGGCGAGTTCACGCGCCGTTCTTTCCTCAACGGGAAGATGGACCTCCCGCGCGCCGAGGCGGTGATGGATCTCCTTTCCGCTACCTCCTCCTCCGCCCACGAGATGGCGATGAACCAGATGCGCGGCGGCTTCTCGTCCGGGTTGATGACGCTCCGCGGGGAACTGCTACGGGTCGCCTCGCTCCTGGAGCTGGAACTTGACTTCCCGGAGGAGGACGTGACGTTCGCCGATCGCGTCGAATTAGTGTCGATGGCCCGGCGCGTGCACGACTTGATAAGCGGGCTACGCGACTCTTTTTCGCTGGGCAACGCGCTGAAGACCGGTATCCCCGTGGCCATCGTCGGGCCGCCGAACGCGGGGAAGAGTACCCTGTTGAATACCTTGTTGCGCGAAGAGCGCGCCATCGTCTCGGAACGGGAGGGCACCACGCGCGACGCGATCGAGGAGACACTCGATATCGAGGGGGTCACGTTCCGTTTTATCGACACGGCCGGCATTCGCGTCGCTTCCGACGAGATCGAGGCGATCGGTATCTCCCGCGCTTTCATGAATATCTCCCGGGCTCGCGTCGTGTTGCTCCTCCTCGACGATACCCGTCTCGCTTCTTTCGCGCGTTACTACGGACAGGTGCGCGACGGCATCTCTCCCGGTGCCTCCTTGATTCTCTTGCTCAACAAGGTGGACAGCCTTGACGACCCGGCCGCGATCGTGGAGCGTCTTCGTGCCCTCGCTCCCGGGGAACCGCTTCTCCCGCTCTCCGCCAAGACCGGCGAGGGGATAGAGCCGCTCACGCGCCTCCTGCTGGCCACTGTCACGGCGGGCTTGCGCCCCGCTTCCGGCACGCTCGTTAATAATTTACGCCATTACGAGGCGCTTACGCGTGCCGGGCAAGCCACGACCCGCCTCCTCGCCGGCCTGGAGGCGGGTCTTGGCGGCGAGATCCTCTCCCAGGATCTCCGCGAGTGTATCCACTACATCGGCGAAATTACCGGCGAAATCACTACCGACGAGATCCTCGGTAATATCTTTAAACATTTCTGCATCGGGAAGTAACCGCCCGCGAGTAAACGAATAATAAAGTTTCAATAACCGCTGTAATCACGAGTGTTACAGCAGTGTCTGGTTAATTGAATCTGCCCCTTTGGTTTTTTGCTATTTGTTTATGTTAATTCAGAAAAAACAGTAATTTTACGCCGCAAAATTTGTCGATAGTTTTTTATGGGTAAAATATTAGATTACATACAACAGTCGAGCAACGGTAAATTCCAATGTTACAAGACAAAAAAGTTGCCGTTAGATGCAAACGATAATGATACAATCGCTTATAATTACGATGATAATACCGTTGTTCAGACGACAAAAAGTATCTTTGCAGAAACAGACCGCAGTCGACGGAGTACTGTTTCTTTGAAAAATCTGCTAAAAGAAAATACTACGCCACCACCCATTTTCCGTTATTTCTTAGACGGTTCACGCCATACTTACAAAGTAGATGATATTGCCATTGGCAAAAAGATTTTCCCCATTGTTGCGGGACAAATAATTGTCGGTTGTTGCGAGCGCAAAGGCCGTGATATTTTCAAGAAATACGATCTGTACAGTAAGATTGTTCTTTCAATGCCGGACGATTTCGATGATGATGACGGTGGCGAAAATTTTTGCCGTTCCTATTGTGAGAGCTTAAATACGGAAATTGGTAGACTGCCTTTTATCAAAGAGCGAGGTATAACAATAGACAAACTTCTACTTTACAAAACGGATGGCAATACTGGCGATAAAGATAAAGACAACTACAAAAACCGCGCAGTTGCACAAATTCAAAACGAGATGGTTGATGAAGAACAGTTGCTTGTTGCCCAACTCTGCAAGGATAACCGCCTCAACGATGAAAGTTGGCTAATCAAAGACGGCTCGTTGGAATACAATCCGAGTTTCTCAAATCTTGGTTTTGACGTTGTGCAGTGGAACAATCTGCGGGCAAACTATCAACGAGTTGTCGGCGTTTCAAAAACTTTCGACCCCGAACTTTTACCTGATTACGAGGGCAACCGACTTTCACAAACCATTGCCAACCTCAAACCTTTTGAACGTACCAAAGTTTATCGTTACGAAACACAACATAAAGGTGGCTCTGCTTTTTATGCTGTTTGGTATTTGCGACTGAGGGGAGGAAAGGAAGAATCTCGAAATTTTAGAGAAACGAATTTTTCTGATGTGGTAAAATGTGAAATGGTGCTTTTGCAGGAAGATAAACCAATTGAAACAGATATGATTAATGTGATAAGTGCAAACCTCATTCGTGAGGCGTACCCTGTTTGTTTCGGCTCCGATATCCGATGGGCAAACCATTTGTATCCTGTATTTCTTACAGAGTCCTTTTGCAAATCCCATTATATAAATAGTAATGTAATATTAAATTTGTTCTGATATATGACAAAAATTATAGGAAAAGTTTCCGCTACCGAAAAATGTCCTGCAACGACAGAGGATTTTTATTTTTGGACGGACAAGGGTTGTATTTTAAGCCCTTTCGACATTGTGAAAGTAGAACACATTGCCCCCGACAAACAAAAATCAATTACTTACGGCGTAATTGAAACAATCAATCACATAACAGATGCGCCAAGCCATTTTACAAGTTACATTTCGAGCGATTTCGGCGATACTGCCGCAACCATTGGAAATATGAATCGTTTGGGAATGAACTATGTAAAAGCAAATGTCGTTTGCAATACCGAAAATGTTTATACACCGGTATTGGACGGCAAGCAGGTATCACTTTGCGATGCCGAAGACATAAAATTTGCGCTCGGCTTGAAAGAAGTTAAAAATCCACTTGTTTGCGGTTATCTGCAAATGTATCAAGGTGATGAAGCGTT
>JAISNC010000124.1 GCA_031276355.1 Odoribacteraceae bacterium
CTCGTTGTACAAGCTGTTGTTGATATTTCACTGCCCCGGCCTCTACATAAGCCATTGGAACGCGAAGACACGTCATTACTGTTTGTTTATTTGAAAAATATAGGCACTCGCAATGACGGGACATGCGGATCGTCATGACACTCGTTCGAGGCTTTTGAGACAGCTCCTTCGCGGCCACGCCGGTACTACCAGGAGAGATCACTCGAAGAGCGAGGCCAGCAGCGAGTCGTCGACGAGGTTCGGCAGCGTCACGCGGAGGAGCGGCTCGTCCGCCATGGCCCGGCGGATCGTGGAGATGGCCCCCTCGTTCCGCGCCCAGCCCCGGCGCGCCACCCCGTTATTGACATCCCAGGCGAGCATGGATCGCAGCCGGCGGTCGCACGCCTCGCTCCCGTCCAGCACCATGCCGAATCCCCCGTTGATCACCTCGCCCCAGCCGACCCCGCCGCCGTTGTGCAGCGACACCCACGTCGCCCCGCGGAACGCGTCGCCGATCACGTTCTGCACCGCCATGTCCGCCGTGAAACGGGAGCCGTCGCGGATATCGGAAGTCTCCCGGTACGGCGAGTCCGTGCCCGACACGTCGTGATGATCGCGCCCGAGGATCACCGGCCCCGACAACGCGCCGGCGGCGATCGCCGCGTTAAAAGCGGCCGCGATCCCGACGCGTCCCGCGGCATCCGCGTAAAGGATGCGCGCCTGGGAACCCACCACCAGCCGGTTCTCCCCGGCCGCCTTGATCCAGCGCAGGTTGTCGGCCACCTGCCGGCGTATCTCGACGGGGGCGGTCACCAGGATCTCCTCCAGCACGCGCGCGGCGATCTCGTCCGTCCGCTCCAGGTCGGCCGGGTCGCCGCTGGCGCACACCCAGCGAAAAGGGCCGAAGCCGTGGTCGAAACACAGGGGCCCCATGATGTCCTGCACGTAGGAGGGGTAACGAAACTCCCCGTCGGCCCCCAGCACGTCGGCCCCGGCGCGGGCGGCCTCGAGGAGGAAGGCGTTCCCGTAGTCGAAGAAGTAGGTGCCGAAGCGGCGCGCGCAAGCGTTGATCGCGGCCGCGTGGCGACGGAGCGACTCCCGCACCCGCTCCTTGAAACGCCCCGGGTCCTCCACCATCAGGCGGTTGCTCTCCTCGAGCGACAGCCCGGCGGGATAATACCCCCCGGCCCACGGGTTATGCAGGGAGGTCTGGTCGGATCCCAGCTCGACGGGGATGTCGCCGTCGGCGAAGCGCTCCCAGAGATCCACGACGTTGCCGTGGAAGGCGATGGAGACCACCTCCCGCCGGCCGCGCGCCTCCCGCACGCGGGCGACGAGACGGTCGAGGTCGTCGATCACTTCATCCACCCATCCCTGCTCGCGGCGCGCGCGGATGGCCTTCGCGTTGACCTCGGCGACGACGCTGATGCAGCCGGCGATGTTGCCCGCCTTGGGCTGGGCACCCGACATGCCGCCGAGGCCGGCGGAGATGAAGAGCTTGCCGGCCAGCCCCTCGCCGTGCCGGGCGATCTTGCGACCGGCGTTGAGGAGGGTGATCGTCGTGCCGTGGACGATCCCCTGCGGCCCGATGTACATGAACGAGCCGGCGGTCATCTGCCCGTATTGCGACACGCCCAGGGCGTTGAAGCGCTCCCAGTCGTCGGGCCGGGAGTAGTTCGGGATCACCATCCCGTTCGTGACCACCACCCGCGGTGCCCCCGGGCGCGAGGGGAAAAGCCCCAGCGGGTGGCCGGAATAGAGCACCAGCGTCTGCTCGTCGGTCATCCCGGAGAGGTACTTCATCGTCAGGCGGTATTGCGCCCAGTTCTGGAACACCGCCCCGTTGCCGCCGTACGTGATCAACTCGTGCGGGTGCTGCGCGACGCGGTCGTCCAGGTTGTTCTGGATCATCAACATGATCCCGGCGGCCTGGAGGCTCTTGCACGGGTAATCGCCGATGGGCCGCGCGCGCAACGGGTAGGCGGGGCGAAAGCGGTGCATGTACACGCGCCCGTGACGCTCCAGCTCGTCGGCGAACTCCGCGGCGAGCACGGCGTGATGGCGCGGGTCGAAGTAACGCAGGGCGTTCCTGACGGCCAGCCGTTTCTCCCCCGCGCTCAAGAGGTTCTTCCTGCGGGGGGCGTGATTCACGAGGGGGTCATGAGGGCGAGGGGGGGGCAGCTCGTCCGGGATACCTTCCCGGACGGATCGTCGAAATTCTTCTAATGTCATGGCATTCATTGTATTTTTGGATAAGAGGTGGGGCCGGGAGCGCCGCGGGGCGCGGTCACTCGCGACGGGCAAAATTACCGAAATCTTTCGTGTCGCCCGTGACTCCCGGGTTAAATCTTCGAAGAATCACTACTTTCGCGGGACCAATCATCAAAACCTGCACGACCATGGAAATAGGAATAGGGGACACGGTGCGTTTCCTGTCGGAAAAATTAGAAGGCGTGGTGACGGGCCTCGCGAGCGCCACCACGGTAAACGTTTACTGCGAGGAACACGGGTTCGAGATCCCCGCCCGGGCCAGCGATCTCGTGGTCATCCACCCCGCGGCCCGGGGCGGGAGCGCGACGACCGGGGGCGCGCGGGAAGCCAGCGAGCGCGTCTACCTCGCCTTCGTCCCGGAACGCCCCGGGGCACCGGCGGGGGGTCGCCACGAGCTGTACCTCGTGAACGACACCTCGCTGACGGCGCTCTACGCCGTGGCCCTGCTCCGGGAAGGGCAACACGAGGGGATCGCCGCCGGGAGTTGCCCGCCGGCAAGCTACGCGTCGGCGGGTAACTACTCGCTGGCGGAGCTGGACACCGTCCGGGAAGCGCGCGTGCAGGTACTCTTCCACCGGCAGGGGGATCACCCCCCGCGCCCCGTCGTCGACGCGACCGTCAAGGTCAACGCGGCGGGACTGTGCAAGGAGGGGGCCCACGAGCGAACGCCGTGGTTCGACACCCCGGCCGTCCTTCGCCCGCTGGACGAGGGGATGGAGGCCCGCGTCGACCCGCGACAGTCGTCCCCTCCCCGGCACGAGGGGGCGAAGAGAAGCCCGGCGGGAACGCCCTCCCCGTGCCCGCGCGCGATCGACGACGCGGTGGAGGTGGATCTCCACGCGGAACAGCTATTAGACACGCTGGCGGGGATGGAGAACCGGGACATCCTGGATCACCAGCTGGAGATCTTCCACCGCGCCCTCGAGGAGTACAAGTCGCGACGCGGCCAGAAGATCGTCTTCATCCACGGGAAGGGCGAGGGCGTGTTACGGCAACGGATCCGCCGGGAGTTACAGACGCGCTACAAGCGGCATCACCACCAGGATGCCTCCTTCCAGCAGTACGGTTACGGGGCCACGATGGTGACGATACGATGAGGCCGGGCGACGACGCGACCCGCGCGGGGGTCATGGAGTTATGGCACCTCTGTTTCGGGGACACGAGGGAGTTCATCCGCTTTTACTTCAACGCCAAGTACCGCGCCGGGAACACGTTCGTCCACCGCGACGCGCGCGGCACGATCGTCGCCGCCCTGCAAATGGTGCCGTACCGGATGACCTACGCGGGCCGGACGGTGGCGATCTCCTACCTCTCGGGCGCGTGCACGCGCCCCGAGCGCCGGGGCGAGGGGATCATGTCGCGGCTGCTGACGGGGGCGCTCCTGGAGATGCAGGCCCGGGGTGTCGCGCTGTGCGCGCTGATCCCGGGGGAGGAGCGGCTCTTTCACTATTACGGGCGGATGGGTTTCGTCCCCGTGTTCGACTACCGGGCGGTGGAGTGGACGGGCGACGGGGAGGGCGCGGCGCGGGAGGTGGGGCCGGGGGACGAGGCGATGGAAGCGGTCTACCGCTATTTTCAGGCGCGGATGCTGGAACGGGGATGTTGCGTGCAACACGACCGGGAGGACTTCTCGGCGATCGTCGAGGAGTTGCTCGCGAGCGGCGGGGCCTTGCCGGTGGCGTTCACCGCCGCCGGCGCGGTCGAGGGTGTCGCGTTCGCCGTCCCGGTGGAGGATCGCGTGGTGGTGAAAGAGCACGCGTGCGACTCGCCGGCGGCGCGCCGGGCGTTGAGCCGGGCGCTGTCGGGGCGATGGCCGGGCCGGCGGCAGGAGTGGCGAGAGGTGCCCCTGGCGGGGCCGGTGGTGCACCACGGGATGGCGCGCGTCACGGACGCGGGGGCACTGCTGCGGGCTTACGCGGCCCATTACCCGGGAGAGCGGCAGACGATACGGGTGACGGACGCGCTGCTCCCCGCGAACGACGGGCGTTTCGAGATCCGGGGGGGGAGATGCCGCCGCGCGGGGCGTTCCGCGGGGGCGGCGGACGCGGGGGTAGATGCCGGGGAGCTAACCCGTCGCTTGTTGACCCGTTTCCCGGGCCACCCGCCCCACATGAGCCTGATGCTGGAGTGACGGCCCGCGATACCCCGGCGGGGCGTTACCCCGCCCGGGCATCCCGGCGAGGACGCGGGCACGTGTTCCCACCTGACTTTCAACAATAACAAGACCAACGGGGCCGTCGCGGGAGTCACCTCTCGCGACGACCCCCTCCCGTTAACGGTGCATTAACGCCCGCGTTAACGGTGTATTAACGCCCGCGTTAACGGTGCATTAACTCGGGCTATACGACACCCGCGCGGCCTGCCGCGTGCTAAGCCCCTTCCACGCGTCGTGGGATGATCCCGGGGAACCGGCTCCCGGGCCGGCCCCGGCACGGTCAAAAATGCCCGGGGAGCCTGGATGACCCCCCGGGTGCTGACAATGATCGTGAAAAACAAAGGGACGCGCGCGAGACCGCTCCATGGTTCAACCTTCCACGGGCCGGGGCGGGCGGTGGATTGCCCGGGTCAGTAGACGGTGTTCTGCGGGTCGAAGTTGCACCAGCCGCTCATCCAGTTCGAGGAGAGCGTCTCCGACGGGCCGAAGGCCCCGACGTAATTGACTTGCTGGAACCACGAGGAGACGAGCGGGTGCGTCCACGCGGCGGCGTTCGCCGTCACGAGCGGGCTGTCGGCCGCCGGGAAGAGCGTCGCGGTCAAGCCGGCGAAAGGTGCCCCGGAGAGCTTCAAGCCGGCGAGCGTCCCGAAGGCGCGGTTGCCCCCGTTGGCGCGGTGGAAATAGCCGTCGGCGAACGTGCCGGGGTCTTCCGCGTTGAACTGTGAATTGTTGGCCCACGCTTGCGCGTCCTGGAAATTCTTGACCATCCCCGCGAGGACGCAGTTCGTGACGTTCAACAACCCGTCGGTGGCCCACTGGCGGGTGGACGATCCCTTGTCGTTCTCGATGATGAGGCCGATGGGGAAGCCGGCGGCCAGGGAGTTGAAGACACCGAGCTGGGTGTTGCGGCGAAGGTGGAAGGCGGCCTGGAAGCGGGCGCCGGTGGAGCTACCGTTGACCCCGGCCTGGTCGGTGTAGGCGGCGGGGTCGGTGACAGGCCCGACGAGGGTCACGTTGGCGAAGACGGGGCGGGTGAAGTTGCCGGGGGTGGCGGAGGCCGTGGCGTTGTTGTCAGACTCGAAGGCGTTCGAGGCGGACTTGTCGCCGATGCGCGGGTCACGGGCGCAGACGGCGAACTGTATCTTGCCGGAGAAGCCGTTGTCGGTGTCGAAGTCATCGTCCCAGCTGGCCAACGCCACGAGGTAGCGGGCGTTGACCGTGCCGCCGAACCACTCGAAAGCGTCGTCGCCGGAGTAGGAGACCTGGAGATGGTCGATCGTCGTGCCGGAACCGACGGAACCGAACGTGATGCCGTTGATCTCGTTGTCGGTGGAGTACTCGATGCCGGCGAACTCGCAACGGACGTAGCTCAAGACACCGGAGTTGTCGGTGGGGTCGCTGCCGCCGTGGTTGGAGCGGACACCGCCCTCGATCGTCTGCTCGCCCATGTTGTTGGGGGCTTTCCCGAGGAGGATGATGCCGCCCCAGTCGCCGGGCCTACGGGAACCGGGGGCCTGCGCGGAGGTGAAGACGACGGGGCGTTCCCGGGTGCCCCGCGCCACGAGCTTGCCTCCCCGTTCGACGATGAGCGTGCCTTGCGTGGCCTTCTCCCCCTTGATAATGACACCCGGCTCGATGGTGAGGGTGACACCGGAGGGGACGTAGACGAAACCGCGCAGGTTGTACGTGTTGGGGTACGCGAGCGTGGTGTTCGTCGTGATCTCGAAATTTTCCTTGGAACCGTCGCCGATGTCGAACGTCTCGCCCTTGATCTCGGGGGCGGGATCGTTGTCGTCGCAGGCGGCGAGAGCGAATAGCGTGCAGGCGACGAGGGCCGTGTACGCGAGAGTCGTGATTGTTTTCATGTTTTGATGAGATTTAAAAGATTAATCTATGGTTATCGTCAGGCCCAGGGAGAGAGAACTCCCGGGGGTATATTTTCGCGTGATTTGCGTGCGCTCGTGCACCGCGCCGCCGCTCGTGAAGCGCGGGAACTGCTTGTAGACGACGGCGCTCGCGAGGATATCCTTCACGGCACCCCGCAGCTCCACCCGGCGGCCGAGCGTCTTGCGGACGCTGAAGTCGAGGAGATCGCGGGGCATCTCGTAGGAGTCGGGGACGAGCGTGTTGATGTCCGGTTGGATGCTGTTCGACTTCCCGAGGCCGACGATCCGCTTGCCGACGCGGTTGTAGAGCAGGGAGAGTTGCAGCCCGTCGCGACGGTAAAAGAGGCCCGCGTTGACGACGTAAGGCGACTGCCCCTGCATGGCGCGGTCCGGCTCGGAGACGATCTCGCCCGGGCGAAAACGGACGTTGCTCTTGATCCACGCGAGGTTGAGCACGGCGGTGAAGCCCGGCAGCCCGATCCCGTCCAAGCGCCGGCGCGCGTCGAGTTCCACGCCCAGCGCGACGGCCCGCGCGGCGTTCTCGTAGTTGTAGCGAAGGGAACCGCCCATGTCGATGAACGTCCACTCGATGGGATTCTTGAAGCGCTTGTAGAAGATCCCCAGGGAGAGAGATTCCCCGGCGGCGGGATAACACTCGTAGCGCAGGTCCACGTTGTCGATGGCGGCGTGGCGGAGATGCTCGTTCCCGGCGATCTCGCTGAAGAGATCGAAATCGTAATAGACCGTGGGGGAGACCTCGCGCAGTTCCGGGCGGTTGATGGAACGACCGTAGGCGGCGCGCAGCAGGTGGCGGGGCGAGAAGGCGTAGCTCGCGTTGACAGAGGGAAAGAGGCCGACGTGACGCTCGTCTCGACGGGTCTCGAGGGTCAGCCCCGGGGCATCCGAGCGATCGCGGGAGAGACGGGCGTGGTAGTACTCGAGGCGGGCCCCCGCGTACAGGTTGACCTTCCCCCACGCCCGCTCGACGGCGGCGTACGCGGCGGCCAGGCGGACGGTGGCCGTGTAGGCGTTCGTCTTGCGCGTGATCTCGTCGATGTAGACCTTGTCGGCACCGAGGTAGCGGGCGTCGAGCATCTCCTCGAAGGGGAGCCGGAGGTAGGCTTGACGCTCCTCGTGGGTGAGCTTGTCGTAGCGGTAGATGAACTCGCGGGGGGCGTGCTCCCGGTCGCGGTACTCGCCGAGCAGGCCCGTCTTGAGGGTCGTCGCGCCGAGGGGATGGCGGTAGTTGACGGCGAGGGAGATCCCGTGGTCGCGGGCATGCTGGAAGTAGCGCGTGATGCTCTCGTTGACGGGCACTACCGCGGGGATGTCCGCCGGGGAACCGATCCCCTCGTGGTAGGTGATGATGCGGCGATCCGGCTCGTCCCGCGTGGCGCGGGAGTAACCGGCTTCCCACGAGAGGAGTCGTCCCGCCGCAAGTTCGTGGCGGCCGGAGAACTGCCCGGCGTAGGCCACGCGCGAGGTGTAGCGCATCTCGGTCTGCTCGCGGTAGTACATGCTGCTCATGTCCTTGATCCCCGTCCGCTCGGTGAGGCGGTTCGTCCCCAGGATGTTGAACAGGTTCTTCCACTCGAGGCGATGGCGGGGGGAAAGGCGGAGCGCCCAGTTGTGCATGATCCCGACGCGGGCGTCGCGGGAATATTGGTTATCCGTGTAGTCATCAAGGTAGACGGGGGCATCGGCCGCCGCGGAGTAGATGCCGTAGCGGGCGTTCTTCATCCCCTCGACCCGTTTAAAGGTGTAACTATACGTGATGGCCGTGATGTTGCCGAGGGAACGCGCGCTGCCCCTCTCCACGCGGCGGGCGACGACGAGCGAGAGCCGCTGGTCGGGGAGCGTGGCGGACTGCTTGACGCGCCAATCGTTATTGAAGCCCTCGCGCGTGAGCCGGTCGATCTCCCCGGGATCGTTGACGGTGCCGAGGCGCGCGGGGAAGCCGGCGGAGAGGGGACGTTTAGAGGCATCAAAACCGAGAAAGTCGGTGGCGCTGCCCGGATTCGAGCGCGTGGGCTTGAAGCGGGCGCGGGTGTTGATGCCGGTAGCATAGCTCACCTCCACGCGGTTCTCGTCGGGCACGTCCTTCGACGTTACCCGGACGAAGGCACCCGAGAAATCGGCGGGGATCTCCGGCGAGGGGGATTTGTAGACGATCAGGTTATCGATCTGGCTACCGGGGACGAGGTCGAAGGGGAAGGCGCGCCCGTCGTTCTCCGTCCCGGGGAGGGTCATGCCGTTGATCCAGGTGGCGTTGTACCGCGGGGCGAGTCCCCGGGCGATGATAAAGCGATCGTCGATGATGGTCACCCCCGACACGCGGCGTATCACCTCGGAAGCGAGGCGATCGGGCGTCCCGGCGATCTGCGCGGCAGAGACACCGCTGGCCACCTGGTACATCTCCCGGATAGCACGTATCATGCCGGTCTCCGTGTTACGACGCGCCCGGGTGCTGACCACTACCTCGTCCATCGTCGTGACATTGCTCTCTAAGGCCACATCCACCCGCGTGATCTCCCCCGTCAACCCACGCGTCAACTCGACCGTTTTGTAGGAGACGCACCGCACGACCAACGTGCAACTATCCCCGGCGATCCCCCCGATGCAGTAATACCCGCGCGCGTCCGTCACGGCCCCGCGGCCCGTCCCCTTGAGCAACACCGTCACCCCGACCAGCGGCTCGGAGGTCACGGCATCCCGCGCATGGCCCTCGACCTTCCGGGGAGGGTCGAGGGCACGAGCAGGTAAAATGAAAAAGAGGAGCAGGGAGAGTAGGAGTGTCGTTGCAGTCAAGCCGCGTGATAATTTTTTCGTCATGATCTTGTTCTTCATGCCGCGAAACTACGGGCGGAATATTACCGAACAGTTACGTTTCTTTTACGAGCGCGTGAACTTTCGCCGCCCCGGGTACAAGCCCGCCCCCCCCTCCCGGCATCCCCACGTGACCGTTACCAACCGGCGGGGAAGAGGCTAAAAAGACAGATGAAAATCCGTGAAATCAGGTCATAAGAGTCACCGCCGAGCGCCGGCGTGTTATCGCGTGAAACAAAACGAAGGCGAGGGGAGCGACGGTAACCGGAAACGATTATCAACATAGTCGTTCTTTGAAGTGTTACCACTTACCATATTCCATAAATCTCTTTTATAGGATCCCTTCGGGATGTATAGATTGGATTAGGATTGGTAGACACGCAGGAGATGTGAATTTTAAAAAACTTAAAAACATGAGCGGGTACATGCCAGAAAAATGGAGGTTGATACGGTGCTGTGCCGGGAAAGGCCGTATTTCTTGTAAAACCGGCATTTCTCCCCTCGCCCGGCATGGAGTAGTAGCGCCTCAACGAAGCGGTCACGGATGGCTTGATCGGTGATTTCAGGCATGGTTAGTTTTCAGCACGTTCGATAGTAAGGCATCCTCTCTCGATGCTCCAGTCCGAATATTCAATAAATACCCCCGACGTTTCGTGAAATGTCGTGTTGTAGGACTTTATTTTTAATCCCCCTATTTCCCACTCTTGAGGATTACGTATAGCATTACCGTAAAATATTAAAGGTTCGGCAAATATTAAAGGTTCGGGTATTTTGCATTTTTCTGCGGTCGATGCGAGATCGCTCCAAAAATACAATCGGATTAATTTGCCGCCCGAAAACTCGAACCAATTAGTACTACTATTCCAAAAACTCGACTCCGCCGAAAACCGTGGAGAAAGGTCGCTATCTATGTAATCCCCCATCTCTGCCCTTGGAGTTCCGAACGTGAACTCGAAAGCGTCCGATACTTCTTTTTTCACGGTCACAAGTGGGATTGTCTTAAATCTCCTCACGGTTTTATCGGGAAGCTGTACTATTGCCTCTATTTGCAAGTTTTCTGTGATGTCGGCAAGATCCAGGCGTACAACGTTCGTGATGATCCATTTTTGTATATCGCCAAGCCATTTTTTGTTCGTGACAACATCTGTTTGAATGGTTTCGTTCATATACCATTTGACGGACACCGTGTCATCCTCGGAACAATAGTATTGCACGTATCTTTCCAAGATTCTTTCGGCAATCGTGTCTATTCGAGAGTAGTGATCCGTGAATATTACTTCTGATTCTCGCTCCCACACGGAAACCCCGTTCGCGTCAAATCCATTGTTTTCCATTTGGCCTAATTCATTCGCATCATCTCTCTCGCCCCCTGCCTCGTCCTCTTTACAACCGGAAAACATCACCGGCAGCAGAAATAATAGAATTATCTTTTTCATGACTTTAATTTTTATATTCAATTAGCAATGCCGTTTATTCAATAACCCGGTTAGTCTATCTTATGTGACATCATTAGGTGGTCTTCAAAAGAGCGCTCCCCTAATTTTTCACGCTTCCCCGCCCGGGATATTTTGGCCAAAAATAACTATTTATCGGTTATGAACCAGGCTTTTCTAATATTATTTTCACGTAAATAAAATGTAGCACTGTACACATCCCAGGCTTCTTAATACCTTCGTAGGAGATGTAAATTTTAAACATTCAAGAACATGAGCGGGTACATGCCAAAAAAATGGAGGTCGACACGGTACCTCATTGGGGAAAGGCCGTATTTCTGGTAAAACCGGCATTTCTCCCCTCGCCCGGCGTGGAGTAGTAGCGCCTCCACGAAGCGGTCACAGATGGCTTGATCGGTGATTTCGGGCATCTTGTCACTCATTGTAAGGAGTACTATTTTAGTTCAAATTGACCTGTTATAATATCTAATACTATATTCGAGGATCCTTTTGTCCCATTATATAGGGTATAGTACACACTATAAGTCCAAGTATTATTTGATTTCTCGACCGCATAGTAGTCAAACCTTGTATTATCGGGAAGATCTTTTAGAGGCATTGTTTTATTTTCCCAAATAATTTTCCTCGTCTTTAAATTTACCCTTTGAAAGAAAGCCGCGCGTACGTCTCGGTTATTCAAACATCCAACAAAATTAATATATTCTTCAAAATCTATTGGGGTACAAGAATATTCAATATTTGGTTCGTTTTTTGCCAGAAATAAACTATCGCCCTGCATGTTGAAACAAATATGAGCGATATCCCCGTCGCATAACGTTGGCACAAGGATACCTTGGTACCACGGGATTATGCCATCATATCGACCTCTATTTTTTTTCGATAGGCCATCTCGCACAAAGTACAAATCATTCATAATCAAAAGATTATCAGTACGATTCCACCTGGATAACAAGAAGCAATAAGCATTATTATTTTGGTATGGATACAGCAGGATGTATGCATCTACCTTAAAACTACCATACTCACCATACCCTTTGTAATAGTTAATGACGGTATCTAATTCGACATCCTCTACCCAATCAAAAAATTGTCTCTTTGTTGCTTTCCCATATCCTCCAACCCACAATTTTCCGTCAAGTATTCCAATCGCATATACCGTGGATGTATCTATTCCCGTTGTGGTCCACGCTAACTTAAGCCCCTGTTTTCTTATGTTGTATTCGTTCATGAAGTCATCCAGCCAAGAGTCAGGATTAATAGGATCGGGGGTGGGTATCTCCTTATCTTTTGAACAACATAGTAGCATGAACGAAAATATGATTAAAATCGGCATTTTCATTATAAATACTCCTTTGCAAGGGCTACCTTTTAATTTCTCGACACGTTCCGAGATTTGTTTGATTGAATCTTTAAAGTCCATAATTGTTTGTGTTATATGATGTTTTATATTTGTCTAAAATCCCCCCTCTGTAAGTGAATTAATTAACTTAAAAACTCTTGTCATGATGCTTTTAGGCAACCCTTCCGCGGGATAGCTTTCCCACAACGGAAACCCCGTTCGCGTCAAATCTACCATTCTCTATTTGGCCTAATTCGTTCGCATCATCTCTCTCGTCCCTTCCCTCGTCCTCTTTGCACCCGGAAAACATCACCGGCAGCAGAAATAATAGAATTATCTTTTTCATGACTTTAATTTTTATATTCAATTAGCAATGCCGTTTATTCAATAACCCGGGTAGTCTATCTTATGTGAAACCATTAAGTAGTCTTCAAAAGAGCGCTCCCCTAATTTGTCACGCTTCCCCGCCCGGGATATTTTGGCCAAAAATAACTATTTATCGGTTACGAACCAGGCTTTTCTAATATTATTTTCACGTAAATAAAGGTAGTGTTATGCCCCATTCCGGGCTTTTTAATAACCCGCGTTTTGGATAAGCCCGGTAGCTCATGCCCTGCTTTCCCAGGATCCCTATCGTTGCCCCCTCCCGGAGATCCTGAAAGGATCGAACTTTCATCACCCCGGGTCAGCGACCCGGGGTGAGCTAACTCCCCCTCCGTTGCCTGAAAGGCAGGACGGCAACCGTACATGGTACTGCCCACCAGGCAGGGAGAGGAGGGGCGTGATCCTGGGGCTGTCTCAAAAGTCGGTTTTTATCATTGCGAATGACCGTCATTGCGAGTGGGAATATTTTTCAAATAAACAAACAGAAATGACGTGTCTTCGCGTTCCAATGGATTATGTAGAGGCCGGGGCAGGTGAAATATCAACAACAGCTTGTACAACGAGAATTGAAATCGCTCCAGAAGCTGGCCATGAAACATGATTCTAACCGGTTGAACACTAACAAAGTAAGGAAAGCTCGTCATTGGTATCCGCGGAGCGGGAAGCAATCCAGAACACGCTCCATCCCTGGATTGCTTCACCCTTCGGGTTTGCAAGGACGGGACAGGCGGATCGTCATGACACTCGTTCGAGTCTTCTGAGACAGCCCCTTATGAAACTACCGTCCCTGTCGGGACGTTTCCCGTCCGGGAATCCTGAAACAGTTCGCTTATCCAAAACCCGGGTTAATACCTTCGCGGGAGATGTAAATCTTAAAAAATCAAAAAGAACGAGTGGGGGCATGATAGAAAAAAATGTAACTTTGCAGCATGGTGTAAGTTCAATTAGTAAATGAGACGTTTCTACCGGGCACCGCATCCCTGGCGGGATGCGAGATAACGCCCGGAAGTTGACTTTTGAGACAGCCTCTCGCCCCATATAAATGACTCCTCTGCATTGTTGCATCCCTGGCGGGACGCGGTATAAAGATAAGGCGTTTTTTCTACTGATCTATAATCCCTGGCGGGATTATGAATTTTCGCGTCCTGAATCCATAATTCCCTAATGCCCTTGAAAATGAAATATTGTGGCTTCGAGAAGGCACGGAATCATGGGATGGATTCCGCGTCATTCTCGCCATTCCCCGTCTCTCGTTGCGCCAAAATTTCCATTTATAGTCATGATAAACAGCTTTATGCCCGATAAAAGCGGGACTGGCGAAAAAAAATGACTGATTTTGTATCTTGTATTATTACTTTTCATACTTTTGTACCAGAAAATTACGGATTGATGATTCGCTGGCGGGCGACACCCCCCGGGGAATGATAAACGAGGAAAGAATGATAAACTATAAACACAAGAACAGCATGAACACGTCACGAATTTGTTCGCTCGCGCTGGCGGCCCTCGCGGCCTTGTCGTGCGCGGACGAGC
>JAISNC010000034.1 GCA_031276355.1 Odoribacteraceae bacterium
GTCGTTGCGCTCTTTCGTCATTTCCTTTGTTTTCGTCATTGCGAATCCCGAAGGGTGAAGCAATCCAGACCTACATCGTGTTGCTTGGGTTGCTTCCCGCTGGGCGGATACCAGTGACGAGATTTTCTTACTCTATGAGTGTTCAATCAGTTGGAATTTATGTTTCATGGTTAGTTTTTGGAGCGATTTCAATTCTCGTTGTACAAGCCACTGCCCCGGCCTCTACATAATCCATTGGAACGCGAAGATACGTCATTACTGTTTGTTTATTTGAAAAATATAGGCATTCGCGATGACGGGACATGCGGAGCGTTATGACACTCGTTCGAGGCTTTCGAGACAGTCCCTTATGAAAATCAGATCCTTTCAAGATCTCCAGGCGGGGACAGGCGCAAATCGTTCCAATCCCGGGCCAGGCTTCCCGCCCGGGGGGAACGTCCCGGCAGGGACGGCATCTTCATAATCCCGAGGCCGACGGCCCGGGGAGGAGCGCATCACTCCCTCTCTCTGCCTGAAAGGCAGTACCGTGCACGGCTACCGTCCTGCCTTCCAGGCAGTGAGGAGGAGAGGGCGTTAGCTCGGAGGGTGTGTCAAAAGTAAAATTAACTCTCTGAGAATTGAATATTTGAAATCACTTTCAGATACCGACCCGAATAAAAAATACTAAAAGAGGGTGTGTCCAGACTTTTGACACACCCTCTTTTTCGTTTCGCATATTGATCGATTATCGATATTTAGAGTTTAACGACACTTTAAATTCTTTTTGCCCCGCAATTTCTTCCCCATCTCGTTCGTATGCCGGATTATACTTGCCCGCAGGCAGATCTTTGAATGTATAGGCATTACATGCCCGTGCAACATCGACGTACTTAGTGACAGCCGTATTGATAGCCCCTGCAGCTATATTGGCCAGTAGGCCAAATCCGCCTCCAACGCCCGTATTAACAGAGGCATCGTACGTAACACGTCCTTTACGGCTATAAACAATCTCGCCCGTCTTTACCGATTTGAAAATATATTCTATCTCGACATCGACTTTTGCAACCAGTTTTTGCTTGTCCCAACGGTTGATTACCGTAAACAGCACCAAATCGGCACCAAACACCTCGCCAAACTTTTGCAGCGAGCTGTTAAGGAACAATTCTGCATCGTAGGCACTTTCTTTTTTCAGTATTTCCATCGACAGAAACGGCGGAATGACATAATAACCGGCATCGACAATCGGAACATTCAACGTCAAATGAAAATAATCTTTTGCCTCGACTTCCGTAGTTCTGTTGATTGGAGGCATGAGTAATACCGTAACCGGTTTTTCGTCATAGATGCCTTTATATGCAGCCGACTTGGTCATCTTTGCGCCGGAACATCCCGTCAGCGAAACGATGGCGGCGAAAATTAACAGTAATACCGTTGTTCTCATTGTTCAATCATTTTTAGTATTCTTTCAATAAACAGCCTGGATTCGGGATACAGAACTATTTCCCGCATCAGCATGGCCTTCCCTTCTTCGACTTTGTTGGCTTGCAGAAGCAGAAACCCGTAATCGGCACAAATACCCGGAGGAACGGTTTGACGGCTGCCGGTTTGACGGTCAACGATCTTTTGATACGTCTCGATCATTTGTTGAGACGATGCGGCATCGGCATTTTTCTGATAATTGTAACTCGTTGCGTTGTAATTATACCACGAATACATTGGCTTCTGGATTTGACAGCCGATCATCCCAATCATAATCAGCATTGCAATTACGATCTTTTTCATGGTAGTACGATTTTTTTGGTTTCCTGTGCCGAAACAAATATTTGTTTCCGGTAAATGATCTGATCGTTGTACGATACCGAAACGGTATGCCGTCCTGTGGCAATCGCATATACCGTCCCTTTCGGACGATCGGAATGCTGTTTTTTCACGCTTGCCGAAAACGTGTTCTTATCGTCGATCGTCACCGTTACCTCGTTGCCGTATTTGTTGGGATTCCCAACGAATTCAAGAAATGCTTCGTTTTCCAAACCTGTTGAAAGCGTTTTGACGCCCGTACACCCTGCTGCCGCCACCGACAGAAAGGCTACCAATAAAATCTTTTTCATCATCGGATCTCCTGAATATAATAGTTATTTAAATGTTGCTGATCAATTGAGCCTTCG
Organism: Odoribacteraceae bacterium; assembly: GCA_031276355.1. Taxonomy (GTDB): domain Bacteria; phylum Bacteroidota; class Bacteroidia; order Bacteroidales; family Marinifilaceae; genus JAIRKS01. The sequence continues at coordinate 2,145 of JAISNC010000034.1, forward strand.
ACGAACGATACTGTCGAAAATTCGTTTTGAGGGTTATCGCCTCCCGTAAAATCAATCCTGATTTTACCTGCCGCTTTACCGGGTAGTTCCATCATCATTCCTGTCTGAGGATTTTTGACCTGTTTCCCTTTTTCGACGACATTATAAAAATCGCCGACTTTCAGTCCCTGACTTTTGCCTCCCGATATAATTATTCCATCATTGTCGTAAGACAAAAAATACGACTTCCACGGTCGGTCCATACAGTTGTTTATCACGTTTTCGACAAGTTTGGAGATAGCCGCCGAAATAGCCTTGTCGCCCAGTGTTGCGTCGTAATCGGTACGCTCGCCGAAACCCATGACTGTCTTATTGGTCGTCTCGGCTTCGCCTTTTGCTTCTTCGGAGTAGATAATTTGTCCGCTTGCCACATCTACCAGCCGAATACTTACGCCGGCCTGCACCACCTGTGTTTTACTACGTGAAAAAGCGTTTACATCTCCGACATTTTTCCGCCCGAATTCCGTAACCGAACCGATAATCAGATAATCGGTACCAACGTTCTTATATCCTTCGACTCCGGCGAGCTTCAGTTCTTCCATAATTTTATCCATGTCATTGCGTTCCAGTAGGATAAATTTGTTTGAAGCGGCAAGTTTGGCTGAAAGAATATCAACAGCCTGTTTACCTATAGGGTCGTTCTCCTTGCTGTAGAAGATACCCTTTGCATACTGTGTCTCATTTGAAAAACGGGCGATTGCTACTTTCCGCTTCAATCCCTGTTCTTCCTGTTTGACGGGCTGAACCTGCGACTCGACTCTGACTACTTTTTGCTGAGTCGAGCATGCTGTAAATGCAATTGCAAGTCCAAACGATACAATGTTTGTGAAAATATGTCTCATTGTTTTTAAATCCCTGATGAGTGTCGGGCGCAACATTTTAGAGTTAAACATATTATTATTGTATTTATTTTCCGTGCTTGCAACCATGCCGACTGTTACCGATAAACTGTTGTCGAAAGCTGTGTCAATCATTTTCATAATCTCGTTTTAAATTTTAATGCACAAAGATATATATTTTATTTATGAAGCAAGCATATCATTTGAATTATTTAATATTATTTAGTGCCCTTTTTGACATATCTTTTATTTTTCACTAAGTTGCTGAATTTAATTGATATGACAAAATAAATAAGGGGGCGTTTTACTTTTGAGACAGCCCCCTCTACGGCGTTTTTCGGGAGGAGTGGGGTGATTGGCCGCGGCTGCCCGGAAAATTCGCCGGGAGGGTTGATTCTTTATTTAACTATTTCTATCTTCGCGGCAAAAGCACGTATAATGAATATCACGACACAAAGCCTATACCTCTCTCAGGTCGAGAGAATTGTATTCGAGAACGAGCGAGTGGAACTGGGACGAGAGGCGCTTGATCGCGTGCAGGCAAGTTTTGATTTCCTTGAGAAATTTTCAGCAGAAAAACTTATTTACGGCATCAACACGGGTTTCGGGCCTATGGCCCAGTACCGCGTGAGTGACGATTTCCGCACGCGCCTCCAGTACAACCTCATTCGAAGTCACAGCACGGGGACGGGTCGCCCGTTGTCGCCCTTGCACGTGCGGGCGATCATGCTGGCGCGGTTGAACACGTTCCTGCAGGGCTATTCGGGGATACATCCCGAGGTGGTGGCGTTGTTGGCCGAGTTTATCAACCGGGGGGTTACGCCGCTGGTGTTCGAACACGGGAGCGTGGGGGCAAGCGGCGACCTGGTGCAACTGGCGCACATCGCCCTGTGCCTGATCGGCGAGGGGGAGGTGTTCTACCGGGGGGAGCGTCGCCCCACGCGGGAGGTGCTGGAGCAGTTGAAACTCACGCCCGTGCGGATGCACGTGCGCGAGGGCTTGGCCCTGGCGAACGGCACATCGGCGATGACCGGGATCGGGTTGATTAACGTGATTCGCGCCGGGCGCTTGCTGGAGCTGGCGATCGTCGCCTCGTGCATGGTGAACGAGATCACGGCCTCGTTCGACGATTATTTCTCCGTCGAGTTGAACCGGGCGAAACAACACCCGGGGCAAGCGCGTGTCGCCGAAAAGATGAGAAACGCCCTTGCCGGCACGCGAAGGACGCGGAAGCGGGAAGAGTGGTTCTACCGGGAGCGGACGGAGGAGGAGTATATCAAGGATAAGGTGCAGGAGTATTACTCGTTGCGGTGCGTGCCCCAGGTGCTTGGCCCCGTACAGGAGACGGTCGAGGGGGTCGGGACGGTGCTGATCCGGGAGATCAACTCGGCGAGCGACAACCCGATCGTCGACCGGGTAGCGGGCAACGTGTTCCACGGGGGCAATTTTCACGGGGATTATGTCTCGCTCGAGATGGACCGGCTGAAGATCGCGTTGACGCGGTTGACGATGTTGGCCGAGCGGCAGATGAACTACTTGTTCCATGACCGTATTAACAATATCCTGCCTCCCTTCGTGAACCTGGGTGTCAAGGGGCTGAATTACGGCTTGCAGGCGGCGCAGTTCACGGCCACCTCCACGACGGCGGAGTCGCAGACGCTCTCGTTCCCGATGTACGTGCACAGCATACCGAATAACAACGATAACCAGGACATCGTGAGCATGGGGACGAACGCGGCCCAGGTGACCGCCACGGTGGTGGAGAACGCGTTCCAGGTGATGAGTATCCATTTCATGGCGATCGTCCAAGCGATCGAGTACCTGAAGATCCAGGAGCAACTCTCGCGCGTCGGGCAAGAGATGTACGGGGAGATCCGGTCGCTCTTCCCTGCCTCGGCGGAGGACTTCCCGTTGTATCCCGTCATCGAGCGAGTGAACGACTATTTGCAAACGAAAAAGATCGTGCTATGAAAAAGTATGCGCTGGTGACCGGTGGCTCCCGCGGGATCGGGCGAGCCATCGCCGTGAAGCTCGCCTCGGCGGGCCATCACGTGCTGGTGAATTACAAGTCGAACGAGGAGGAGGCCCGAAAGACGTTGGAGGAGATCGCCGCCGCCGGGGGAACAGCGGAGTTACTGCCGTTTGATGTGGCGAACGCGGGGGAGGTGACCGCCGCCTTGGAGGGGTGGCACGCGCGTCACGGGGATGACTGCATCGAGGTGCTGGTCAACAACGCCGGCATACGGCGGGACAACCTGCTCTTCTGGATGACCGATGCCGAGTGGCACGACGTGGTCGACACGAACATGAACGGGATCTTTTATGTCACTCGCTTCCTGATCAAGTACATGATGAATCGCAAGTACGGGCGGGTCATTAACGTGGTCTCCGTGTCGGGAGTCAACGGCCTGGCCGGCCAGGCCAATTACTCCGCGGCCAAGGCGGGAGTCATCGGGTTCACGCGGTCGTTGGCGCTGGAAACGGCCCGCAAGCGAGTGACGGTGAACGCGGTGGCTCCCGGCTTTATCGAAACGGACATGACGCGGGACTTGCACCGGGAGGAGTTGAAGAAGGTGATCCCGGCGGGTCGTTTCGGGACGGCGGGCGAGGTGGCCGGGCTGGTGGCCTTTCTCGCTTCCGACGAAGCCTCGTACATCACGGGGCAGGTGATCTCCATCAGCGGGGGATTATAAAAATGGTTTATAGATAGCGCACGAAACATGAATAGCAAGATGAAAAGAGTGGTTATCACGGGGATGGGGATCTACTCCTGCATCGGGAAGAACGTGGCTGAGGTGAGGGAATCGCTGTATGCGGGAAGATCCGGGATCGGTATTGATCCGGCGCGGGCGGAACACGGGTACCGTTCCCCGCTGACGGGCATCGTGGAACCGCCCCGGTTAAAGGGATTATTAGACAGGAGATTGCGCATCGGCTTGGCCGAAGAGGGCGAGTATGCTTACTTGGCGACCTTGGAGGCCTTCCGGGAGGCGGGAATCGACATGGAGTACCTCGAGCGAAACGAGACGGGGATTTTTTACGGCAACGACTCCTCGGCGAAGGCGGTGATCGAGGCGAATAACATCGTCATGGAGAAGAGAGACACGACCTTGCTCGGTTCCGGCGCGATCTTCCAGTCGATGAACTCGACGGTGACGATGAACCTCTCGACGATCTTCAAGTTACGGGGTGTCAACATGACGATCAGCGCCGCTTGTGCCAGTGGTTCACACTCGATCGGGCTGGGTTACATGTTTATCAGGCAGGGCCTGCAGGAGATCGTGTTGTGCGGTGGTGCCCAGGAGACGAACATCTACTCGATGGGGAGTTTCGATGCCTTGAGCGCGTTTTCCACGCGGGTGGAGGCACCCACGAAGGCCTCGCGCCCGTTCGACGCGGGGCGAGACGGGTTGATCCCGAGTGGCGGGGCCGCGAGCCTCGTGCTGGAAGAGTACGAACACGCCGTGCGACGGGGTGCCCCGATCCTGGCCGAGGTGGTCGGCTACGGCTTCTCCTCCAACGGGAAGCATATCTCGCAACCCAGCGACGAGGGGTGCATGATCGCGATGGAACGGGCGTTGCAAGACGCGCGGGTGCTCCCCGCCGAGATTGACTACGTGAACGCGCACGCCACCTCCACCCCCCAGGGCGACATGTTCGAGGCGATCGCCCTGGATCGTCTCTTCGGCGACTCCCGCCCGTTGATTAGCTCTACCAAGTCGATGACGGGGCACGAGTGCTGGATGGCCGGGGCCAGCGAGATCCTCTACTCCGTGTTGATGATGCGCCACTCGTTTGTAGCCCCGAACATCAACTTCGAGCGGCCCGACGACTATTCGGGCAAGCTCAACATCGCTACCGAAACGGTGGAGAAGGAGATCAACGTGTTCCTCTCTAACTCTTTCGGTTTTGGCGGGACGAACAGCGCGCTGGTGATAAAAAAAATCAAATAACCTACTATATGAAAAGAGAAGAGATAGAGAAAATCGTGAAGACTTTTTTAGTCGAGGAGATAGAAGTGGACGAGAGCGCGATCGCGCCCGATGCCTTGTTAAAAGAGGATTTGGGTATTGATAGCCTGGATTTCGTGGATATTGTCGTGATCGTGGAGCGTAATTTCGGATTTAAAATCAAGGCCGAGGAGATGACCGACGTGCGGACGCTGGGGCAGTTCTACGATTACATCGAGTCGAAAGTAGGAGGAGCGTAGCAGATGGCGGGAGAACGGAAATGGAAAGGGAACACGGGGGGAGGCTCGTGGGGACAACGGGGTTTGCTGTTCCTCTTCCGCTTGTCGGGTCTCCGGTTCGTCTACCTCGTGATGGCGTTGGTCGTCCCGTTCTACATGCTCTTCTCCCGCGGCCACTCCTTGGCCATTTACCGGTATTTCCGGAGACGGCTGGGGTGCTCGAAGGCGCGCTCTTTTATGAACACGTACCGCAACCATTTCGTTTTCGGGCAGGTGATCTTGGATCGTTTTGCTGTTTTCGCGGGACGGAAGGATCTGTTTCAATTGGAGATCCGCGGGAATGAACACTTTCTCCGCCTGCTGAACGGCAAGAAGGGGTTTGTCATTGCCGGTGCGCACGTTGGCAATTTCGAGATCGCCGGTTACCTGCTCCACTCGGGGCAGAAACGGGTGAACGCCCTGGTTTTCCCGGGCGAGACACGGACGGTGCGACAGAAAAGAACGGAGGTGTTGGGCAACAATAACGTCCGCGTGATCCCGGTGGTAGAGGATATGTCGCACCTGTTCGCCGTGAACGCGGCCCTGCAGGAGGGCGAGATCGTGAGCATGCCTTGCGACCGGCATTTCGGTTCGACCAAGAGCGTGACGTGTGATTTTCTCGGTGGCAAGGCCGATTTCCCGGTAGGGGCATTTGCCTTGGCGACCTACTTGGAGGTGGAGGTGCTCGCGATCTTCGTGGTCAAGGCGGGAGCGAAGAAGTACATCGTGCACGTGAAGCCGGTGGAGCTGAGCGAGATGGACACCTTGACGAAGCGCGAGGCGATCGCCGCCCGCGGGCGGGCGTTTGCCGGTGAGCTGGAGGCGATCGTGCGACAGTATCCGGAACAGTGGTTCAATTATTATGCATTTTGGAAAGATGAATAACACGAAATATAGCAGGTCATGAAACTATTCCCAGCCTTAGAAAAGCGGTACTCTGCCGAGAGCAAGTCGGCGATGGAGGCACAACGCCTGGCGCACGAGATCACGTTCGGGCCGGTCGTGTTCCAGGTATCGCGACTGATGGTGAAATTCGGGATCTTACAGATGCTGGTGGATTCCGGTCACGGATTGACGCGGGAGGAGATCGTGGAGCGGAGCGGCCTCTCGCGTTACGCGGTGCAGGTGCTGCTGGAGTCATCGCTGACGATCGGTACCGTGCTCTACAAAGCGGGGCGTTTCGAGGTCTCCAAGACGGGCTGGTTCCTGCTCAACGACCCCTTGGTGCGGGTCGACATGGATTTCAACCACGATGTCAACTACCTGGGCTGGTTCAAATTGGAGGAGGCGCTGCTCGACGGGAAACCGTCCGGGCTGAAAACCTTCGGCGAGTGGCATACCATCTACGAGGGGTTGTCGCGTTTACCCGAACAGGTGCAGAAAAGCTGGTTTGGTTTCGATCACTTCTACTCCGACAGCGCGTTCGAGGAGGCATTGTCGATCGTGTTTACTCCTCCCCCGCGCGCCTTATTAGATGTGGGAGGGAACACGGGCCGGTGGGCGTTGCGTTGCGTGGCGCACGACCCGGAGGTGAAGGTCACCGTCATGGATCTGCCCCAGCAGATCGCCTTGATGAAGCAACAGACAGCCGACCAACCGGGGGCCGATCGGATCTTCGGGCACGGCGTGAACTTGCTGGATGACTCGGTACCCTTCCCGTCGGGCTTTGATGCCATTTGGATGAGCCAGTTCCTGGATTGTTTCTCGGAGGCGGAGGTGACGAGCATTCTCACGCGCGCCGTCGCCTCGATGGGGGCCGACTCGCTGCTTTTTATCATGGAGACCTTCTGGGATAGACAGCGCTTCGAGACGGCCGCGTATTGCTTGACGCAGATCAGTCTCTATTTTACCGCTTTAGCCAATGGTAACAGCAAGATGTACCACTCCGAAGATATGATCCGTTGCGCGGAGGAGGCCGGGTTAACCGTTCAACGAGCGGTGGACGGCTTGGGGAAAGGGCACACGATCCTGGTATGCAAAAAGAGACAATGAGATGGAACACGAAACGATCGATGTCTTAGAGCTTTTGCCGCAACGGCCGCCGTTTGTCATGATCGACCGCCTGCTTCACTGTGATACGATGATGACGAGCACCTCCTTTCAGGTGAGAGAGGGTACTATTTTCTGCGACGATGCCCGGCTGACGGAGGCGGGCCTGATCGAGAACATCGCCCAGACGTGTGCCGCCCGCGTGGGGTACATCAACAAGTACGTCTATCGTAAACCGGTGAAGCTGGGTTTTATCGGTGCCATTCGCGACATGGAGATCACCCGTTTGCCGCGGGTGGGCGAGGTGTTGACCACCCGCGTGGAGACGTTGGAGGAGATCTTCCAGATGACGCTCGTGAGTGCCCGCGTCCGGGCAGGCGAAGAGTGGATCGCCTCTTGTGAGATGAAGATTGCCACGACCGATATAGAGAGCCGGTGAGCGAGCGAGCAGTCATATTGAAGACCTCTAAAGAGGTAGCAGTTCGTTTCAACGAGGTAGACTCCATGAACATCGTCTGGCACGGCTCCTACGTGCTCTACTTCGAGGATGCGCGCGAGGCCTTCGGCGCTCGCTACGGCCTGGGATACCTCGACATCTTCGGCAATGGCTATTACGCCCCGCTGGTCGAGCTAACGTTTCATTACAAGAGGCCGTTGATCTACGGTAAGAAGGCCCGCGTTGACATCACCTTCCGCGACACGGACGCGGCCAAGATCCTGTTCGATTACGAGATACGCGACACGAGTGACGAAGCCTTGGTGGCCACCGGCCACTCGGTGCAGGTTTTCTTGGACAAGCAGTACCAGTTGGTCTGGACGAACCCGGCCTTCTACGAGGAGTGGAAACGAAAAATGGGATTGCGATGACGGCGTTATGGACAAGTGATAACATCATATCCTCCCTGGGATTCACGACGGCGGAAAACTACCGGGCCGTCCTCTCCGGGCGATCCGGCGTGACTTGTCACGAAGGCTTCGGGTTGCCGGAGCCTTTCATGGCCTCGTTCATTGACAGGGAGCGGATAGACGAGGCCTTCGCGACGATGCGGGGAGGCGCGTACACTCATTTGGAGAAGGCGGCGATCCTCTCCGTTGCCCGGGCTGCCGAGGAGGCCGGGCTGGATCTTGCCGCCCCGCGCGTGCAGTTCTTCTTCTCTTCCACGAAGGGCAACGTGGCACGGCTCGAGGAGGCACCGGGAGCCGGTGGCGAGGGGATATACCTCTGGCATTCGGCCCGCCTCGTCTCCCGTTACTTCAACAACCCGAACGACCCCGTGGTCATTTCCAACGCGTGCATCTCCGGGGCCGCTGCCCAAGAGGTGGCCCGACGGGCGTTGGTGGCGGGCCGGTGCGATCACGCCGTGGTGATCGGCGTAGAGATGCTGTCGCGTTTTATCATCTCCGGGTTCCAGTGTCTCAAGGCGTTGTCCCAGGAGATCTGTCATCCGTTCGATGCCGGTCGTACGGGACTTAACCTGGGCGAAGCCGCCGCGACCGTGATCTACCGGCGGGCGGCAGGGGGAGAGGGCGGCATCGGGCTGGAGCGGGGAGCCATCCGTAACGATGCCAATCATATTTCCGGGCCGTCGAGGAGTGGCGAGGGGAGTTATCTCGCTTTGAAGGCGGTCTTGGAAGGGGTGGAACCGGACAGCGTGGCTTTTATCAACGCGCACGGCACGGCTACCCCTTACAATGACCGGATGGAGGCCATCGCCCTCACCCGGGCCGGCCTGCACACGGTGCCCGTGAATAGCCTGAAAGGATATTTCGGGCATACGCTGGGGGCGGCGGGAGTCGTGGAGAGCATCCTCTCTGCTCGCGCGTTGCGGGAGCACGTGGTGCTCGCCTCTATGGGCTGCGAGCGGCAAGAGGAGGAGTACCCGTTGAACGTGGCGAAACACGTGACCCGGACGGAGAAGCGTTACTTCGTGAAGATGCTTTCCGGGTTCGGGGGGTGTAACGCGGCGTTACTATATAAACGAGTGGACGATGGATGCGGTGATTAAAAAGTACAGCTATGTCAGCGACCGGTTTGCCTCGGTGGACGGTCGCGCGGTACTTGGGCTTGCGCTCCCCGGGGAGGAGCCTTTCCTGACGGCGCTTTACCGGGCGTTACAGATAGAGTATCCCAAGTTCTACAAGATGGACACCCTGTCGAAATTGGGCTTCCTGGCCGCCGAGTTCATCTTCGCGCGGGACGAGCACCGCTTCGCGCGCGGGGAGGAGGTGGCCGTCATCTGCTTGAACCGGAGCTCCTCGCTGGAGACGGACACGCGCTACCAGGCGACCATACGGCCCGCGAGTGCCTATTTCCCCAGCCCCTCGCTCTTCGTCTACACGCTCCCGAACATCGTCACGGCGGAGATCGCGATCCGGAACAAGCTGTACGGGGAGACCGCCTTTTACCTCCTGGAGGCGTTTGACGCGTGCGCGATCTTCGAGCGGGTGAGCGAGGCGTTTCAGGACGCGGCGACGCGGGCCGTCCTTGTCGCGTGGGTTGAATCGTTTGAGGATACGCACGAGGCGTTCATGATGTTGGTAGAGAGCAACGGGGATCTCTTTGATACCCCGTTCGTGGAGGAGAGTATTGTCGAACTATATAAAAGAAGTAGAAATGGATGAACTGATTTTAAATTTGAAGAGAGAGATCATCGAGGTGCTTAACCTGGAAGAGGTGAAGCCGGAGGAGATCGCGGATGATGCCCCCCTGTTTGGCGAGGGCCTCGGGTTGGATTCGATCGATGCGCTTGAGTTGATCGTGCTCATGGAGAAGAACTACGGGATCAAGTTAACCGATCCTGCTCAAGGGCGCGAGTTGTTCAAGTCCATCCGGGTGCTGGCGGATTATATCCGGGAAAACAGGAAAAAATAGATATGCAAGGGGGCATTTTCGTAACAGGTGCCGGCATCCTCTCGGCCATCGGCAAGAACAAGCAAGAGACGTTGGGGGCCTTGCGGGAGCGCCGCACCGGCATAGGCCCGCTTCGTTACTTGAACACGTCGCACACCGAATTTCCGGTGGGCGAGGTACAGTGGAGCAACGAGGAGATGTGTCGCATCCTGCAGATCCCCGACACGGCCGTGACCACGCGCACCTCGCTGATGGGCCTGATTGCCGCGCGCGAGGCACTTGACCAGGCGGCACTGCCCGACAAGCGCGCGCCGCGGGTGGCGCTCATCTCGGGCACCACCGTCGGGGGGATGGACAAGAGCGAGCAGTACTACCTGGATTTCTTAGAGAATGACACGCGCAACGCGTACATCGCCGCCCACGACTGCGGTGCCTGCACGGAGATGATCGCGGATTATTTCGGCATCTTCTCGACGGTAGAGACCCTCTCGACGGCCTGCTCGTCGGCCGCCAACGCCATCCTGCTGGGGGCCATGCTGCTGCGTGAGGGGCGGGTGGACGCGGCCGTGGTGGGTGGCTGCGAGTGTATCACGAAATTCCACTTGAACGGCTTCAACACGCTGATGATCCTCGATCGGGAGCCGTGCAAGCCGTTTGACGCTTGTCGGGCGGGCCTGAATCTGGGAGAAGGGGCCGCCTACTTGGTGCTGGAGACGGCCGCGTCGGCGCGGCGCCGGGGCGTGACCCCGCTGTGTCGCCTTTCCGGTGCCGCGAACACCTCCGATGCCTTCCACCAGACGGCCTCCTCGCCGGACGGGGAGGGTGCCTATCAATCCATGGCCGGGGCACTGGCCGCGGCGGGACTTGCCCCGGAGGAGATCGACTACATCAACGCCCACGGCACGGGGACGGTCAACAATGACTTGAGCGAGGGGATCGCCATCCAACGTGTCTTCGGGCCACGGATCCCCCCCGTCTCGTCGACGAAAGCCTTCACCGGTCACACCACGAGCGCGGCCGGCGGCGTGGAGGCGGTGATCTCTATCTTGGCACTGCGGGAGAATTTTATCCCGGCGAACCTGCGTTTCTCGAATCCCATCCAGGAGCTGGCCTTTACCCCGGCCACGGGCGACGAGGCGGTCGGTACCCTGCGCCACGTGCTCTCCAACTCGTTTGGCTTCGGGGGCAACAACACCTCCCTTCTCTTTTCAAAAATAGAGTAACATGCAGAAGGATATATATATACGGGCTGCCTGCCAGATTTCCGCCCAGCCGCCGTTGAGCGAGGAGTGGCTGGACGCGCCGGTGCGTTACAGCGAGCCGTACGTGCGGGCGATGGACCCGGACTACAAGCGCTATCTCGAACCGAATGTCGCCCGGCGCTTGGGTAAGCTATTAAAGCGGGCGGTGCTCACCGCTCGCCGCGTGATGGAGGCCAGCGGCGTTGCCTGTCCCGACGCGATCATCACGGGCACGGGCTTAGGGTGCATCGAGAACACCGGCGTGTTTTTGAACGCGCTGGTGCGCGAAGGCGAGGAGTTGCTGAAACCCACCAGTTTCATGCAGTCCACGCACAACACGATCAGTTCGCTCATCGCCATCGACGCGCGTTGCCACGGCTACAACTCCACCTACGCGCACAAGGGCATCTCGTTCGAGTGTGCCCTGCTGGATGGCTACCTGCAATTGAAAGCGGGGGAGGCAAGTACCGTGTTGGTCGGCGCGCACGACGAGATGACACCCGAGTACTTCGTCTTGCTGAAGCGGGCGGGTTACCTGGGAGGTGCGCCCGGCGGCTTTGGCGGCGAGACGGCCGTAAGCATGATGCTGGGACGGCAGCGGGCAGGATCGTTGTGCCGCCTGCGGGGAGTCGAGATCGCGTATCGCCCGAGCGCGGACGAAGCGGGGCGTATCCTCAACGGGCTGCTGCAGGCATCGCGGTGTAGCCTCGACGCGGTGGACGCGGTGATGATCGGCACGAACGGCCACCCGCGGAATGACGCGGTCTACGCGGAGATGTGTCCCGTGCTCTTCCCCGGCAAGCCCCTGCTACGCTACAAGCACCTCTTCGGGGAGTCCTACACGGCTCCCGGCTTAGGTGTCTACGCCGCCGCCACCGTCCTACACCGGCAACGCATCCCCGGGCACCTCTTTGTCCATGCGCCGGGCGAGGCGCCGCGAAATATACACAATATTCTATTCTATAACCAGTTCGAGGGGAAGAATCACTCATTTATACTGCTATCGTCATGTGGAGAATAATCGTGCTATCGACCGTGCAGTGCCTGTTCTTGTCCGTCGGGCAGGTGTGCTTGAAATTCGCCGTGAACCGGATGGGCGCGGTGAGTTACACGTGGGCTTTCGTGCGGGAACAGCTGACCAACTGGTGGTTGCTTGCCTCCGGGCTTTGCATGGTGGCGGCCACCCTGCTCTGGCTCTACATCATCAAACACTACGACTTCTCGGTGGCCTACCCGATGATTAGCATCAGCTACGTTTTCGGCATGTTGGCCGCGGTATTTATCTTCCACGAGACGGTGCCGCCGACGCGCTGGCTGGGAGTTCTCCTGATCATGGGCGGTGTTATCTTAACAGCAAAATAGCGGATCATGAACAACGTACATGTAAAGTTATGCCTCTTGTTCGCGCTGGCATCCCTCCTGCCCGCGGGGGCGGGGGCGCAAGCGTTTCTGCCTGTCGCGGACGGGGAGGAGCGGGTCGTGCGGGAGAGGATCGCGGAAGCCTCTCGCGAGATGGTAAGCCTGACGTGCGACTTCAAGCAGACGAAGGAACTCTCGATCTTGGACGAGAAGATGCTCTCCGTCGGCCGCCTCTACTACCGGCAAGCCAATCGCCTGCGGTGGGAATACCTTTCGCCCTACCGCTACACCTTTATCCTGAACGACAAGAAAATATTGATGGAGGCGGAGACAAGCCGGAACGTGATCGACGTGCAATCCAGTAACCTCTTCCAGGAGATCGTCCGGATCATGATGAGCAGCATCAACGGGGATGGGCTGGCCGATATCCGGAGTTTTACCGCCGCGTATTACCGGGGAGAGGGGGCGTGGCGCGTCACGCTCGTGCCCGTTCGGCGGGAGATCAAGAAGATATTTTCGCTCATCGAGTTGACGTTTAACACGAACGATTATACCGTCGATAGCGTGCGAATGGAAGAACCCAACGGCGACGCGACCTTCATCGAGTTGTCCGCTAAACAGTTTAACACGGGCTTGGCAGATGAGGTATTTACTATTGATTAGTCTCTACCTCTCGGGCGTGTCGTGCGTTTGCACGCGTGAGGTGCCGGTGACAGGCGCGTTGCCCGTGGGCGATAGCGGGCACCTCTTCCGTTACCAGGCCCGCATCACGGCCGGTCGCTCCGTGATCACCGGGCTATTCGTGGTGAAGCACGCCCGCGGGGAGTGGCGCGGGAGCTTGATCAACGAGTTTGGCATCAAGGCGTTCGATTTCATCGTCGTCGAGAGGAGATGCCGCCTGCTGAACACGACCCCCTTCCTGGATAAGTGGTACATCCGCCGGACGCTCGGCTCCGATCTCGCCTTCCTGTGCGCGGGGGGAAAACCGAAGGGGCGACGCGTGGAGCGCTCCGCCGGGGGCACCGTGATATTAACCCACGAGAAACGACACATCGAGTACCTATTACAACCCATGACGCGATGAAACTGATAGACAATTTAGGCAAGATCGAACGGGAAAGCGGCGGGGAGAACGACCGCACGTACCTGCTCTCCCTCGACAAGGAGCATTTCATTTATCGCTCCCACTTCCCGGGCAACCCGGTGACACCCGGTGCTTGCATCATCCAGCTGGGCAAGGAGCTTATGGAGCGCCACTTCGGGGTGCCGCTCCTCTTGAAGAAGGTGATCAACGCGAAGTTCTTGGCGATCATCAACCCGGAACTCTGCCCGCTCGTGCAATTCACCTTTTCCAAGATCACGCCCGTGGACGACGGTTATAAATGCTCGGTGCTCGTCTACCGGGAGGCGATCCCTTTTGCCAAGTTAAGCCTCTTCCTGCAACGGGAGGGAAAACAGTAACGCGCCTGCCGGATGAAGGGACTATTAGATAACAAGATGAGCGAGTGGAGGGTCTGCGTGATCATACCCACCTACAATAACGCTCGATTTCTCCCCGCGGTGCTGGACGAGCTCTTGCGCTACACGTCGGCGATCGTGGTGGTGAACGACGGTTCCACCGACGACACCGCCGCGGTGTTGGCGCGTTATCAATCCTCCGTGGCAATCGTCACCTGCCGGAAGAACAGGGGAAAAGGCGATGCCCTCGGCAAAGGTTTTGAAAAAGCCGGGGAGTTGGGCTATCGTTACGCCATCACCATGGACTCGGACGGGCAACACGAGGCGAGGGATCTCGCCCTCTTCCTCGACGCGCTGGAGGCCCACCCGGGGGCCATGATCATCGGCAGCCGGCAGTTGAAACAAGAGAACATGCCCGGGAAAAACACCTTCGCCAACCACTTCTCCAATTTTTGGTACGCGGTCCAGACGGGGCGGAGATTACCGGACACGCAGACCGGCTTTCGCCTCTACCCGCTGGAGCGCATGAAGAAGATGCGCGCGTTCACCTCCCGGTACGAGGCCGAGCTGGAGTGGTTGGTCCGCGCGGCCTGGCGGAACATCCCCCAGGTGACCGTCCCCGTGAACGTGCATTACCTCCCCGCGGGAGAGCGGGTGACTCACTTTAGGCCCGGCGTTGATTTCTTGCGTATCAGCCTGCTAAACACCGGCCTCGTCTTCGGGGCGATCCTGTACGGGTACCCGTCCCGCCTCATCCGTGCCCTATTCCAAAGAAGATGACGCGCCTCTTTGTCTCCATACACGCCTATTTGCTTTCGCATCGGAAGTGCCTCTATCTCTCCTTGCTATTGGTGACGGCGGGGGCCTTGCTCGCCCTGTCGCGCCTTGAGTACAAGGAGGACATCGCCGATTTCCTTCCCAGTAACGCGGCCAACGACCGCGTCAACGCGGTCTACCGGCACGTCGGTAACTCGAACCATATCATCATCTATTTCTCGGCAACGGACTCTACCGGCGACCCGGCGGTGATCACGACGGCCATCGACCGGTTCGCGCTACTGCTGGAGGAGCGGGATAGCCTGCACTCCATTCCCAAGGTCACCGCGCGCGTCGACGAGGAGCGGGTGTTCGAGTTACTGGATTTCGTCCGGCACAACCCGCCCTATTTTCTCGTGGAAGCGGATTACGGGCGCGTGGATAGCCTGCTCCGGTCGAGCACCCTCGTCGCGGACCGCGTGGAGGAGGACAAGCGCCTCCTGATGCTCCCGTCGGGCGGCATCATGAGACAAGAGATACAGGCCGATCCCCTGCATCTCTTCTCCCCCGTGCTGTCGAGATTGAAAGAGCTGCAAGCGGGCGAGGACGAGAACGCGCGCGACGGCTATCTCTTCACGCCGGATGGCCGGAAAGGGATGGTCATCCTGGAATCCCCCCACGGCGTGAGCGAGACGGCGCGCAACACCGCCCTCCTCGCCTGGATCGAAGAGATCGCGCGGGAAGTGACACGCGAACTACCCGGCATCACCGCGAGCTACCTCGGTGCCCCGGTCATCGCCGTCACGAATGCCGGTCAGATCAAGAGAGACAGCACGCTGGCCATCGCCCTGTCGGGCTGCTTGATACTCCTCCTCCTGTTCTATTCCTTCCGGAGTGCCCGCGATCTATGCCTGATATTCTGTTCCATCCTCTTCGGCTGGTTAATCGCCCTCGCGCTGCTGGCCCTCTTCAAGGGGAGTATCTCCGTCATCGCGGTGGGCATCGGTTCCATATTCATCGGCATCGCCATTAACTACCCGCTCCACCTGATCGACCGCCTGAAACACCAGCCGGACACCCGCCAGGCCTTGAAGGAGATCGCTCATCCCCTCCTGATCGGGAACATTACCACGGTCAGTGCCTTCCTCAGCCTGCTCTTTATCAGCTCGGATGCCATGCGCGACCTGGGCATCTTCGGCTCGTTGCTACTGGTCGGGACGATCCTCTTCGTGCTCGTCTACCTTCCTCACCTCGCGGGCGCGCGGCGCGGCGGGAGCGGGCAAGAGCACCTCCCCTTCGGGCGCTTGGCCTCCTTCGCTCCCGAGAAGAGGCGATGGATCGTGTGGCCCGTCCTGCTACTGACGATCCTGTTTCTCCACGAAAGCCGCTTCACCACCTTCGAGCCGGACATGAACCAGATCAACTACATGACGGCACAACAGCGCGAGGATATGCAACTGTTGACGCGATCGCTGGAGCGACGCGACCAGGACATCGTTTACCTCGTCTCCGGGGGCGAGGGCTTAGACGGCGCGCTGGCCTCCCGCGAGCGCAACGTCGGCCTGCTCGACTCGCTCCGGCGGGTGGGCCTGATCAAGGGCATCTCCGGCGTAGGTCCCTTCCTTCCCTCCCGGGCCGAACAGCAGCGAAGGATCGACCGCTGGAACGCGTTTTGGCTCCCCCGCCGGGAGCGACTCGCGCGCCAGATCGAGGAGGCCGCCCGCGCGAACGGCTTCAAAGAGGGCACCTTTGACCCCTTCCTCCGCTTGTTGCACGCGCCGTTCGCGCCCCGGGAGGCGGCCTATTTCGCCCCGGTCACCTCCCTCGTGGCCGGCAACTACGTGGCGCGGGACGGGGACAAGGAGATGGTCATCACCCTCCTCTACTGCGAGAAGGAGCGAACGGCGGCGCTCGCGGGGGCGTTGCGCGCGGCGCTCACCGGCGACACGTTTTTCTTCGACTCCCGCGATATCGGGCGACGGATGGTCGACGCGCTCTCCGGGGACTTCAACCGCGTGCTCTACCTCTGTGGCATCATCGTGTTTCTCTTCCTTACCTTCTCCTTCGGGCGCGTAGAGCTGGGCGTGATCTCCTTCCTGCCGCTGGCCGTCGGGTGGATATGGATCCTGGGTATCATGCAGCTGGCCGATATCCGCTTCAACATCGTCAACATCATCCTGGCCACGTTCATCTTCGGGCAAGGGGACGATTACACCATCTTTATCACCGAGGGGTTGATCCACGAGCACGCCTACCGCCGCCGCTTGCTGGCCTCTTATAAAAACGGCATCATCCTCTCCGCGCTCGTCATGTTCATCGGCATCGGCACGCTCGTGTTGGCCCGCCACCCGGCCTTGCGCTCGCTGGCGGAGATCACGATCATCGGGATGTTCTCGGTCGTGCTGATGGCCTACCTCATCCCGCCGCTCCTCTTCCGTTGGTTGACGACGCGCGGGGGAGAGCGGCGCGCCGTGCCGGTGACGCTTTCCCGCCTGCTCTACTCCTGCCACGCCCTCCTGGCTTTCCTGATGGGACTTTTCGTGATCACCGCCGCCGGGTTCGTTCTCTTCACCGCGGGAAAGAAGACGGAGAGGAGAAGAGCGCTCTATCACGCGCTCTTGTGCCGGGTGGCCCGTTTCGTGATCCGGCACGTGCCGGGCACCCGCTTCCGCTTCGAGAACCTCTCCGGCGAGACCTTCGAGAAGCCCGCGGTGATCATCAGCAACCACCAGTCGCATCTCGACCTCATGTGCCTGATCATGCTGACACCCCGCCTCGTCATCCTCACCAACGACTGGGTGTGGAAAAGCCCTTGGCTCGGCCGCTTGGTCAAGTACGCGGATTTCTATCCCGTCTCGGGCGGTATCGAGGCGGGTGTCGAGGCGCTCGCCGACCGGGTCCGGGCGGGCTACTCGATCGTGGTCTTCCCCGAGGGGACGCGATCGGCGGACTGCTCCATCCGTCGTTTCCACCGGGGTGCCTTCTATCTGGCCGAACGGCTGCGATTGGATATCCTTCCCGTCCTCATCCACGGGGCGGGGGATGTCTTGCCGAAGACCGACTTCATGCTGCGCCGGGGGACGATCTCCGTGCAGGTGCACCCGCGCTTCCCCGCGGGAACGCCCGGCGGCGAGGGCGATCACGTCGCCTGGACCAAGCAAGCGCGCCGCTACTACCTTCGCGCTTTCGCCGCGCTCTCTCGCGAGCGCGAGACGGCCGCCTACTTCAGGAGTTTCGTCCTGCACAACTATCTCTACAAGGGAGCCTCCATCGAGCGCGCCGTGCGCCGGATGCTCGCCCCCGGCTCTGCCCTCTTCCGGCAGGTGGATGCCTACCGGGGCGACGGCCCGGTGCTTGTCAAGAACAACGGGAACGGCCTCTTCGCTCTCCTCTTCGCGCTGGTGCACGAGCATCTCCGCGTGTTCGCCGTCGAGGCGGACGAGGAGATGCTCGCCCTCGCGAGCGGGTGCGCCCTTCCCGCCAACCTGACCGTCTGCCGGGAGGAAGAGCTGCCGCCCGGCACCCGTTTCGAGACCACCTATACCCTGGCAAACGGATGGATAAACGCGTGATCATCATCGGGAGCGGGCTGGGAGGGCTGACGTGCGGCTACATCCTGGCGAAAAACGGTTACCGCGTGACCCTCCTGGAGCAAAACACCCAGTTCGGGGGATGCCTCCAGAATTTCACGCGGCGCGGCGCGAAGTTCGAGACGGGGATGCACTACATCGGGAGCATGGGCGAGGGCGAAGTGCTCCGCTCCTTCTTCAACTACCTCGCTCTCTTGCCCGACGTGCGGGTACGCGCGTTAGACAGGGCCGCCTACGATATCATCTCCATCGCCGGCGAACGATTCCCGCTGGCCAACGGCGACGAACCGTTCGTCGAGACGCTGGCCCGGCGCTTCCCGCGCGAGCGACAGCACTTGCGGGAGTACGTCCGCGTGATCAACGAGGTGGCCGCCGGGTCGCCGCTCCACTCGTTGCAGTACGTCGACTCCATGACCTTTCTCGAGCTTTCTCACGTGAAGCGAAGCGCCAGCGAGTTCATCGATGCCACGATCACCGACGGGTTACTGCGCCAGGTGCTGGTCGGCAACCTCCCCCTCTATGCCGGGGTCAAGGGGAGAACGCCCCTCTACATCCACGCTTTCGTCAACCACTTCTACAACGCCGGTGCCTACCGCGTTGTCGGCGGGAGCGATGTCATCGCCCGCTCCTTGGTGACCTCCATCCGCGCGCTGGGGGGAGAGGCGCGGGCCGGCGCGCGGGTTGTCAAGATCTCCTGCGACGCTACCAGGGCCACCGGCGTGACGCTGGCCACCGGCGAGGAGCTGCGCTGCGACTACCTCGTCTCGAACACCCACCCCCTGCGGACGCTCGAGCTGCTGGACACCCCCTTGATCCGTCGTTCCTACCGCGAGCGCGTGGCCGGCCTGAAGAACTCCATCTCGAACTTCACGCTCTACCTCCATTTCAAGAAAGACGCGCTCCCTTACCTGAACTCCAATCTCTATCATTATGACCTTCCCGATGTCTGGGGGGCCGGCGACTACGACCCGGCGGCGTGGCCCGGTAGCTTCCTCTACATGCACCTCTGCTCCTCCGTCGACCAGCGTTACGCCGACACGGCGATCGTGATGGCCTACATGCGTTTCGAGGAGGTCGCCCGCTGGAGGGGCACGCGGGTTGGCCGGCGCGGCGAGGAGTACGAGGCCTTCAAGCGCGACCGGGCGGAGCGCCTGCTGGAGGCCCTCGAACGACAGTACCCCGGCACGCGGGCCAACGTCGAGCACTATTACGCCTCCACCCCGCTGACTTACTTGGACTACACCGGGACGGAGGAGGGCGCGATGTACGGCATCCTCCGCGACTGCACGGAGCCTTCCCAGGGCGTTATCTCCCAGCGCACGCGGGTGCCCAACCTCTTCCAGGTGGGGCAGAACATCAACTCGCACGGGATTCTCGGCGTCATCATCGGTGCGATCATCACCGCCGGCGAGTTGCTGGGGGTCAACGAGATCATCAAGCAGATCAAGCGGGCGAGGTAGGCCCGGGGGAAAAAACGTCCCGGAAGAGGTTGAACGATGGGGCATCCGGGCCTTCCTCATTTCATGATTCTTTTCAGGGCATCCAGGGCTTGTTTCACCTTGTACTTGATCGTCCGTTCGTTTATTTTCAATATTTGGGAGGTTTCCTTGACGGTATAGCCGTCCCTGTGGAGCATCATGAATATCTCTCCCGTTCTACCGGGGAAATCCTTCAACACGTCCTGAATGACCGATTCCAGCTCTTTTATATCGTACTCTTCTGACACGTGGGCGTATGATAATTCATTTTCAACGCTTTCCAGGGTTTTACTATTCGCCAGGGCGATCGCGTTCGCGCTCTCGCCGCGAAAGAAATCGAGCACCCGGAACAACAAATAATTGAGCATGAACGCCCTGGCATCGCCGTCGGGGCCGTATTTGACCCTGTCAGGTTGTGTCCAGATGTCAATCCAGAAATCCTGCATGACCTCCTCCGTGCGCGCGATGTCCCGCAAGCGGAGGTAGGCCTTCTCCAGCAATAATTTGTTGTATTTGTGATACAGCGAGTTAAAAGCGTTCACGTCTTTACGGGCTATGGCTTCAAGCAACTCCCGGTCGGGGATAGTCTCGTGATTCATCGTTCGCGTTTTACTTCCGGGCAAGAGTACGGCAATTATATTACAACCCGGTTACGCGCGAAATTTTCGCCGTCGGACACGATCGCGTGAAAATTTTCAAGACGGTTTATATTATGATAATCATCTTATTATACCTCTCGTAATAATTTCTAAACCTAATCTTAACCGTTTCGTTGCCCCTTTTTTGCGAAAAAACTACGATTAATATATGAAGGGGGAAAATTCCCCCCGGAGGATAAAAAAACGAGTAACCGGTAACAACGATAAAACATGAAACATGAAGTTAAACTATAAAGCCGGCGCGAGCGATCAAGCCGGCGTGAACAATCAAATAAAAACCAATAACTAAAATTCATGAGAAAGAGTAATTTAAACAAATTGAAATG
This sequence comes from Odoribacteraceae bacterium, assembly GCA_031276355.1. Classification (GTDB taxonomy): domain Bacteria; phylum Bacteroidota; class Bacteroidia; order Bacteroidales; family Marinifilaceae; genus JAIRKS01. Next base: position 22,958 of record JAISNC010000034.1, read on the forward strand.
GCCCCGTCGGGTCATCGTTATCTTGTTCCTCGCGGGCGTACTCCTCCCGGCGAGCGCCGCGGGCCAGCCCCTCGAGAAAACGTACGCGCGGGAGACGCTGGCCACGCGGCTGCAGAATCTATCCCGGGATTACCGGGTTAACATCGGTTACCTTCCCGGGGAGTGCCAGGTCGAGGTGCCCGGCCTGGCGTTGAAGGG
>JAISNC010000120.1 GCA_031276355.1 Odoribacteraceae bacterium
AGGGCTATCTCTGGAGCTGGCACGTGTGGCTCACGAATTACAACCCGGATGCCGTGGCACCTTCCTGGCAGGAGGACGTTTACTCGTACGGCGTTCCCGGCGGGGCCGTGCATCGCTACTCCGGCGGGGCGTGGGCCACTGCCGCTTACGCCAACAAATTCATCATGGACCGTAATCTCGGTGCCTCCAGCGCCGCGCGCGCCGATGGTATTGTCAAGACCGGTGGCCTGTACTACCAGTTCGGGCGCAAGGAGCCGTTCCCCGCCACGGGCGTGAGGTTGTATAATATCTCCGGGGCGGCGATCACCGCTTTTACCGCTTCTGCTGGCGATTGCATCGTGCGGGTATCGGGTGCGACGGCGATCAAGACGGCTGTACAGTATCCTTTCAACTTCTACGCTTCCGGGGGCGGCGACTGGGTTTCAGGTAACCCGTACTCCGAGAACTCGTGGAATAACCCGGGATGGCATACCTCGACATCCGGCAAGAGCCTTTTCGACCCGTGTCCTCCGGGATGGCGGTTGCCCGAGAACACTGTGTGGAGCACGTTTGCCCTGTCCAACGCCGCTAACTACCCAGATGACTACAAGGGCGGGAACCATCAAGCCGGCTGGGAGTTCTACATGTCCGGTTCCAGTGGCGAAACGGCCTTCTATCCGGCGGCGGGCTTTCGCTACGTCTCTTCGGGTGCCATGTACGACTATCAGAACGTCGGTTATTACTGGTCGCTCACGCCGAGCGGCACGAACGGTCGTTACTTGAGCTTCAGCTCGACACTCGTGAACCCCTCTAACGCCGCTCATCGCGGTGACGGCTTCCTCGTGCGCTGTGTCCAAGAATAAAAGGGAGCGAAGCGACCGCACCTGTCTCCTGCCCTCCTTGTCATCGCGATCCGCGTAGCGGGAAGTAATCCGGAAGTACCTCGCGTGGACTGGATTGCTTCACCCTCCGGGGTTCGCGATGACGGAACCTGGCTGTGCGAGACTTGAGACAGCCCCTCGCCCCATATAAATGACTTTTATCTCTACATTGTTGGGGCTGTCTCGAAAGTCCCGTCCGAAAATCCTGAAAGGATTTGAGCTTCATAACCCCGGATCGCTGACCCGGGGTGAACTAACTCTCCCTCCGTTGCCTGAAAGGCAGAACGACAACCGTACATGGTACTGCCCACCAGGCAGGGAGAGGAGGGGCGTGATCCTCCCCGGGTCAGCGATCCGGGGGTATGAAACTACCGTCCCTGTCGGGACGTTTCCCGTCCGGGAATCCTGAAACAGTTCGCTTATCCAAAACCCGGGTTATGAAGTTTTTCTATAGGGCATGCTTATCCAAAACTCAGGTTATAACATGATCATCAAAAATTCATAGGGTGTCCCATTGGCAAAAACAGGACGGCACCCTAGGCCGTTTCCATACGGTGTTAACAAGCTATAAATGAACTGATTAAATTCTGATAAATTAAGATGCGTTTGCCCTGGGGATAAAATACTATTGTTCCCACCATCCAAAATTATCCGATATAATCATTTCCATTTTTTTAAAATGATGAGTTGTTTTCATTGGAATAGTTTTGTACGCGAGATGGTATTTATTGGCAAGTTGCCTAATCTCTTCCGTATTATCGTATGTCAACATGAATTTCCCTTTTAGTTTAGATGCTAACGCGAAAATTCGTTCATGATCCACATCAGAATAATTGTACAGTCTTTTACCAGCAACAGTATAAGGAGGATCAATAAAGAAATAGGCATTTTTATCGGTTTGCTTTTCTTCTAGCATATCAAATGCATCTCCTGCTATAAATTGTATTTTTTCTTTTACATAATTTATCGCGATAATCCGATCATGCAATGTCTTGGGATACCACCTGGAAGTTATTCCTTTCCCGTTCTCTCCATTTTTAATCATCCCGGAACCTTTTGCCAGGATGCCACCATGAAAAATCCTGTTCTTAAGAATGGTACAAAATGCAACTTCGTGTAGTTGTTTATCTGTTTTTCCTAATTCCGCTCGAATATTTTCTATGGTCAGGTTATATGAAATGATTTTATCGGCAAGCCATTTATTTTTATCGTTTAATAGAACTTCCCAAACGGCTGCTATTTCTTCATCTTTTTCAATCATGATAATATGTTCGGACAATTTTTCGAATGCGGCAGTGAGACTCACGATACCGCCGCCAGCGAAGGGTTCTATCAATTCTACAACGGGCTTTCTTTCTTGTTTGAGCCATTGACGGACAACAGGAATAAGCCATGTTTTCCCTCCAGGATAACGAAAAGGGCTTCGTTGCGGGACAGACGCGACATTGGTAAGAACTGTCGTTGTGGATTCTTCCCCGAATAGATTTAACTGTCTGTTCATTTTGGGATTATATTTTCAAAATTATCCGTTGGATTATATTCATGTATTCGCTTTGCATCCAGTTTCTTTTGCAAGAACGATGTAAAATCCTTTAACGAACCAGCCTCAAACTTGGCAATTTGTTCTAATGCTACTGCAAATTGGGTATAGATGACTTGCTGTAAGGTCAATTCTAATCGCATTTCATTTTGGCAGGGAGACAAGCCATAGAGAAAAAATGCAAAATCTGCCTCCGATTTGCTTACTTCTGGTAATGGCGGTAGTGTTTCGTAAAACGAAGTTTGCAAGGCTATAGCTTGTTTTTTATTCCACTGCTTCAATATGGATCCTTTGGCTATAATCTGCGGGATCAATCTTTTCCTTGACGATGATAAATAGTCGGGTTTTGGATATTTGAGGGCTTGTGTCCAGCTGAAATCGGGTGTTGGATTTTCCATGTACGCATTGAACGGTCCTGTCAGGTTACCGGATATATACACGGCCTGAACTTCCAGTGAACCAAAGTCAAGTACCCTTCCCTTACCGTCATAAGAAACCAAAACATAATCAATATTTCCAGCTGTTTTCCCTGATTTATCTTTCAGGGTTATTTCTCCAACATGTGTCCAAGCAGTTTTCTCGTTAAAAATAAAACTTGCCGCATCGCTCATGATCTTCCAATCCTCGCGAAAACGGATTGGGCAAATAATTATGGACTGGTTTTTATGTTGTAGGCTACATACGCCTAAAGGCAGCTCTATACTGTTTTTAGTACAATTTGAAACGCAATTATTGTACGGACAGAGCTTGTTCCCCCGATAGCGAATTGCTCTTCCAGATTGATTTTCAATGGGAAATCCAAAAACCTCCGACAATGGTTGATTATGATTTTTATTTATTGCATCCATAGTATCTCATCATCATCTACACTTAGTGGCTGTAAAGATACTTATTTTTCAATTTATTCCTCATGTACTTGGAGAAATAGAGTCCTCTTCTCTCTTCCCACTCTTTTTCATATCTTTGTGGCAAAGGAGGTGAAATATGGAATACGATTACGATGAACTTGTACAAGCCTGCCTGTCTATAGAAATTGACGAATTGCAATTTCTTGCGGCGCAACCGGATTTGATGGAATTATTTCTAAAAGAGATGAAAGGATCACCTCTTACAAGAGAAAGCGCGAGAGAATGGCTCTCAAAACACGAGAATAATAATCTTTATCAATAATTATAATGCCACATCATCAATATAGAGCGCAGATTCAAGTATCAAATGTAACTTTGCAGCATGGACAGGAACCTATATATTATAGCAGGATGTAACGGTGCGGGAAAAACTACCGCGGCCTATACCCTATTGCCGGAAATCCTGCACTGTAAATCCTTTGTAAATGCCGACGAAATTGCCCGGGGACTATCGCCTTTTCAGCCCGAAGCGGTAGCCATAGAGGCCGGTCGGCTGATGCTTAAAAGAATCGAAGGACTTCTGAACAACCATGAGAGTTTCGCTTTTGAAACAACCTTGGCAAGTAAAAGCTACAAAACCGCCCTGCTTCAAGCAAAAAGCAAAGGCTACCGGGTAATATTGCTGTTCCTTTGGCTCCCGACGATGGATTTGGCAAAAGAGAGAGTCCGCAACCGGGTGACCGAGGGCGGACATGCTATCGATCCCGAGGTAATAGAACGGCGATACGCGCGCGGCCTAAAAAACCTGTTAGCTATTTATATCCCGCTTTCCGATGTGGTATTGGTCATTGATAATTCAAGCGACGGTGAACTCATCGCAAGGAAAATAAACGCCGGCCCGCTCGAAATAATCAATCAATTGAAGTTTAATCAACTAAAGAGCTATTATCATGGACACGAAAACAAAAGATGAAGAGTTGGTGGACAAAATTCTACAGGGACTTGAGTTAGCGCGCAAGAGATTGTATGAATATAAAAAACGCAACCACCACCAACTCGTTATTCTCAAAGAGAACAAAATCGTACGGGTAAAGCCGCGGGATTGACGCATCTCAGGGCAAAAACGTCTTACATTGAACGCTTGACGTTATTTTAGTAGATTTGCCGGGAGTAAAACGACGGATGGTCATGAAAGAGGTAATGATCCAGTACTTGCAGCGCAACTTGTTACGCTGGTTCGACGAGAACGGTCGCGCCTTCCCCTGGCGTGACCCCACTGCCACGAAGTACCAGCAAATCCTCTCGGAGATACTGTTGCAACGCACCCAGGCCCAGACGGTAGCGCGCTACTACCCGCTCTTCTTTGCCAAATACCCCGATTGGAAAACCCTCTCCAAGGCAACACTGGAGGAGTTAGAGGAGATCATGCGCCCCCTCGGGCTTTACCGCCACCGGGCCAAACGCCTCTACAAGCTGGGCCAGGATCTCAAGCGACGCCGGGGACGCGTCCCGGCATCTTCCGACGAGCTGGCCGACTCTGGGTTTGCCGGGCTATACGTGACCAACGCGTTCGAGTTATTCATGCTGCGCAAGCGGAAACCCCTGCTCGACGTGAACATGTCCCGCCTGCTCAAACGTTATTTCAACACGGGTGACTTCATGGACGTGCGGCTCGACAAAGAGGTGCAAACACTGGCCAACGACATCATCGAGGTCCGCCGTTGCAAGGAGTTGAACTGGGCCATCCTCGATTTTGCCGCGCTGGTATGCAAAGCACGCAACCCCGCGTGCGAGTGTTGCGTGCTACGTCCTCACTGTCTCTATCAACAGCAAAGAGAGAAATAAAGGGTACGTCAGTCGCGGATCACGCCCAATTTCTTACCTATCTTGATAAAAGCCGTCAACGCCCGATCCAATTGTTCCCGCGTATGGGCTGCCGAGAGTTGGATGCGGATACGGGCCTGTCCCTTGGGTACCACAGGATAATAGAACCCGGTCACGTAAATATGCTCCTTCTGCAACTCGGCGGCGAACTGCTGGGAGAGCACCGCATCGTAGAGCATCAACGCGCAAATCGCCGACTCGGAAGGCTTTAAGTCAAAACCAGCCGCGGAGAGCCCGGCCCGGAAATACGCCGCGTTCTCCATCACGCGATCGCGCAAGCTCGTGCTCGCCGAGAGCATATCGAACACGGCGATGGAGGCCCCACAGATGGCCGGGGAGAGCGAGTTAGAGAAAAGGTAGGGGCGCGAACGCTGGCGCAGCAACTCGATGATCTCTTTTTTCCCGGTGGTAAAGCCGCCAAGGGCACCACCGAGCGCCTTGCCCAGCGTGCCCGTGAAGAGATCGACACGATCCATCACGTGGTGGTACTCCGCTGACCCGCGACCGGTCTCCCCGATAAACCCGGCGGCGTGGCTATCGTCCACCATGACGAGGGCGTTGTATCGCTCTGCCAACGTGCAAATCTCGTCCAAACGGGCGATATCTCCGTCCATCGAAAAGACACCGTCGGTCACCACGACCCGAAAGCGCTGCGCCTGGGATATCTTCAATTGCTCCTCGAGGTCAGCCGTATTCGCGTGCTTGTACCTGTAACGGACAGCCTTGCAAAGGCGGACTCCGTCGATGATCGAGGCGTGATTCAGTTCATCCGAAATGATGGCATCTTCCTGCCCGAAGAGAGGCTCGAAGACTCCCCCGTTGGCATCGAAGCAGGCTGCGTAGAGGATGGTATCTTCCGTGCTGAAGAAGGCGGAGATCTTCTCCTCCAACTGCTTGTGTATATCCTGCGTGCCGCAGATAAAGCGCACGGAGGACATGCCGTAGCCGCGACTGTCGAGCGCGCGCTTGGCCCCTTCGATGACGGCAGGATGCGAGGAGAGCCCCAAATAGTTATTAGCGCAGAAGTTCAACACGGTCTCTCCCGTGTCGAGCGAGATCTCCGCCCCCTGGGGCGAGGTGATGACGCGTTCACTCTTGTAGAGACCTGCCTCGCGGATAGAGAGTATCTCAGCTTTCAGAAATTCTTGAAATTTTCCGTACATATCAATATGATTTTTAGATTTAAAGCTCCCGCGAAGATAGTACTTTTACCGCGGCTGGCAAGGCCCGCGGTTAATTTATTTACCTCCCCGGACAGCGGCCACGATGGCCACGCGAGAAAAAATAATCGAGGATGATGGCCGCGTTTTTGAATTTAATACTACCTTTGCCCCCGCTAAAAAACTCCTTAGTAGCTCAGTTGGTTAGAGCGGCGGACTGTTAATCCGTAGGTCGTAGGTTCAAGTCCTACCTGAGGAGCCATCTCCAAGAGGCTGCCCGTCCGGGTAGCCTCTCTGATTTTCTAACGAGGGAGAGATCGCCCGGATCAGCGCCCGGTGATGAGGCTCGTTCTCCCTCGATAGAAGCGCGATACAGAGCCATAACGCGCTCCTGTCTAACTTCTCGCGGAGCGTCTTGTAGGCGATCTTGACCTGCGTCTTCACGGTATTCACGGAGATACCCATGCGATCGGCGACCTCGCTGTACTTCATCTCCTCCCAAACGACCAGCTTAAAGATTAACTTACACTGTAGCGGCAGCGTCTCGATGGTTGTCCGCAGGTAATTCAAGCGGGGATCCTCCCCCTCCTGCGAGTTATCGGGGATCACCTCCTGCATCAACACGTCAAGTTCCACGTGATCGCGTTTCGCGCGCAGGTGATTCAAACACGCGTTCTTCACTGACATAAACAGGTAATTGTCGATCCGTTTTCGTTCGTCCACACGGTAGTTATGTTGCCAGACGGCGGAGAAGACCTCCTGCACGATGTCCTCGGCGACGGCGGGATCGTTTACCAGCGTGATAGCAAAGCGACACATGCGTTTATAACGTGTCCGGAAAAGGTAATCAAACGCCTGTTCGTTGCCCTTTTTCACCTCGCCTGCCAACACGAAATCATCCTGATAATCCGGTTTCATTGTCAAATATACTACCAAACTTAGCGCCTCAAATATAGTGAAATGAATGTATTACCCCTCGCACGCGTGAAAATATTTTCCAAATGAATATATTCGCGTGGGAATGATCCCGTGAAACGAGAAAATGTAAAACAAACGACCATGTATCTATTAGGTTATGACGTGGGAAGCTCTTCCGTGAAAGCGTGCCTGCTGGATGCCGGCTCGGGCAAGATCGTCGGGCGGGATTTTTTCCCGAAAGTCGAGATGCCGATCATCGCGGAGAAACCGGGCTGGGCGGAACAACGGCCCGAGTCCTGGTGGGAAAACCTGAAATTAGCCCATGCATCGGTGATGCGACAAGCCGGTGTCCGCGGGGAAGAGATCCAGGCGATCGGTATCTCGTGGCAGATGCACGGCCTCGTGCTGGTAGACAAAAACCACGAGACGACGCGCCCGGCGATCATCTGGTGTGACAGCCGCGCCGTCCCGCACGGGGAACGCGCCTTCGCGTCTCTCGGCAAATCATGGGTACTCGAACACTTGCTGAACTCGCCCGGCAACTTCACGGCGGCCAAATTAGCCTGGGTCAAGGAGAACGAACCGCGCGTCTACGAGCGCTCCCACCGTTTCATGTTACCCGGCGACTACATCGCCATGAAGCTAACGGGCGACATCACGACCACCGTCGAGGGCTTCTCCGAAGGTATCCTCTGGGATTTCAAGGAGGAAAAACTCTCGGGAGAGTTACTGGACTATTTCGGCTTCGACCGGGACTTGCTACCGGAGGTGCGACCCACTTTCGGCATACAGGGGCGCGTGTCGGCAGCGGCGGCCAGCGAGTTAGGGTTAAAAGAGGGGACACCGGTCACCTACCGCGCGGGCGACCAGCCCAACAACGCCTTCTCGTTAAACGTCCTTGATCCCGGGGAGATCGCCTCAACCGCCGGTACGTCGGGCGTTATCTACGGCATATTGGGCGAACCTACTCACGACCCCCTCTCCCGTATCAACATCTTCGCCCACGTCAACCACTCGGCCCGTTGTCCCCGCCTTGGTGCGTTGCTTTGCATCAACGGGACGGGCATCCTCAACGCGTGGCTCAAGCACCATATTGTCCCGGCGGGTCTCTCCTACGACGAGATGAATGCCCTCGCTACCCGCTCCCCTGTCGGGAGCAAGGGCATCTCCATTATCCCTTTCGGGAACGGTGCCGAACGCGTGCTGGGCAACAAGGAGAGCGGCTGTTCCATACACGGCATCCACTTCAACGTCCACGGCCTGCCCGACCTGCTCCGGGCGGCCCAGGAGGGCATCGTCTTCTCCTTCCAACACGGCATCAAGATCATGCAAGAGATGGGCATGGAGATCCGCGTGATCCGCGCGGGACATGCCAACCTGTTCTCAAGCCCCCTCTTTCGCAGCGCGTTGGCTACCGTCAGCGGCGCGATCATCGAACTGTACGACACGGATGGGGCCGCCGGGGCCGCCCGGGGAGCGGGTATCGGCGCCGGCATCTATGGATCCCGCGCGGAAGCTTTTGCCAGCCTCCAGCGCGTGGCTCTCGTCGAGCCAGACCCGCGAGAGGAACCACTCTACCGGGAAGCGTATGCCCGGTGGGAAGAGCACATGTCTACGCAATTATCCCATAAACCGGGGCACGCCCCACAACACGAATCACCATGAAAATCATCACAGGAGAGACCGAATTTTTCCCTCACGTCGGGAAAATCCCCTTCGAAGGGAAAGAGAGTAAAAACCCCCTCGCCTTCCGCTGGTACGATGAAAATCGCCCGATCGCGGGCCGCACCATGAAAGAGTGGTTACGCTTCTCCATGGCGTATTGGCACACGCTCTGCGCCGGCGGCGACGATCCCTTCGGCCCCGTCACGAAACAGTTCCCCTGGAACAACGCCACCGACACCCTCAGTCGGGCCAAGTACAAGATGGATGCCGCCTTCGAGTTCATGACCAAGCTCGGCATCCCCTTCTACTGCTTCCACGACGTCGATCTCGTCGAGGAGGGGAACTCTTTCATCGAGTACGAGCACAATCTCGCCCGGATCGTCGACCACGCCAAGGAGAAACAAGCCGCCTCCGGGGTGAAGTTGCTTTGGGGCACCGCCAACGTCTTCGGCCATCCGCGCTACATGAACGGGGCTGCCACCAACCCGGATTTCGCGGTGCTCGCCCGGGCCGCCGGCCAGATCAAGAATGCCATCGACGCCACCATCGCCCTCGACGGTGCCAACTACGTTTTCTGGGGAGGACGAGAGGGGTATTACTCCCTGCTGAACACCGACATGAAACGCGAGAAGGAGCACCTCGCCCGCCTGTTGACCCTCGCCCGCGACTACGGCCGGGCACGCGGGTTCAAGGGAACATTTCTTATCGAGCCGAAACCGATGGAGCCTACGAAGCACCAATATGACGTTGATGCCGAGACGGTCATCGGGTTCCTTCGCCACTACCATCTCGACAAGGATTTCAAGATAAACATCGAGGTGAACCACGCCACCCTTGCCGGCCACACCTTCGAACACGAGTTGCGCGTAGCCGCCGACGCGGGAATGCTCGGATCCATCGATGCCAATCGCGGTGACTACCAGAACGGCTGGGATACCGACCAGTTTCCCATCGATATCTACGAGTTGACGCAAGCCCTCCTCGTCATCGTCGAGGCAGGAGGGCTGGGTAGCGGGGGCACCAACTTCGATGCCAAGACCCGCCGTGCCTCTACCGACCTCGAGGATATCTTCATCGCCCACGTCTCGGGCATGGATATTTTCGCCCGCGCCTTGCTTACCGCCATCGCCATCCTCGAGGAGTCGCCCTACAAAACGTGGCGGGCCGCTCGCTATACCTCCTTCGACGAGGGGGCAGGGAAAGCCTTCGAAGAAGGTCGCTTGACCCTCGAACAACTACGCGATTGGGCCGCCGGGAACGGTGAACCGCAACAACGGAGCGGCAAGCAAGAACTGTACGAGGCCCTCGTGAACATGTACATCTAAACACTGTCGCCCCATTCTACCTGACAATCAACCACGGCATGACACGATTGATTTTGACCTCTTGAAAATTTTTCATACATTGCGCCATCTAATTAAAATGGTTATCACTATGAATACACTAAAGTGCATCCTCTCGGCAGGAGTCCTGTTGTTCTCCTGCCTATCCGCCCCGGCGGGCGAGAGGAGAGAAGAAAAAAGGGACACGACGGCTTTTGACAAGCTGGTTGCCTTGGTCAAAAGCCAGGTTTTCTACGTGGAAGCGACGGACGCGTACCCCACCGGAAATAGCAGTGTGACCATCACCTCCCAGCACGGCACCACGACCGTGGGAGGGGAAGGACACGTCTCGCTGGCCGCGAACCGCGGTGAACTGTTCTTTCGGGATACCGTGGTTACCGGGCATCTACCCTTCTTTGGCCGTGCCTATTCCCTGCCTTACGGCGAAGGGGGCGGGTTCGAGTTCGCGAAGAGCCGGATCGACAAAGCCACTGTCAAGGTGGTGAAAAAACGGAAGAGGCAACACGTCGCGTTTACCTGCTCGATGACGGTAAGTGGCGACGTGATCACCGTGACCATCGAGGCGTACGAGAACGGGCGATGTACTATCCAGGTGAATAGTAATAACCGGGCCTCGATCTCTTACGGAGGCCTCTTGGGGCCTATCACGGAAGAGACTCCTTGACCGGATCTCCCGCCGGGAGTGGCGACACGTTCGCCACTCCCGGCGCGTACTTGTTTTGTTTTCTGGAATAAATGACTACCTTTGAGCGCCGATTAATGACTTTTATGCCATGGAAGAGAGTTTTATTTTTTATATCGAAAAAAGCATCCGCGATAACTGGGACTCCCCGGCGCTAACCGACTTTAAAGGGGTCAATTGTAATTATAAAGACGTAGCCCGGAAAATCGAAAAACTGCACATTCTTTTCGAGCACGCGGGAATAAAACGAGGAGACAAGATCGCCATCTGCGGGCGGAACATGACGAACTGGGGCATCGCGTTTTTCGCCACCCTCACCTACGGGGCCGTCGCCGTCCCGATTTTAAACGATTTCAAGCCCGAGAACGTATGTGCGCTGGTCAATCACTCCGACGCGCGCCTTTTGTTCGTCGGCTGCATGGTGTGGAAGAGCCTCGACACGCGGGAGATGCCCCTCTTGGAAGGGATCTTTAGCCTGGAGGACTTCTCCATCACCTGGTCGGAGAACGAAGCGTTGCTCTCGGCCCGCGCCCGGCTGAACGAGTTGTTTGGGCTGAAGTTCCCGGACCGGTTTCTTCCCGCTTCCGTCTCGTACCGACGTGACAACCTCGACGATCTGGCCATTATTAATTACACCTCCGGGACAACGACTTCGCCCAAAGGGGTGATGCTCCCGTACCGGAGCTTGTGGTCGAACCTGCAATTTGCCTTCAGCGTGTTCGGGCGGATGCCCGAAGAACGGGTGATCTCCATGCTTCCGATGGCACACATGTACGGCATGGCTTTCGAGTTTATTTACGAGTTTGCCGGCGGAGCCCAAGTATTTTTCCTGACCCGGACACCATCGCCGCAGATCATTGCCGAGTCCTTCGCGAAGATCAAGCCCAACTTGATCGTCTCCGTACCGCTTATCATCGAGAAGATCATACGGAAGAAGGTGTTCCCGGTCATCGAGAGGCCCATCATGCAGGTGCTGTTGCGCATACCGGTCGTGAATGTCCGGATACGGAGAGCGATCCGCCGGCAGGTAATCAATGCGTTCGGCGGGAACTTCAAGGAGGTGATCGTCGGTGGAGCCGCGTTGAACAAGGAGGTGGAGGATCTCCTTCACGCCATCCGCTTCCCCTACACGGTGGGATATGGCATGACGGAGACCGGCCCGATCCTCGCCTACGACGGCTGGGCTACCTTTAAAAAAGGTTCTTGCGGCAAGGCGGCACCCCGCATGGAACTTAAAATCGACTCCCCCGATCCCGCCCACATCGTCGGCGAGATCCTCGCGAAGGGGGATAACCTGATGGCAGGCTATTATAAAAATGAAGAGGCCACGAGGGCAGCCTTTACCCCCGACGGGTGGTTGCGCACCGGCGATCTCGGGATCATCGACTCCGATGGCTATCTCTTTATCAAGGGTCGATGTAAAAACATGATCCTCGGCCCTAACGGGCAAAACATCTACCCGGAAGAGATCGAAGATCGCCTGAACACCCTGCCGTACATCGGCGAATCCATCGTGATGGAACGAGACAAAAAACTCGTCGCCCTGGTATATCCGGATGTTGACGCGCTCGCGGCTAACGAGAAAAACACGCCGCAGGAGCTGGAAAAACTGATGGAGGAGAACAGGCAACAACTCAACCACCACCTCCCGGCGTATAGCCAAGTGACTAAAATAGTTATCCAACAAAACGAGTTTGAAAAAACGCCTAAGCGCAGTATTAAACGCTACCTGTACCGGTAGCGCCGGCCTGCGGGAACAAGGTTTCAGCGATAGATCATGATGAAAAAAATTGCCGCTATTCACGATCTTTCCGGTTACGGGCGAGCTTCCCTGACCGTGGTTATCCCCATCTTGTCGCACATGGGCTACCAGGTATGCCCTCTCCCCACGGCCGTGCTGTCGGCCCACAGCGAGTACCCCGGTTTCCGGTCGCAGGACTTGACCGACTTCATGGGCGAGGCCATCGACCACTGGAAAGCGTTGGGCTTACAGTTCGACGCGATCTACTCCGGCTACTTGGCCTCCGGGAGGCAGATGGAGATCGTGGAGGAGTTTTTCCGGGAATTTAAAAACGAGGGTAACTTCATCGTGGTGGATCCCGTCGTGGGAGATCACGGGAAACTCTACCCCGGCATGACCGACGGGATGGTGGCGGGGATGCGCCGGTTATGCGCCTGCGCCAAAATCATCACGCCTAACCTGACGGAAGCGGCTTTCTTGCTGGGACGTGATCCCCGAGGCCCGATCTCTCCCGCGGAGGCCGTGCGATGGTGTGAAGCGTTGAGCGCGCTGGGGCCTGAACACGTGATTATCACCTCTGCCCCGCACGAGCATGCCCGCAACGTGGCCACGCTCGCCTACAACCGGACGGATGGCCGCGCGTGGCGCGTAGTGAGCGATCACGTCCCCGCCTCTTACCCCGGCACCGGGGATGCCTTTGCCAGCGTGATTACCGGGTGTATGTTGAACGGCGAAAGCCTACCCGAGGCCATCGACCGGGCGGTCCATTTTATTAACATGGGTATCAAAGCCACCTTCGGCCACCCCCACCAGCCGCTCAACGGGATGAACCAGGAGCGCGTGTTACACTACTTGAACGCGCCTCTTCCCTATTATAGTTACGAGTTGATCAACGAGTGAACGGGTAGGCCGCCAGGAGGGCCGCCATCTCTTGTTGCAGGGCAAGGGCCTCCTGCCTGGCTCGCCGGGCGAAGTGCTCTGTCGAGTCGGCGAAGATAATCCCCCGCGAGGAGTTCACGAGCAGCCCGCAGTGAGCGTTCATACCGTGACGGGCGACCTCTTCCAAGCTCCCTCCCTGGGCACCCACGCCGGGTACCAGCAAAAAATGGTCGGGCACGATCTCGCGGATCCCGGACAGCATTTCCGCCTTCGTGGCACCCACCACGTACATCATGTTACACGCGTCACCCCACTGCCGGGAGCGCTTTAATACTCGCTCGTAGAGTTTTTCCCCGTCCTCTTCCATGAACTGGAAATCGAACGCTCCCTTGTTGGAGGTCAACGCCAACAGGACGACCCATTTCCCCGCGCAACGCGTGAACGGGGTGACGGAGTCCTCTCCCATGTAAGGGGCCACCGTGATCGCGTCAAAAGCCATGTGCTCGAGAAAGGCCCGCGCATACATCTCGGAGGTGTTACCGATGTCCCCGCGCTTGGCATCAGCGATGAGGAAGATGTCGGGATAACTCTCTTTGATATAGGCAACTGTTCGCTCGAGGCTTTGCCAGCCGGCCGTACCGTTGCTCTCGTAGAAGGCCGTGTTGAGTTTATAGGCAACGGCCAGACTTGCCGTGCTCTCCACGATGGCCCGGTTAAAGGCGAAGAGGGGATCTTTTTCGCTTGTCAGGTGGCGCGGGATCTTCCGGATGTCGGAGTCTAAACCCACGCAGAGGAATGATTGCTTTTCCCTGATCCGGGAGGCGAGTTCGGAGTAGTTCATGATGTGGTCGTATCGTGTTAAAAACCGCTCTCTTTCAAGCGTTCCGTGTTTTCTTCGATCTGCAATTTCTCGATGATCTCGTCGAGATCCCCGTCCATGATGGCGGAGAGGTTGTAGAGGGTAAGGTTGATCCGGTGATCGGTGACCCGCCCCTGGGGATAGTTATAGGTACGTATCTTCGCGGAACGATCGCCCGTGGAGACCATCGTTTTTCTTTTCAAAGCAATGCTGTCCATGTATTTCTGGTATTCGATGGCATAGATACGCGAGCGTAACTCTTTCATCGCCTTGGCCAAGTTCTTGATCTGTGACTTCTCGTCCTGGCAAGTCACCACGATGCCCGTCGGGATATGTGTCAGGCGAATGGCGGAGTAGGTGGTGTTCACGGACTGTCCTCCCGGCCCGGAGGAGCAGTAGGTATCTTTGCGAATGTCTGCCGGATTTAGCTCCACGTCCACCTCCTCGGCCTCGGGGAGTACGGCCACCGTCGCCGCGGAGGTGTGCACGCGGCCCTGCGTCTCCGTGGCGGGGACGCGCTGCACCCGGTGTACTCCCGACTCGTACTTCATGATCCCGTAGACGCCGTTGCCGGAGATGTTCGCCACGACCTCTTTGTAGCCGCCGGAGGTGCCCTCGCTCACGTTCGTCACCTCCATCTTCCAGCGTTTCGCCTCGACGAACTTGACATACATGCGGAAAAGATCGCCGGCAAAGATGCAGGCCTCGTCTCCCCCCGTGCCGGAACGTATCTCCAAGATGACGTTCTTGTCATCTTCCGGGTCCGCCGGCACGAGCAGTAACTTGATCTTCGTCTCCCACTCCGGGATACGGGCTTTTAACTCCTCGATCTCCATCTCGGCCATCTCTCTCAACTCCCGGTCGGCCTCGTGATCGAGGATCTCCATCGCCTCCTCATAAGCCTTTATCCCGTTCTTCAAGAGATCCCCGGCCTTCACGACTTGCTCTAACTCCCGGTACTCCTTGTTTAGCTTCACGAAACGAGGCATGTCTTGAATCACTTCCGGATCCGTGATCAATTGCCCGATCTCGTGGAAACGAATATAAAAGGTCTCTAACTTCTCCAATAAGGTATTATCACTCATACACGATCATTATAACGCCCGCGAAGGTAATAAAAAAGGAGGCTGTCTCAAACGTCGTTCCGGGAAGTTGTCTCGCGTCCCGGTGGGGATGCCCGGGTACGATCCCGCTGGAGAGCATCTCACTTGCTCCAAAGAAAGGTGAAATGCTGCTTTACCTCCTCGCTCAACGTCAAGTGCACGGGACAAGTACGCGCCAGCCTCTCCAGGATCGCCTTCTCTTTATCCGAGAACTCCCGGTCGGGCATGTGAAAGATCACGTCAATCTCCCCGATGCGACGCGGCGAGGCGGCCATGCGTTTAGTGATCTCTATCTCCGTCCCGGAAAGATCCAGGTCGTGATCACGGGCGTATATCCCCATGATCGTCATCACGCAAGCGGCCAAGGAGGTCGCGCACAAATCTGTCGGGGAGAAGGCTTCGCCTTTCCCTTGATTATCGACGGGCGCATCCGTGATAATCGTTGCTCCGCTGGGCTGATGAACGCACTCTACACGCATGTTACCCAAATACTTAGCTTTAATCATTGTCATAAGGCATTTTTTAATTTGGCGCAAAAGTAAAAAAAACAAATAATTTTTTCCGAAAATATTTTGCCGTCTGCACAAAACACCCTATATTAGCGATGTTTTTCACGGGAGCATCTCCCGTCGCCGGGACCGCCATTCACCTTACTACAGTCACACACACACCATTAGAATTATGAAGGCGTCCCGGCACTTTTATTATACCCGGATTGCGTCCCGCAAATGTTCGATCTTCATCTCTTTTCCCGATACAATGATCAGGTCAAAACGGATCTCGCGTTTGATCCGGTGTCGCTCCAAGTAAGCCGCTCCGGCCACCAACAGCCTCTTGCATTTGCCGCGAGAGAGCAACTCCCCGGGGTAATCGTCCGGGCGCCTTCTCGTCTTCACCTCCACCACCACAAGCTCTTGCCCGTCCAGGATGATGAAATCGACCTCTATGCGTCCCAGTCGCCAATTCTGTTCCAGGATCGTGCACCCCTTCTCGAGCAGGTAATGACGTACCTTCTCTTCACCTAATTTTCCCAACGTGTTATGCCAAGCCATCGTGTAACGTTTCCAAGTTAAATACACACGCGATAATACACAAATCCGACGACATCACGAAATAGGCCTCTCGAGCCAGCTGCATTTCAACGGGAGGTTTATTCGCAACTTTTGAGACGGCCCCATAGCCCGGTAGAAACACGAGCTGCAATTTTGTAGTAAGGCCTCACGGGGCCAACGATATAAAATAAGGTGAAAACGAGGCCGGCTGATCCAGTAGCCAGGTGATTAATAGAGTAGCGAAGTATAAAAAGTGCCCAAGACAAGACTCGAACTTGCACAGCCTAACGGCCACTACCCCCTCAAAGTAGCGTGTATACCAATTTCACCACTTGGGCATGTTTTCACGGCGCGAATATAGGGATTTTCTTTTTTGTGAAAATAAATTCTCATGAAATATCGCGTTATTTTTTAAGATCGCGCTCATCACACACGCCAACGCACGATACCCTCCTACCAAGGTTCCGTAAGTTCAATGAGTAAATGCAACGGAAGCAAGAAAAAAAAGTGTGTCAAAAGTCGGGTTTCGGAGGGGTACCTCGTATCCCGAACGGAATGCTTGGGCGATTTTCGTCATTGCGATCTGTGCGTTCCCTCCAGAGTAGTCCTCCTTGCGATCCGTGAGGACGAAACCCGATGGTTCGCGATAACGTTCAGGTGTAGGGGCGAAAAATCTTTCGCCACCCCCCATTTTTTTGTTTTCGAATGAACGCCTCTTCCCGCGCCCGGATTTCCATTTATAGTCATGATAAACAGCCGCGTGCCCGATAAAAGCGGGACGGGCGGAAAAAAATGACTAATTTTATATTCGTGTTATTATTTTTCCTACTTTTGTACCAGAAAATTGCGTGTCGATGATTCGCTGGCGGGCGACGCCCCCCGGGGAATGATAAACGAGACGAAAGAATGATAAACTATAAAAACAGGAACAGCATGAACACGTCACGAATTTGTTCGCTCGCGCTGGCGGCCCTTGCGGCCTTGTCGTGCGCGGACGAGCCAGTGGGGTCCACTGGCAACGAGGGGATAGAGACCACGATCGCCCTCTCTCTCACCGCGGCGCCCGAGCTCCCCGGCCTGGCTGGCACGCGGGCCTTGGAGGAGCCGGTAAACGAGGGCACCGGCCCCGGCTACATCGTCGAGGACTTCTGGTTGTTGCAATTCAACGAGAACGGGCAACGGCTCGGCTCGCCCCGTTATTACACGATGCCAACGGTAACGTCCACTACGGCGGTCGCGGTGATCATTCCCCCGGCCGGCAAGATCTACAGGTGCGTGTTGTTAGCCAACATCCATTCCGACGCGTTCAACACCGTGTTGGGGCCTGTCATCACGCTGGCCGACCTGAAAACCGTTTACAAGAGGCTCTCGAAGCTGAAAGACATGTATAATGCCGGTGGACTCGATCCCGACTTGCTCATGAACGGCACGGTCGACGTGACCAGCACCACCACCTCGTTGACCTGCGCGTTGTACCGTACCGTGGCCAAGCTCACGCTGACGCTTAACAACACGGCCACCTCGGGCGTGACGATCACCTCCGTGCAGTTGCGTAACGTGCCCGATCGCCTCTTCTACGTCGACCGGTTGCTTGACGGCGACGCACCCCCGAGTCCCTCGCCCGCCCAGTCGGACGTGTTCGACCTGCCCGTCGACACGCTTGATCTGGCTCCCGGCGATGCCGTGGAGACGCTGCGCTATTACCTGCCCCGCAATCGCCAGGGTACTACCGGGGCGAGCACGGAAGCGGGGAAGAACGTGGGCGCGCCCGGGCGCGCCACCTACGTCGAGATCATGGCCGTGACCGCCGGGGCGATCGAGGACGGCGGGGGCAA
>JAISNC010000017.1 GCA_031276355.1 Odoribacteraceae bacterium
CCCGACCACGACGATCCCGCTTGGCGCGTGGCAACTGGTGGATGGCGCGTGGAAAAATTACCCCCTCGATCAATCCATCGACTAACGAGAGAATAAGGAAATGAAAAAACATAAAAACAAGAACAACATGAACACGTCACGAGTTTACTTGCTCGCGCTGGCGACTTGCGCGGTCGCCGCGTGCGCGGAGGGGCCGGCGGGGCGCCCGGATGCCGGCGGCGAGGGGCGCGAGGCCCTGGTCACCCTCTCGATCAACGCGGTGCCCGAGACCCCCGGTACGACCGGCACCCGGGCCATTATCGATCCGGTGGAAGAGGGTACCGCGCCGGGGTACAAGGTAACGGACTTCTGGGTGCTGCAATACACGGGTACCGCGGATAACGCCATCCTGGCGACCGCCCCCCGGTATTACACGATGAGCGATTTTATAACTGTTAATAACAACCTGCTCGCGCTGATCCTTCCCCCGGCCGGCCAGACCTACAGGTGCGTGCTGGTGGCCAATACCCACGATGCCGCGCTGGATGCTGGCGCATTAAAGAATGCCTCCACGCTGGGGGCCTTGAAGAACGTTTCCCTACTCGTCCGGCGGCTGGAGGACACATACAACGATGGCTACGGCGATGACCTGTTAATGAGCGGCTTTATCGACCTGGTCGGTGGTAGCGTGCCCGGCTCGCTGGCGTGCGACCTGTATCGTGACGTGGCCAAGCTCACGCTGACGCTCGTCAATGAAGCCACTTCGGGCGTGACGATCAACTCGGTGCAGTTGTGCAACGTGCCCGATCGCTTTTCTTATGCCGACCGGCTGTTGACGACCGCCGCCAGCCCCGGGGCGTTTTTTTTCAACTTGACCCCCGTCGATGACAAGCCCCCCCTGCCCCTGTCGCCGGGCAACACGTGCACGTTGAAGTATTACCTGCCCCGCAACCGCCAGGGAACCACCGCGGCGACGGTGCCAACCCAGAAGAACGTGAACGCCCCCTCGAACGCCACGTACGTCCAGGTCATGGGTCAACTCGCCGACGGCACGCCGTTGCGTTACCGCTTCTACCCGGGAGAGAACGCGACCAACGATTTCAACATCACGCCGAACTGTCACTACACGCTCCCGGTGACGTTTAACACCGCTGGAACCGTCATCGGGGATTCCCGCGTGGAAAACCTGGGGAAGGTGGAGCTGGTAGACGCGAACTCCTATATTATCACCCCGCTCACCACCCCGCTCCAGACCACCTACGGCGTGCCCGTTGCCGGGCGCGTCAATGATTTCTGGAACAAGACAATTGGAGGGGGAAATGCTATCTCGCCGGCCACCGAGTGGGTGGCCGAGGTGATCTGGCAGGACCGGGACAGCCGCCTTATCGACTTCTGTACCTCCAACGGTGCGGTCACGCCGGGTAACACCTCTTTCGCGGGCACGGGAAGCGAGCGCTTCTATTTCAAGCCCACCGGGCCAGGAGTCGAGGGTAACGTGCTGGTCGGGGTCAGGCTCAAGACGGGGGGCGACGGCTATCTCTGGAGCTGGCACCTGTGGATCACGGGTTATAACCCGGACGAGGCCCCCTCCTCGTGGCAGGAAAACACGTTCGCGTATACCGTTCCCGGCGGGCAGGTACATCACTATACCGGCGGGCCGTGGGCCGATGCATACAACAATAAATTCATCATGGACCGTAACCTCGGCGCCGCCAGCGGTAATCGCGCGGACGGCGTGCAAAATACCCGCGGCCTGTACTACCAGTTTGGGCGCAAGGACCCGTTCCCCGCCACGAACAGTGTTTTTGCTCCCGTCACCTTGTACGATATTACTGGCGCGACCGGCCCGACGATCCCGATAGTCGTGAATAGGTCATCGTTCGAGGGGGCGGTTAAAAATCCTACCACGTACTACGTTCCCGGTAGCAGTGGTGGCGACTGGCTCTTGACTAATCCCTACTCCACCGAGTTGTGGAATAACCCCTCCACGTGGAACACGATCCAGGTGACCGGCAAGAGTTTTTTTGACCCCTGTCCCCCGGGGTGGAAGTTACCTATAAATGGCACGTGGGCCGTGTTCTCCCTCAACAATGTCAATAACCCGGGTACGGGCACTGGTGGCTATGGCGGCGGTGGCATTACCGCCGGCTGGGAGTTCTACATGGACAATGTCCTAAAGAACGCTTATGCTTACTATCCGGCGGCGGGCCAGCGCTCCTACGTTTTGGGAAACGGAACCATGTCCGCCGAGCTGAGCTCCGGTTACAGCTGGCCGTCTTCGCCGTCCAGCAGCACGTCAGGTTATTACTTTGACTTCAATGCGGCCACCGTTTGGAACCTCGCCGTTAATCGCGGTTACGGTTTCCCCGTGCGCTGTGTCCAAGAATAAAGGGAGCGAAGCGACCACGTCCGTTGGTGGCCACCTCCAGTTTGTCCATCGGGGCTGTCTTAAAAGTCCAGATCTCTCTGGGCATCGGATGGCTCTTATCCGGCATCGCGTCGTGCGCCGGGATCCCATCGGGATCGAGGTACCCCCCCCCGAAAGCCGACTTTTGACACACCCTCGTTCGGGCGGTTTTCCGGTATTACGCGTCGTCTTGTTTTGCCAGCATGGCGTTGTAGTAGCGGGGGATGCCGGTTACCTCCTCTCCCAGCCACCCCGGGCGTTCGAAGGACTCCTCCTCGTCGGCAAGTTCCACCTCCGCGATGACCAGCCCCTCGTGGGTACCGTGAAATTCGTCCACCTCGTAGGTGTGGCGACCGGCTTTTACCGTGTAGCGACTCTTGTCGATCAGGCCCGGTTCGCAGAGGGCCAGCAACTCCCTTGCCTCCTCCACGGGGATCTCCTTCTCCCACTCGAAGCGGCATGTGCCCGACGCGTTCCCGGCTCCTTTGACGGTGATGTAGCCCTTATGGCCCTTCACCCGGACGCGGACGGTGCGTTCCGGCACGGAAGAGAGGTACCCCTGCGTGATCCGCACGGGGGGAGACGCGCCGGCTTTGAACTCCCCGCGTACTAAAAACTTACGTTCAATCTCTTGGCCCATGTCATTACTTGTTAGCGTGAACTGTTCCCGCGAAGTAACCGCTTTTTCCCGGGACTGCCAAGCGTGGGCGGCATCCCTATGAATGGGGAGAGCGGGTGGAGTGGAATAGCCATTCATGGGGATTGTCGTGTATTCCGCAAAGCAGTACTTTTGTCACACGATAATCTAAAGTATATCATGAGGCATATTTTCACTCCTTTTTTATTCCTCTTGTGTGCCGGGACGACCTTCAACGCTGCCGCGCAACAGCACGAACGCGTTTCCCGGTTCACGTTGGGCGGTTACGGCGAGGCCGTGATGCAGCGGATGTTTTACAGCGACAACGTGGCGCGCTACACGAACCCGTCCGCGTATAAAGATAAAGGGCACGGGCGTTTCGATCTCCCGCACGTGGTGATCTACACGAGCTATGACTTCGGTCGCGGGTGGAAGGTGTCGACGGAGATCGAGTTTGAACACGGTGGGACGGGCACCACCTACGAGATCGAGAACGAGGAGACGGGCGAGTACGAGACCGAAGTGGAGAAAGGCGGGGAGGTGGCCCTCGAACAGTTCTGGATCGAGAAGAGTTGGTCGGAGAGCGTCAACGTGCGCGTGGGGCACGTCGTTGTGCCCGTGGGGTTGACGAATCAATATCACATGCCCACTGATTTCTTCACGGTGACGCGCCCCGAGGAGGAGAGCGCGATCCTCCCGTGCACGTGGCACGAGACGGGAGTCAGTGTTCACGGGCGGAGCGGCAAGTGGCACTACGAGGCCCAATTTATCGCCGGGTTAGATGCCGAGCGGTTTAATAATGCCAACTGGATCCAGGGCGGTTCCACCTCGCCCTACGAGTTTTCCATCGCGACCTCCTACGCGGGGGCGTTTCGTGTGGATTACTATCCCGGGCCGGGAGCGCGCCTGGCCTTGAGCGGCTACCACGGGAACAGCGCCAAGAATAGCTTGAAGCCGGAACGTTACGAGAAGATTCAAGGGGCCGTGACCATCGGCGCGTTCGATGTCGTCTACAACCGTCACCACGTGTTGTTGCGCGCCAGCGCGTTGTATGGCCACCTGGGTGATTCCCACGCGATCTCGACCGTCAACAAGCGGCTCCCCTCGGCCAGTCCCTCGCCGCGCACGGACGTGGCATCGGACGTGGTGAGCGGGTACGTGGAGGCGGGGTATGACCTGCTCTCGTTCGTCCCGCGTGCCTACACCGGGGATAAACTCTACGTGTACGCGCATTACGGACTTTACGACTCCATGTTCAAGGTGGCCCGCGGCCTCACGGATAAACCGTGGAGCCAAAAGCGGCTCTTTAGCGTGGGAGCGAACTATTTCCCGCTGGAAGGCGTGGTGGTAAAGGCCGAGTACGCGACGCGGCGCTTCCGCGCTCCTTATAATAACGAGCCGACGTTCTCCGTTGGCATCGCCTATTCCGGAATATTTAAATTGTAAACTCGAATAACTATGAAACGATTTGTTGGAAGTTGGATGTTAGGCGTGTCGATGCTCGTGTCGACGGCATGTGTCACCTCTTGTGAGGATGATAATAAGTCTCAAGGGGGACAGAATGACAAGGTGTACGAGAATATCCTCAAGGAGTACGTGAACTCGACGGTGATCCCGACCTACCGCGCGCTGGCCGAGGCGGCGTTGGAGATGCGGGTGGCCAACGAGGCGTTGAAGCTGACTCCGACCGACGCGACCATGCAGGCCGCCTCCAACGCGTGGATGAACGCGCGGGTATGGTGGGAGTTGAGCGAGGCGTTCCTTTTCGGCCCCGTGGGCGAGAACGCGCTGGATATCGACGGGCACATCGACTCGTGGCCGCTGGAGCTGGCGGATATACAGGCCGAGTTGACCGTCGGGGCCGGGTTGACCGGTCAGCAGGCGTGGCGGAAGGATGCCGAGGTGATCGGGTTCCACGTGACGGAGTACCTGCTCTACCGCGATGGAGCGGCGCGGCCGGTGGCCGACTTGACCGCCGCCGAGCGCAATTACCTGACGGCCGCTACCGACGCGCTGGTGTGGGATTGCGTGTTGGCTTACGTGGCCTGGGTAGGGGAGGAGAACGTGCCGGAGGCGATGAAGGCGGTCTTCCGGGAGAACCCGGACGTTGTTGCTCACCTGGATAATAACGGCAATTACAAGAATTTCGCGGCGCGGCTTACCTCCGCGACGGGATACTCCTCGTGGAGTGACGCGTTGGCCGAGATCGCGGTGGGCGCTGCCGAGATCGCCGGCGAGGTGGGGGCCACGAAGATCGAGGCCCCGTACGCTGCCGGGAATGTCATGGAGGTGGAGTCGTGGTATAGCTGGCACTCGCTCGACGATTACCGGAATAACATCAAGAGTATCAAGAACGCCTACCTCGGGGGAGTGGATGACAACACCCGCAAGTCGGTCACGTTGAGTGCTCACGTCCGGCAGGTGAATCCCGACCTGGACGACCAGATCAAGGCGAAGATCGAGGATTGCCTCACCAAGATCGCCGCGATCGGTACCGGGGGTAAATCGTTCTACGAGGTAGTGCGCGATCAGCTGAACGGCCCGCAAGTCGAGGCGGCGGTGGACGCTTGCAACGAGTTGCAACGGTTGTTCGACTCGCTGCCCGATATACTGTAATGAATCATTAACAACTAAAGATAACGAATGGGCAAACACGGAATTATGATCAACGCGGCGGTGCTTTTGCTGGTGGCATCCGCTTGTTCTGAAGAGGAAAACCTCCCGAACGATAAGGAGTATGGCGAGGAGTGGTACGCCGGTGGCATCAACGGCACGGTGTTTAACGCCACGTCGCGGGCCTACCGGCAGCCGATGAACTTCATCAACGAGGACGCTACCCTCTACCGGCAGTTCATGCGCGGCGAGCGGATCGCGGAGAAGAGTTTCGTCTCGGACAACTCGATGAGTTTCTCGGGACTGGGGCCGGTCTACATCCGCAAGTCGTGCGTTGCCTGCCACCCCAGCTACGGTGGCCGCGGCAAGCGCGTCGACAAGTTCGACACCGCCGACAGTCGAAACAGCTATCTCTTGATGATCTATGATCCCTCTCAACCGGCCTTGCCGTTGGCCTCGACCTACTTCACGGGGATGACGCAAACGAGCGCCGTCGCCCCCTTTAAGCCCCCGATCGACGAGGCGGGGATCCACCTCGAGTGGTTACCCTACACCGACGAGCATGGAAACAAGTACGAGGACGGGACGTCGTACAGCTTGATCTACCCGGAGATCACCGTCGACCAGTCGGCCATCCTCTTCCCCGACTTTGACATGAGCCGTCATGCCGCCAGCATCGAGGCCACGATCGGGATCTACGGTGTCGCGTTGCTTGACGCGATCTCGGATGAAGACCTGCGCGCGCAGCATGCGGCGGAGGTAGAGCGCGGTTACTGTGTCGGGGTGATTGGCGGGGACATTGACGAGACGGGCCTCAATCCCTACTACCCGGGGAAGCACCCGGGGCGTTTCACCTACCTCTGCACCCGCGCCACGTTAGATAACGGGCCGGGGTCGAACGCGATTTGGAACATCACGAACGTCACTCGTCCCGATCGCGCCTATCATTACATCACCGGGAAGTACGCCGAGGTGATGTCCAAGGATCCCGAGGTGCAACAGGTGCTCGGCGATTCGGAGGAGAACATCTTCGCCTACCTGATGGCCAAGAACCTCCGCCCGGAGATGACGACGGAGGACTACGAGGCCTTCATGGTGTGGCACCGTGCGCTGGCCGTCCCCGCCGCCCGCGACCTGGACAACGAGACGGTGCGGCGCGGCCGGACGCTTTTCTACGAGACGGGGTGCACGGCCTGCCATCGTCCCTCGTGGACGACGCGCCCGGATTATAAGCCCATGCCGGCGCTCTCTAACCAGAAGATTTATCCCTACACCGACCTGCTCCGCCACGACCTGGAGATGTACAAGCCGGGCCGCGCGCGCGTCTGTCGCACGACTCCCTTGTGGGGCCGCGGCTTGATGCAGGTGACCTCCGGGTACGCGGACATGCTCCACGATCTCCGGGCGAGAAACTACGCGGAGGCCATCCTGTGGCACGGTGGCGAGGCCAAGCCGTGCAAGGAGAAGTTTCGCGCGATGTCCCGGGAGGACCGGGAGGCGTTAATTAAATTCCTCGAGGCTATTTAACGCGTGTCAAAAGTCGCTTTTTTGACACGCCCCCGTGACACGCGAAAATCAAAAGTATGAAAGAGATTCGGGATTACACGCGCTGGAGCAAGCGAGTCGCCTTCGGGACGCTTGTCGTGATGCTCCTCCTCCTCGCCGCGGCCACGATCGTGGAAAAGTGGCTCGGGCGGGAGGTGGTCATGGAGCGGGTGTACGGCGCGTGGTGGTTCGTGGCCACGTGGGGATTGCTCGTCGCCAGCGCTTTCTCGTACATCTTCCGGCGATCGCTCCACCGGCGCGGGCGGGCCGCCTTCGTGTTCCACGTCGCCCTGGGGGTGATCCTGGCGGGGGCGTTGATCACCTTTCTCTCGGCCGAGCGCGGTTACCTTCATCTCCGGCAGGGGGAGACGCTCGCCTCTTACGCGCCGGAGGGGGGCGGGAGCGAACGGCCGTTGCCCTTCGAGGTCAAGCTGGTGCTCTTTGACATCGAGTATCACCCGGGGACGAGCGACCCGGCCGATTTCATCAGCTTCCTGCGGGTGGACGGCGAGATGTGCCGCGTCTCCATGAACGCCATTCACTCCCGGCAGGGCTACTGCCTTTGCCAGTTCTCCCACGACCCCGACGAGATGGGGAGCACGTTGCTGGTCAACCACGACCCGTGGGGTATCGGCGTGACCCACGCGGGTTACCTGCTGCTGGCTTTCGCGATGGGGTGGCTGTCGTGGCTCCGGGCGGGGTGGCGGTGGATACTCCGCGTGCTCTTCCCGCTGGCGGGGGTGTGGATCTATATCGCTTGCCTGGATCCCGTGACCCCCGTGTTGCGGTCGCCCATGCTGGCCGCGCACGTTTCCGTCATCGTGATCTCTTACGCGCTCCTGCTCTTCATCGCCGTCACGGGTGTCGTGGCGCTGGCGCGTCGCCGGTGGCGCGACCGGCTCTATCGCTTGAACGTGCGGTTGCTTTACCCGGCGCTCTTCTTGCTCGCGGCGGGGATCTTCACGGGGGCCGCATGGGCGAATATCTCGTGGGGGCGCTACTGGGGTTGGGATGCCAAGGAGACGTGGGCGCTGATCACGCTCCTGCTCTACGCGCTCCCGCTGCACGGGGCGAGCTTGCCCGCGTTTCGCGACCCGGTGAAGTTTCACCTCTTCTGCGCGTGTGCCCTGCTCGCGGTGGCGATGACCTTTTTCGGCGTGACCTATTTCCTGGGGGGGCTTCACGCCTACGTTTAGCCCGGGGAGGGGCGGCGCGCCGTTAAAAATCTTGCCCCCCGCCGCGCGGGACGGCGAATATTTCCCTACCTTTACCCGTTCTATAAATAACGAGCAAGATGAACACGAGTGGTATTATACCGGGAAGATCGTTTTCCCAAGAGAAGGTCGTGACGCGCGAGGATACCGCGATCGCCCACGGCTCGGGCAAGCTGGCGGTGTTCGCGACGCCCGCGCTGGTGGGTTTCATGGAGAACACGGCCCTCCGGTGCCTCGAGGGGATGCTGGACGGGCGCGACGACACGGTCGGCACCTCCATCGACGTGAAACACCTCAAGGCGACGGCTGTCGGGAAGAGGGTCACCTGCCGGGCGACGATCGCCGGGGTCGACGGGCGGTGCGTCCGCTTCACGATCGAGGCGCGGGACGAGGTGGCCTTGATAGGCGTCGCCGTCCACGAGCGCTTTATCGTTGACCCCGGGAAATTCATGCAGAAATTGGGCCAGTGTTCCGGTTAACGTCTCCCTATACGCCCACCGGCGACCAGCCGGAAGCGATCGAGCGGCTGAAAAAGGGCGTGCTCGAGGGCACCGGCTACCAGGTGTTGTTGGGCGTGACCGGCTCGGGCAAGACCTTCACGGTGGCGAACGTGATCCAGGAGCTGCAACGTCCCACGCTGGTGTTGAGCCACAACAAGACGCTCGCCGCCCAGCTCTACGGCGAGTTCAAGGCCTTCTTCCCGTCGAACGCGGTGGAGTATTTCGTCTCCTACTACGATTACTACCAGCCGGAAGCCTACCTGCCCGTGACCAACACGTACATCGAGAAGGACATGGCGATCAACGAGGAGCTGGACAAGCTCCGCCTTCGCGCCACGGCCAGCCTCCTCTCCGGGCGACGCGACGTGCTGGTGGTCTCCTCCGTGTCGTGTCTTTACGGCATGGCCGACCCCACCGCTTTCGGCGCTAACATCGTCTTCCTGGAGCGCGGCATGACGATCACCCGCAACCAGCTCCTGCGACGACTGGTGGACGCGCTCTACGCGAATAACGACCTTGACTTCAAGCGAGGCTCTTTCCGCGCGAAGGGCGAGACGGTGGACATATTCCCCTCCGTGGAGAGTTTCGACGGGATCGCCTACCGCGTCGAGTTTTGGGGGGAGCGCGTCGACCGCCTCTTCACCTTCGACCCGGGGACGGGCCGGAGGATCAACGAGGTGGATCGCCTGAACATCTATCCAGCGAATCTCTTCGTGACCGAGAAGGCGACCATCGAGCGGGCAGCCCTCGAGATCGAGGAAGACCTTCGCGGGCGGCTGGATTTCTTTCGCTCGTCCGGGAAACAGCTCGAGGCGAGGCGACTCGAGGAGCGCGTGAGGTGCGACGTCGAGATGCTCCGCGAGCTGGGCTACTGCCCCGGCATCGAGAATTACTCCCGCTATTTCGACGGGCGCGCCGCCGGGAAGCGACCGTTTTGCCTGCTGGACTACTTCCCGGAGGATTTTCTCTTGATCGTGGACGAGTCGCACGTGACCCTCCCGCAGGTGCGGGCCATGAACGGCGGCGACCGCGCCCGCAAGCAGGCGCTGGTGGAGCACGGCTTCCGCCTTCCCGCGTCGTTCGATAACCGCCCCCTCACCTTCGAGGAGTTCGAGGAGAACACCGGCCAGACGATCTACGTCAGCGCGACCCCCGCCAACCACGAGCTGGAGAGGTGCCACGGCGTGATCGTCGAGCAGGTCATCCGCCCCACCGGCATCCTCGACCCCCTCATCGAGGTGGTGCCCAGCAAGAACCAGGTCGACCACCTCCTTCACGAGATACGGCAACGCGTCGAGACGGGCGACAAGGTGCTCGTGACCACCCTCACCAAGCGCATGGCCGAGGAGCTGACGGGGTACCTCGCCCGCGCCCGCGTGAACTGCCAGTACATCCACTCGGGCGTGGAGACGCTCGACCGGGTACAGGTGCTCGACAACTTGCGGCGTGGCGTGATCGACGTGCTCGTCGGCGTGAACCTGCTGCGCGAGGGGCTGGACTTGCCGGAGGTGGCGCTCGTCGCGATCCTGGACGCGGACAAGGAGGGATTCCTCCGCGACACCCGCTCCCTGATACAGACCTCCGGGCGCGCCGCCCGCAACCTGAACGGCAAGGTCATCATGTACGCCGACACGATCACCCGTTCCATGCAAGCGGCCATCGACGAGACGAATTATCGCCGGGAGAAGCAGCTGGCCTATAACCAGCGACACGGCATCACCCCCCGGCAGATCCGCGGGAACGCCGGGTCGCTGCTCGCCGAGGCCGCCCGTCCCGCGCGCGACGGCGAGGAGAGCGTCGCGGCCGACCCGCTGGTCGCTTACGCGAGCAAGCCCGTGCTCGAGAGGATGCTCGAGAAGACGCGCGCCGCCATGCGCGCCGCGGCCAAGGAGATGGACTTCCTGGAGGCCGCCCGGCTGCGCGACGAGATGTTCCAGATCGAGAAACGCTTGAACCGGGTGTAGGGGCGGGGTATGGCCAGGCAAGTGCCGGGCGCGAGTGAAAAATCGATGGTTTCCCGCCCGGGGGGAACGGCCCAATGTCATCCAGTTAAGAGAGAACGATTGGCTGTAGCGAACTTCGCTCCGATTGGCTTCGCCGGGTTTCGCTTCCCCATATTTATCCTTACAAAAATATTCATTTATTTCACTCCGCAAATCTAAGGTAGGGGAATAATATCAATAGAAAACAGGGTACCCCCCCCGTATCTCCAATAGCCCGTGGGGCGTTCATTTCGGCGCTTTTTATGAATCCCCTGCGGGGAATTGGGAACAAGCAGGGAGGCCGTTGCTCTATTGATATGATTGCCCCACGGGCAATCGCCGCGAGACGCCGCGAAACCCGGCGGGGGCCATCGTCCCCCTCTTGTCTCTTAACTGGATGACATTGGGGAACGTCCCGCGGGGGACGGGATTTTCATGACACCGGGGCCGCCGGCCCGGGGCGAGCCAACCCTCTTCCCCCCTCCCTACCTGGAAGGCAGGACGATTGTGCGATATTTTTCCCGGCGGAGGGCCTCCTCTCTCGTTTTTTTTCCTATCTTCGCGAATATCAATAAAACTAATAATGTACGACTATCCATCTATTAACCGTGGAATAAAACACGGGTGTCGGAAAGAAATCTTCCATTCCGTCTCTTTAAAACGTTAAATCTTTAAACACATATTACATGACACGAGAATCATTAAAACCAACCAAACGCGGGGCCTTCGCCTCGCTCGCCCTGCTGCTGCTGTTCACCGGCGGGTGCTACAACGACAATGCCCTATGGGACGAGGTGAACGGCCAGGCCGCGCGGCTGGCCGCCCTCGAGGCGCGGGTGACCACCCTGAACGACAACATCGGTGCGCTGCAAGCGGTGGTGACTGCGCTGGAAAACAACGACTACGTGACCGGGGTCACGTCCTTCACCGACCCCGCGCCGGGCGGCCACCGCATCACCTTCGCCAAGGGCGGGCAGGTGACCATCCTGAACGGCGCGAAGGGCGACCCGGGCATCCAGGGCGTTGCCGGCCCTCAAGGCCCGAAGGGCGACCCGGGCGCTGCCGGCGACACCCCGCGGATCGGTGTGAAGCAGGAGGGCGACCTCTATTACTGGACGCTCAACGACGCGTGGCTACTCGACAAGGACGGGGAGAAGATCCCCGTGACCGGCCCGAAGGGCGACCCGGGTGCTACCGGGGAGAATGGCGTGGACGGCGCTCAAGGCCCGAAGGGTGATGCGGGGGACACCCCGCGAATCGGCGTGGAGAAGGAGGGCGATGTCTACTACTGGACGCTCAACGGCGCGTGGCTGCTTGACAAGGACGGGGAGAAGATCCCCGTGACCGGCCCAAAGGGTGACCCGGGTGACACCGGCGCAGACGGTGTTCAAGGCCCGAAGGGCGACGCAGGGGACACCCCGCGAATCGGCGTAGAGAGGGAGGGCGATCTCTACTACTGGACGCTCAACGGCGCGTGGCTGCTTGACAATGACGGGAAGAAAATCCCAGCGACCGGCCCGAAAGGTGACCCGGGCGACACCGGCGCGGACGGCTTCACGCCGCGACTGCGCGTCGACGCCGTCACCGGCTACTGGCAGGTATCTACCGCGGACGATGAGTGGTCGGACGTGCTCGACGGCGACGGGAACCCGGTAAAGGCCACCGGCGAGACTGGCGCTCAAGGACCGAAGGGCGACCCGGGCGAGAAGGGCAAGGACGGCGTGGACGGCGCTCAAGGCCCTCAAGGCCCTCAAGGCCCGAAGGGCGAGACCGGCGCTGCCGGCATCACGCCGCGACTGCGCGTCGATGCCGCCACCGGCCACTGGCAGGTGGCCACCGCGGGCGACGAGTGGTCGGACGTGCTCGACGGCGACGGGAACCCGGTGAAGGCCACCGGTACGGCCGGCGCTCAAGGCCCGAAGGGTGACACTGGTACTACCGGCCCGCAAGGCCCGCAAGGCGATGCCATCTTCGCCGCGGACGGCGTGGATAACTCCGATCCCGCCTTCGTGACCTTCACCCTCGCCGACGGCACCACCAAGATACGGGTGCCCCGGTACCTCCCGCTGGGCATCACCTTCACACAGCCTGCGGCGTTCGCCAACGGCGAGACCCGGGAGATCGGCCTGACGGTGCAGGGCAACGTGCAAGCAATCGCGGCGGTGGACGTGCCGCCCGGCTGGACGGTAGCACCCGACCTCGTGGGCGAGCGAATCACCGTGACCGCCCCCGCCGCCGGCGGCAAGCGTTACACGGCCACCGGCACCGTCACCTTGTTAATATCCGACGGCGGGGAGCGCACCGTCACTGCGCCCCTCTCGCTCGCGTGCTCGCCGTATGTGGAGCCGGGAATCGCGTTCACGCGGACGATGTTTATCCAGGGCGAGACCAAAGAGATCGCCTTCACCACGTCGGGCGACGTCGCGCTCGTGAAGGTGCTCGACGCTCCCGTTGGCTGGACGGTAACGGTATCCCCGCTGGTGGGCGGTGCGGGCACCTTTACCGTCACCGCGCCCGCCGCCCCCGCGACCGGCGGCGACGCGTTCATTATTGTCTCCGGGGCGGGCGGGCAACCCGTGATCCACCCCCTCCCGGTAACCATATTCTACGCCGCCAGCGCCCAAACGTGGACGTTCGGCGACAGCCCGCTGGTATGGAGCGATGCCATCCAGATGCCCGACTGCGACAAGGAAACGTTTGATAGCG
The DNA here is from genome assembly GCA_031276355.1 of Odoribacteraceae bacterium. GTDB lineage: Bacteria > Bacteroidota > Bacteroidia > Bacteroidales > Marinifilaceae > JAIRKS01. Next base: position 13,584 of record JAISNC010000017.1, read on the forward strand.
GAGGTTCGTTTTTTGAGTTCAAGGCCGACGGGCGAACTTACACGCACGATGGTAGAACTTATTACTATTACAGTTGGGCCTACGTGAACGCCAAGCCATCGCTCCTGTGCCCCTCGCCGTGGCGCGTGCCGTCAATGGAAGACTTCGAACTCCTTGTCGATAATGCCTCCGCCGCTGACCTGATTGCTGCTTGGGGGTATGGCGGCTACGCTGGCTACGCTGGCAGTGGCATGGTCAACGTGGATTCGGAGGCCGGCTACTGGTCTTCTACGGACGACACCGGCCCTAACGCGTACGGCTTGCATTATGAGAGTGGCGCAGTCACCCCGGATTACTTCTACAAGACTCCCGGGTTTCAAATCCGGTGCGTGAAGTAGCCGCGCGCCGGGGAGCGGTTAAACGTTAACGGGGAGCGAGGGACGGTTAAGGCCGTTCCCGCTCCCCGTTCCCCGCCCCGGGAGGGGAGGCCGCGCGTTAATTGCCGTGCTTCGAGTGGAATTTCAGGCGCATCAGGCGCAGGTCTTCCTCGGTGTACTCGCCGCCAAATTCCTCGTACGCCTCGGTGATGTTGTCCGAGTTGGCCTCCATGAAGTAGTCGAATATCTCCGCCTGCTGCTCCTCGTCGAGGAGCTGGTTGATGTAGTAGTCGATGTTGAGCTTGGTCCCGGAGAAGACGATGGCTTCCATCTCCTTGATGAGTTCCTCGAAGGTGAGGCCCTCGGCGGTGGCGATGTCCTCGAGGTTGATCTTGCGGTCGATGTTCTGGATGATGTAGACCTTGAATTTGGACTTGTTGATCACGGTTTTCACGACCATGTCCTGCGCGCGCTCGATCTCGTTGTCATCGACGTACTTCTTGATCACCTCGATAAGCTCTTTCCCGTACTTCTGGGCCTTGCCGGTGCCCACGCCCTGGATGTTGGCCAGTTCCTCGAGCGTGATGGGGTAGTGGATGCACATGTCCTCGAGGGAGGGATCCTGGAAGATGACGTAGGGGGGGAGGTTGTATTTCTTGGCGATCTTCTTTCGCAGGTCTTTCAGTATGGCGAACAGCGTGCCGTCGAGCGCCGATACCCCCCCCTTCTCCGGTAGTTTTTCCTCGGCCTCGTCGAAGTTATGGTCTTCCATCAACATGAAATTTGTAGGTTTCTTTAAAAAGTCGTGCCCCGCCCGCGTTAACTTGATCACCCCGTATTGCTCGATGTCCTTCTCGATTAACCCGCCGATCAAGGCCCTGCGAAAGACCATGTTCCAGAACTGGACGTTCTTCTCGGAGCCGACCCCGAAGGATTCCAGCTCGTCGTGGCGGTAGGATTTGATGGTCGAGTCGCCCTCCCCGAGCAGGATGTTGACCAGGTGGTCGACCTTGAACTTCTCCTTGACTTCGAGGATGGCGTGTAGCACGTCGAGCAGGTACTCTTTCCCTTCGAACTCTTTTTTCGGGTAGAGGCAGTTATCGCACGACCCGCAGTTCTCGTCGGGGTAGCCCTCCCCGAAGTAGTGCAGGAGCACCTTTCGCCGGCACAGGGAGGATTCCGCGTAGGAGACCGTCTCGAGCAGCAGTTGTTTCCCGATCTCCTGTTCGGCGATGGGTTTCCCCTGCATGAATTTCTCTAATTTCTGTATGTCCTTGTAGCTGTAGAAGGTGACGCACACCCCTTCGCCCCCGTCGCGCCCGGCGCGCCCGGTTTCCTGGTAGTATCCCTCGAGGCTCTTGGGGATGTCGTAGTGGATCACGAAGCGCACGTCCGGCTTGTCTATCCCCATCCCGAAGGCGATGGTGGCGACGATGATGTTTACCTCTTCCATCAGGAACCTGTCCTGGTTCGTGCTCCGGGCGACGGCATCCATGCCGGCGTGATAGGCGGCGGCCTTGATCCCGTTGACGTTTAGTAACTCGGTCAGCTCTTCCACCTTTTTACGGCTCAGGCAGTAGATGATGCCCGATTTCCCCTCGTTGTTCTTGATGTATTTGATGATGTCCTTCGTCGGGTCGATCTTGGGGCGCACCTCGTAGTAGAGATTCGGGCGGTTGAAGGAGGATTTGAACACCCGCGCGTCGAGCATGTCCAGGTTTTTCTGTATGTCGTGCTGCACCTTGGGGGTGGCCGTCGCCGTCAGGGCGATGATCGGCGCTTTCCCGATCTGCTCGACGATGGGCCGGATCTTCCGGTACTCCGTGCGGAAGTCGTGTCCCCACTCGGAGATGCAATGCGCCTCGTCCACGGCGAAGAAAGAGATCTTGATTTTCCGCAGGAACTCCACGTTGCTCTCTTTCGTCAGGGATTCCGGGGCCACGTAGAGCAGTTTCGTCTTGCCGCTCAGCACGTCTTCCTTGACGCTGATGATGTCCGTCTTGCTCAGCGACGAGTTCATGAAATGAGCGATACCTTCCATCTCGCTGAACGCGCGCATAGCGTCTACTTGATTTTTCATCAAGGCGATCAACGGCGATATGACGATGGCCGTCCCGTCGAGGATCAAGGCCGGCAGTTGATAGCACAGCGATTTCCCGCCCCCGGTCGGCATCAATACGAAGGTATTATTGCCCGCCAGCACGTTTTGAATAATTGCTTCTTGGTTGCCTTTAAAGTGATCAAACCCGAAATACGTCTTCAGCTTAACGTGTAAATCAATTTGCGTTCCCATTTGTGATATTTTCTTTCTGCACTTTATTAAATTAAACTTCTGGTTATTTGCCTCTGTGATAGATCACCTCCTCTTCCCGGACGTATCTCCTTTTGAGGGAGTGCAAATTTAAAACTTAATTTTGTTGTTCAAACAATATTACGGTAATAAATCTTTCTACCTGCTTTATAACAAGTAACCGCGAAAAGTGATACTTTTGTCCCTGGAAATTAAAAACGATCATCGAGTCACGCGACGTTTCTCGTTGTTTTGTCTCGCGTGAAACTATAATTTTAAAAACAGGGATGGGTATAACGGTGGATATAAAAGCGATAGCCCGCGGCGTGATCCGGGACGAGGCGAGGGCCGTGCAAGGCCTGGAGGCTTACATCGACGATGATTTCGAGGCGGTAGTGAAGCTCGTGTACGAGAGCAAGGGGCGCGTGATCGTCACCGGCATCGGCAAGAGCGCCTTGATAGCCACTAAAATCGTGGCGACCTTGAACTCTACCGGCACCCCCTCCGTGTTCATGCACGCGGCGGACGCCATTCACGGCGACCTGGGCATGATCCGGCCGGAGGACGTGGTGATTTGTCTCTCCAAGAGCGGTAACACGCCGGAGATCAAGTTGCTGGTTCCCCTGATACGCAATGTCGGGAATCAGAATATCGTGGCGATGGTCTCCAACACGGGGTCGTTCCTGGCCAAGAACGCCCGCCACGTCCTGAAAGCGACGGTGGAGAAGGAGGCCGGGACGTTGGACCTGGCCCCCACGAGTTCTACCACGGCGCAGCTGGTGCTGGGGGATGCCCTGGCCATGTGCTTGATCGAGTGCCGGAGTTTTTCCAGCCGCGACTTCGCCCGGTTTCACCCGGGAGGATCGCTGGGAAAACGCCTCTACACGCGGGTCGCCGACGTGTACGACCGGGATAACCGGCCGGCGGTGGGCGTCGCGACCGGCATCCGCCCGCTGATCTTGGCCATCTCGAGGGGACGGCTGGGAGCGGTGGCCGTCGTCGACGAAGAGAATAAGGTGCTGGGCATTGTCACGGACGGGGACTTGCGGCGCATGATGGAAAAATACGAGAACACGGGCGGGTTGACGGCCGGGGATATCATGTCGCCGGCCCCGAAAACCACCTTCGAGGAGGAGCTGGCATACAACGCCCACCGCGTGATGAGGCAGTACAGCATCACCCAGCTGGTGATCACGGATCAAGAGGGGCATTACAAGGGTATCGTGCACCTGCACGACATCTTGCGGGAGGGGGTGGCCGGTTGACCCCGGCGCGTAAATTGCTCCCGCGCCGCGGGACGAACGGTATTTATCCGTATTTTCGCGAGTACAATAACGAGGATATATAGTTAAGGTATGATATTACGAGCAGAACACCTGGTCAAGCGATATAAAAGCCGCACGGTGGTGAAGGATGTCTCCATCCAGGTGGAACAGGGAGAGATCGTGGGCCTGTTAGGCCCGAACGGGGCGGGGAAGACCACCGCGTTTTACATGATCGTGGGATTGATCAAAGCGAACGGGGGACGGATTTTCTTGGATAACACGGAGATCACGCAGGAACCGGTGTACCGGCGTGCGCAACGGGGCGTTGGTTATCTGGCGCAGGAGGCTTCCGTTTTTCGCCAGTTGAGCGTGGAGGATAACATCCGGGCCGTGTTGGAGATGAGTTCTTTTTCCCGGGAATACCAGCGGGAGCGCCTGGAGGAGATGCTTACCGAGTTCGGTTTGCAGCATATCCGGAAGAGCAAGGGGATCCAGCTCTCCGGCGGCGAGCGCCGGCGGACGGAGATCGCCCGCGCCCTCTCGATCTCGCCCAAGTTTATTTTGCTGGACGAGCCTTTTGCCGGCGTTGACCCGATCGCCGTGGAGGACATACAGGGTATCGTGGAGAAATTAAAGGACAAGAATATCGGGATATTGATCACCGACCATAACGTGCAGGAGACCTTGAGTATCACCGATCGCGCTTACCTGTTGTACGACGGTTGCATCCTGCAATCGGGCACGGCCGAGTACCTCGCCGGCGACCCGGAGGTAAGGCGCGTTTACTTGGGTAAAAACTTCGAACTCAGGAAGAAATAAAAAACGAGAGGAGGGGTTTGCCTTTTTCGGGAAAAGCGGTATATTCGCGTCACGAAACGAGCGGGCGTGGCGAAATTGGTAGACGCGCTAGACTTAGGATCTAGAGCCGCAAGGCGTGGGGGTTCGAGTCCCTTCGTCCGCACTGAATTACAGTAACATTAGAGTATGAATATAACACGAAATACAATTGATTCTCTTCACGGGACTATTCAGGTCGAGATCGTAAAAGAAGATTACGCGGGCAACGTGGAGAAGGTGTTGAAAGATTATCAACGGAAGGTGGTGATGGACGGTTTCCGCAAGGGCAAGACCCCTTTCGGGATTATCAAGAAAATGTACGAAAAGGCGGTTTTGCTGGAAGAGCTAAACAAGCTACTGGCCGATCAACTGACGAGTTACATTCATGATAATCAATTGCATATACTGGGAGAGCCTCTTCCCAGCAAGGAGCAAAAAGAGATCAATCTCGACGAGGAGCGTTACGAGTTCCTGTACGATATCGCGTATGTCCCCGCGATGAACGTGCAGTTAAGCAAGCGCGAGAAGATCCCGTTTTACACGATCAAGGTTGACGAAGAGATGATCGACAAGGAGTTGGCCGAGATCTTGAAAAACAACGGGGAGTTGATCGACGTGGAGACGATCGAGGGAACGGAATATTTGAAGGGCGAGCTGGTGGAGTTGGAAGCCGGGGGAGAAGCGAAAGAGGGGGGGCTCCGGAACGAGCGTGTTACCCTGTCAGTGGCCTATATCCAGGATAGCGCGGCGCGCGAGAACTTTCTCGGGGCAACGGTCGGCAGCCGGGTGATTTTTAATCCGGCGAAGGCGTATCCTAACAAGACCGATTTCGCGGCCATGTTGGGGGTTGATAAAGAGGAGGCCGAAAAGATCACTGCCGATTTTAGTTTGACGATCCACGAGATAAAACGTCGCGTGGATGCCGAGCCTAACCAGGCCCTGTTTGATAAACTGTACGGGGCGGGCGTGGTGCATAACGTGGAGGAGCTTCGCGGGAGGATCAAGGGAGAGCTGGAATCCCAGTTCAGCGGCCACAGTAATTATCGCTTCACGATCGACGCGCGTGACAAGATGCTTCGGAAAAACGAAGAGGTCGCGTTGCCGGAAGATTTTCTCAAGCGATGGATCGTGGCGACGAACGAGAAGGTGACCGAGGAGGCCGTGGAGGAGGATTTCGCTTCGTACCGGGACGCGTTCAAGTGGCAACTGATCAAGAGTGCGGTGATACGGGAGAATGATCTACAGGTGACGGAGGAGGATATCAAAGAGGTCGCCCGTGACATGGCCGCTTCCCAGTTGCAACGGTACGGCCTTTATCATCTGCTCCCCGAACAGCTGGACACGTTCGCCGCGCGTTTGCTGGAGGACAAGGAACAGCGCGAGCATTTGCGCGAGAAGGCCCAGGAGAACCGGGTCTTCGCCCATATCAAGGAGAGCGTCAAGTTGGATGATCACGCGATCTCACTGGATGATTTTGGAAAATTATTTGAAGACAAAAAATAAAATGCGAGAGCAAGTCTCAACAATCCGGCGAATTCATCCTGACAGGGTTTCAGACCTTGTTAGGATTTTTCGTGAATACGTGACTTGAGCACGTGGTCGTGAGGGGTTATTCCCGGGTTTTGGACACTCTCTACACTAACTTATCTAATATCGAAACCTATGAAAAGAGTATTTAGTACCGTGCTATTGGCACTATCTTTGCATTTCGCGGGGACGGCCCGCGAGATCCCCCTGGTTGCTAACGTTTACGGGCGCACGTTCGTGAGTTTAAACGGGAAATGGAATTACGTGGTCGACCCCCTCGAGAACGGGTATTACGACTACCGGTTAAGGCCCCTGAAAAACGGATTCTTCGCGAATGCCAAGGCGACCCGGCCGGGGGACCTGGTAGAGTACGACTTGGACGCTTCGCCGACGATGGACATCCCGTCCGACTGGAACACGCGAGACGAGAAGTTGTTCTTTTACGAAGGAACGGTATGGTTCAAGCGAGATTTCAAGATCAACAAACAAGAGGGGAAAAAATACGTGCTCTATTTTGGCGCGGTGAACCATTCGGCCAAGGTGTGGGTGAACGGGAAAAAAGCCGGCGAGCACGTGGGAGGCTACACCCCGTTTAACTTCGACGTGACGGATCTTGTCACCGACGGGGATAACTTTGTCGTGGTGAAGGTGGATAACAAGCGCCACCGGGATGCTATTCCAACGGTGAACATGGACTGGTGGAATTACGGGGGGATTACCCGCGAGGTGATGGTCGTCGAGGTGCCCCGGACGTACGTCGAGGATTACAGCGTGCGGCTGCCGGAAGAGCGACGCGACGGGATCGTCGGCAGCGTGACGTTAAGCGTGCACGCGGCCGGTCAGTCGATTACCCTCGCGATCCCCGAGCTGGGCGTTACGCGCGTGTTACAAACCGACGAGCGAGGCGAAGCGCGTTTCGAGATAAAGGCGAAGCCTCGCTTGTGGAGCCCCTCCTCGCCGAAGCTATACGATCTGCTCATCACTTACGGGGGGGAGACGATCCGCGATCAGGTCGGTTTTCGCGTGATCGAGACGCGTGGCAAGCAGATCCTGCTCAACGGAGAGCCGGTTTTCCTGCGCGGGATAAGTATCCACGAGGAGGCACCTTTTCATCAAGGGCGCGCCTGGTCGGAGGATCACGCCCTGACGTTGTTAGGATGGGCCAAGGAGATGGGGTGCAACTACGTGCGGTTGGCCCACTACCCGCATAACGAGAAGATGGTACGCGCGGCGGAGCGGCTGGGCATCATGGTGTGGTCGGAAATACCGGTCTACTGGACGATCTCGTGGGAGAACGAGGACACCTATCGGAACGCCGAGCAGCAATTGCACGAGATGATCACCCGCGACCGGAACCGGTGTGCCGTCATCATCTGGTCGATAGCGAACGAGACTCCTCACGGCGAGGCCCGCGATCGTTTCCTCTCGCGCTTGGCGACTCACGCGCGCGCGTTGGACGACACGCGGTTGATCAGCATGGCGATGGAGGTGGCCAGCGATAACAAGGGCGTGAACACGTTGAACGATAATATGAACGAATATGTCGATGTGATCAGTTTCAATGAATATGTAGGCTGGTACAGGGGCAACAACGAGACGGCCCGCGCGATGCAATGGGTGGTGCCGTATAATAAACCGGTTATCATCAGCGAGTTCGGAGGTGGTGCCTTGCAGGGCTTACACGGTGACAAGACGCGCCGTTGGACGGAGGAGTACCAGGAGGAACTATACCGCGCCAACTTGGAGATGCTCGACAAGATCGACGGATTGTCGGGACTCTCCCCGTGGATACTGGTTGATTTTTACTCCCCGCGCCGCCAGTTACCCGGCGTGCAGGATTTCTTTAACCGCAAGGGGTTGATCTCCAGCTGGGGCGTGAAGAAGAAAGCCTTCTACGTCATGCAAGCGTACTACGCCGACAAGGCTCGTAAGATCAAGTGATCAGCAAGCGGGAGTTCGAAGGGGCTGTCTCAAAAATTGGTTTTGAGACAGCCCCTTCCGGTTTTATCGCCGGGAGCCTTGGTTGTTTCCCGATCCTTTATACCGGTCGTAAATAAAGAGCGATGCGCTCGCTACCAGCCCGATGGTCAGCACCACGATCCAGATGGAGGAGGGCGAGTAGGTATCCCACAACAGGTTCGTCAACTCCTGCCCGCTCAGGCCTGCCTGCCGGGCCACCTCGTCGAAATACTCTCCTTGCGACACGCCATCCGGGACGCTGAAGCCTTGTTGCCGGGCATAATCCCGCACGATCGTGACCTTATCGGACATCCTCTGGTAGACGGAACCCGAGATCAGGCCGGCAAACACGTTCCCCAGGAAGACGGGGATAAACGAGTAACCCATGTAAAGCGCTTTCTTTTCCGCGGGGGCGATGGCGCCGATGTACTCCGTGATCTTGGGCGACCCGGCCATCTCCCCGACGGCAAACACCAGCATCGCGACCAGCGTGAAAAGCACGTCCTGTGAAAACAGCGTCAACGCCATGCCGATGGAACATACCAGGAAGCCGGAGATCATCGATTTAAGCGGTTTCAAGCGCATGATCGCCGTCGAGATCACCACCTGCAACAGGATAATATAGAAAGCGTCGAAATTCGTCACGAACTCCGCGTCTATCACTCCCGGGGCGGGGCTATAATGGTGGCTGATAAAAGGAAGGTGATGGCTGAAGAAATCATATAACGCCCTCGTGTCCACCCACTGGGAGATGAAGACGGGGAGCGTGAAAAACAGCTGGTTATACATCGTCCAGAAGCCCGCCACGATCAACAGGAACAGGAGGAAACGCGTGTCCTTGACGATGCTGAACATGTTCCTGAAGATCTCCCCGACGGTGGTCGACAGCGGGCCAGGGGCGCGCCTCTCTCTCCTTCCCGGCTCCTTGTAGAAGAGCAACAGTATCAAGTTCAGGAGGATCACCCCCGCCGAGATATAAAATACCACGCGATAATCCTCGTTGAATAACAGTGTTACCACCGGCCCGAAGAAGGCACCGATATTCACCATCATGTAGTAAATGCCGAAACCGATGGAGGCGCTCCGCTCGTCCGTCGTCTTGGAAACCGTGGCGGAGATCACCGGCTTGAAGAGCGCGGCCCCCACGGCCAGGTAGAGATACATCAAGAACACGGCCGTGAAACTCGAGAATAGCGGCAACAAGAGAAACGCCGAGGCGTAGACGAGGAAGGCGAAGAGGAGCACCCGCTTGTACCCGTAGCGATCCGCGATGGCGCCGGTCAGTACCGGCAAGAAATAGAGGATGCCCGTGCCCACGCCCATCAACAACCCTTTCTGGGCCTGCGTGAATTCCAGTCCCCCCGTGTCGGAGGAGCCGGTGAGGTAGTTGGCGAACAACATGAAGAAACCGTACCACGCCCATCGTTCGAAAAGTTCCAGGACGTTCGCCACCCAGAACACGCGCGAGAATCGTTTAAACACATTCATGGTAATTTATTTAACATGTGACATTTCTAACTCCTCCCGGATAAAGGGGGCCGTCGCCGAGACGGGATCCCGCGCCACGACTTCCGGCGTGCCGGCGATCACGATCCTCCCCCCGGCCTTCCCGCCCCCCGGGCCCATGTCGATCACGTGATCGGCCACCTTGATCACGTCGAGATTGTGCTCGATGACGATCACCGTGTTGCCCTTGTCCACGAGTTTCTGCAACACGCCCAGCAACACGTTCACGTCCTCGAAATGCAGCCCCGTGGTAGGTTCGTCGAGGATGTAGAGCGTGCGCCCGGTCTCCTTTTTCGAGAGTTCCGCGGCCAGCTTGATCCGTTGCGACTCGCCCCCGCTCAACGTGGTGCAGGGCTGGCCGAGGTGGAGATACCCTAACCCCACCTCTTGCAACACCTTCAAGCGCGCCTGGAGGGGCGGGAGGTTCTCGAAGAACTCCACCGCCACGTTGATCGTCATGTTCAAGACATCGCCGATGGACTTCCCCCTGTAACGCACTTCCAGCGTCTCCTTGTTATATCGCTTCCCGCCGCACGTCTCGCAGGGCACGTGGATGTCGGGTAGGAAATTCATCTCGATGGTACGGACGCCCGCCCCCTTGCACGTCTCGCAACGTCCCCCGCTGACGTTGAAGGAGAAACGGCCGGCGGTGTATCCCCTTACCTGGGCTTCCGGCAGGCGTTCGAAGATCTTCCGTATCTCGGTGAACAGCCCCGTGTAGGTGACCGGGTTGGAGCGCGGCGACTTGCCGATGGGCCCCTGGTCCACGATCACCACCTTGTCGATCTCCTCTATCCCCTCGACGGAGCGATAGGGCAGGGGAGGCTCGACGGAACGGTAGAAATGGTTGCTTAACAACGGGTGGAGCGTCCCGCTCACCAGGGACGATTTGCCGCTACCGCTCACGCCGGTGACCACGATCAGGGTGCCCAGCGGGAAATCGACGTCCACCCCCTGGAGGTTATTGCCGGTGCATCCCCTCAGCGAGATGCGCTTCCCGTGGCCCTCCCGGCGTGCCGACGGGACGGGGATCCGCCGTTGCCCGTTCAAGTACCGCGCCGTCAGCCCGTCGCCTCGACGGATCTCCTCCAGCGTGCCCCGCGCCACGATCTCGCCCCCTTTTCTTCCCGCCAGCGGCCCGAGGTCAACGATATAATCCGCGTGTTCCATCATCTCCTTGTCGTGCTCCACGACGATCACCGAGTTGCCGTTGTCCCGCAGCTCCTGCAGCGAGCGGATCAACTTGTGATTATCCCGCTGGTGCAGGCCGATGCTCGGCTCGTCGAGGATGTAGAGCACGTTCACGAGCCGCGACCCGATCTGGGTCGCTAACCGTATTCGTTGCGATTCGCCCCCGGAAAGCGTCATCGCCTGCCTGTCGAGCGAGAGGTACTCCAGCCCCACGTCGAGCATGAACTTCAGGCGGACGCGTATCTCTTTCAATATCTCGCCGGCGATCCGTCGCTGCTCCCCTTCCAGCTTCTCCTCCACGCCACAGGCCCACGCGTGAAGATCGGATAACTCCAGGTGAGCGATTTCCGAGATGTTCTTGTCATCGATAAAGAAGTGCAGCGCCTCCCGGTTCAGGCGTTGCCCGTGGCACCGGTCGCAAACGCGCGTGGAGATGAATTGCCCCGCCCACTCGTTCGCCCGCCGGGAGGTGCCGTTCTCCTCCTGCGCGGCGATGTACTTGAAGATCCCCTCGTAAGCGGTCAGGTAGCTGGAAGAAGGGGCGCCCCCGGCGTTCTCCACGCGCAGTTGCCCGGGGTACCCGTGCAGGATGTCCGTCAAGGCCTCCTCGGGCAGTTCCCGGATGGGCTGTTTCACGTTCGCCCCGTGCCTCTTGAGCAGCGCCTCTATCTGGTGAAATATCAACGTGCCCTTGGGCTTGCCGAGCGGCAAGATGCCCCCGTCGTGTATGGAGAGGGAGTCGTCGGGGATGATCTTCTCGACGTCCATCGAGTGGACGTGTCCCAGCCCTTTGCACTTCGGGCAGGCGCCGTGGGGCGAGTTAAAGGAGAAGGTGTGCGGCGCGGGATCCTTGTACGAGAGGCCGGTGTCGGGGCACATCAGGTGGCGGCTGTAATACCTCGTCTCCTCGCCGTCGTGCTCCTTGACCATCATCACCCCCTTCCCGTGCTTCATGGCGGTGGCCACCGAGGCTTTCAAGCGTTTCTCGTCCACCCGTCCCACCTCCAGCTTGTCGATCACGATCTCGATCGAGTGGCTCTTGTAACGATCCACGCTCGTCCCCGGCCGGAGCTCCACGATCTCCCCGTCCACCCTGGCCGAGATGAAGCCTTTCTTGCGCGCCCCCTCGAAGAGTTCCTTGTAGTGCCCCTTCCGGCCCCTGACCACCGGGGCCAGCAGCACGATCTTTTTCCCGGCGAAATCCTCTTGCAAGAGCCGGATCACCTGCTCGTCCGTGTGGCGCGTCATCAGGCTGCCCGTCGCGAACGAGCGCGCGGTGCCCGCGCGGGCGTAGAGGAGGCGGAAGAAATCGTATATCTCGGTGATCGTCCCGACCGTCGAGCGGGGGTTCTTGTTCGTCGTCTTTTGCTCGATCGAGATCACCGGGCTTAGCCCCGTGATCTTGTCCACGTCGGGGCGCTCCATCCCGCCCAGGAAGCGGCGGGCGTAAGCCGAGAACGTCTCCAGGTAGCGTCGTTGCCCCTCGGCGTGGATCGTGTCGAAGGCCAGCGAGGACTTGCCGCTGCCGCTGAGGCCGGTGATCACGGTCAACGTGTCCCGGGGGATCTTCAAGTCGATATTTTTCAGGTTATGCTCCCGCGCGCCGTAAATGGCGATATAACCATCTTCTTCGTGATTCATAAGTTCTCTTTACATGAATATCAGGCCGCGAAGGTACGCGAAATTCTCGCGTCCCGGGTCAAGAAACGCGCTATTTTACCGGGTGCGCCTCGAATCGCCGCGTTGCGACTCCCCCGGTGGGATTCGACGGGGGGAGCTGCCTCGAAAGCCTTGATCCGCTCGAGCGGGCGAGTCATCGGCTCGAGCGGATAGGCGCTCCCCGTGAAGATCAAGGTTCCAGCCAGTGGCGAGACGCTAATCAAAACCACGCCGTTGACAACAAGACATGAAGGTATTGCAAGATTATTTGACGAGAATCCCTGGAACGTTTTCCCGGCGTCCCCGTGCCGGGGCCGGGCGGCGGGTCGATCTCGCCAGCGAACCGTTCCCGCAGGTGTTTCAGCCCGTGTTGTAGCAGCGTCTTGACCGTGTTGATGGAGACGCTCAGCTCGTCCGCGATCTCCCGGTATTTCATCCCCCGGTAGAAGACCCTCTCGATGACGTGGCGCGTGCGCGCGGGCAGGCGGTTGATCTCCGCCCGGATCTCGGCGATCACCCGCTCGTCGAAGGTGACGATCTCCTCCTCGAGCAGCCGGTCGTTCAGGCGCTCCAGGTGGTGTTGCAGGACGCTGCTTTTCTCCAGCTTGTTGAGGCAAGCGTTCCTGACGGAGTTAAAAAGGTAGCTCTTCAACGCCTTTTCGTCGGCGAAGCGGTTGTCGGCTTTCTCCCAGAAGCGGATCAAGATCTCCTGGACGATATCCTCCGCCTCCGCCTCGTCCTTCAGGAGGTAATAGGCGTAGATATTCAACCTCCTGGCGTACGATCGGTACACCTCTTCCATGTCCGGGCGGTCGTGTGACTGTGACGATGATACCATGCTATTCCGGTTTTCGGTCTCGACAAATGTAGGTTAATTCGCCGGATGTACAAAACGCGCGGGAAAAGTGACGAAAAGGCAGATTCAAGTAGCAAATGCAACTTTTCTAAAAAATCTCTCTTCCAGAGACTCAAAGTCAAGTACTTTTCTTGGTCTTCGATTAATCTTGTGCTGGAAATTTGTTAGATCATCCTCCTTGTATTTTGTAAATAATTCTTTTTTAGGTATATATTTTCTGACGAGCCCGTTTGTATATTCGTTGAGTCCTCTTTCCCATGACGAATAGGGATGGGCGAAGAAAAACATCGCGTTCCGTTTTTTCGCGATCATTTTATGTTCGTAAAATTCCGTTCCATTATCTGACGTGATGGAGTGAACATCCTGTTTATAAGGTACAAGAAGAAAGAAAAGCTCTTTTGCCAGCGCTTTCGCGTTTTTCCCCCTGGGCAGTTTTTTCATCCAGAGGAACCCGGTAGTTCTCTCGGCAGCCGCGAGGATGGCACCCTTGTTTCCCGGGCC
>JAISNC010000090.1 GCA_031276355.1 Odoribacteraceae bacterium
CGGATTATTGGAAATGCACGGCAAAGGAAATCAGTTTAATATGATGGCACTTATTGTTCTGTCCATTACTAATTACATGACTGTAAATGGCAATAATATCATCGGATATATCAATTCGTACTACATTCCCGATAAAGAAGACAACAATCCGGTTTTATTTTCATTTCAAATCACCGACTGACCGGACAGTAGTGAATTTTTAATTTTATACTTATCTTTGCAATAACCCACTTTTCATGTTTGTATACTTACGTTGCAACAAAGTCCTTTGTAGTTGTCATGAAAAATAAAAAACAATTCACCCGGGAGTAAAGATACGAAATAGAAGTATTACTCCGGGTAAGAAAAAAACAAAAAGAGATAGCCGAACTTGTCGGAAAGATAAATCCGTTATCAGTAGAGAACTCAAGCGTAACAGCCATAAGCGGGGCTATTCCGCCCGTTTGGCGCAGGAATATGCCGATGAACGAAAGGAACGTTTCGGCGACCGGGAAATCGATACCATTGTCGGAGCGGAAAACAAGGGTGCCATTCTGACGGCCACCGAAAGACCGGGTTCCTGTTGATGAAAAAACTATCCGAAGGAAAGAACGCGAAGACTTTGGCGAAAGAACTTTTCTTCCTCCTCTTGCCTTATAAACAACATGTACACTCCATCACTCCCGATAATGGAACGGGGTTTCACGAACATGAATTGATTGCGAAAAAGTTAAACGCGAACTTTTTCTTCGCCCACCCTTATTCGTCATGGGAAAGAGGACTCAACGAATATACAAATGGACCGGTGAGACAATATATACCTAAGAAAGAACCGTTTACAAAATACAACGATACAGACATAACAAATTTCCAACACAAGATCAATCGAAGACCAAGAAAAGTGCTTAACTTTGATTCTCCGAAAGAGAGATTCTTTAGAAAAGTTGCATTTGATACTTGAATCTGCGCTTATTTTATTCGCCCGCGACATTTTGAAATCCGCGATGAAACACTTATCTTTGTATGATTTTTTCGGAAAAAATAGTTGTTATGGCTAAAAAAAGAGTATTATTCATATCCCAAGAGATCGTGCCTTACTTGCCGGAGACGGAGATGGCGCACATCGGCAGGTACTTGCCCCAGGGGATACAGGACAAAGGTAAGGAGATCAGGACGTTTATGCCCCGTTACGGTTGTATCAACGAGCGCCGTAACCAGTTGCACGAGGTGATCCGTCTATCAGGCATGAACCTGATCATCAATGACACGGATCACCCCTTGATCATCAAGGTCGCCTCGATACAATCCGCCAGGATGCAGGTCTATTTTATAGATAACGAAGACTATTTCCAGCGCAAACACGTGGTGTTAGACGAAGACGGTAACCTTTTCCCGGACAACGACGAGCGATCCATATTCTTCACGCGGGGTGTTTTCGAGACGGTGAGGAAATTGCGGTGGTCGCCGGACTTGATCTACTGCCAAGGCTGGTTCACGGCGCTGGTGCCGTTGTACCTGAAGAAAGAGTATTACTACGATCCCGTTTTCTCCCGCGCGAAGGTGGTCTTCTCCACGTACAACGACCACTTTGAAGGGATGTTGAACGGCGCCTTCGCCGACAAAGCGGTCATGGAAGGGGTAGGGCCGGACGAGCTTGCCATCGTGAAAGAGCCTAATCACGTCAACCTGAACAAGCTGGCCTTCCAACATGCCGACGCGATCATCTTCCATCATAAAAACGTGGCCGACGAGTTGAAACAATTCGCCGCCGGCCTGGGAAAACCTGTCCTGGAGAACCCGGGCGAGGACGAGTACATCAATGCCTACTCCGACTTCTTTGACAATCTCATGGAATAGCCCGCGGCCGTGCCAACGGTGTATCACGTGAAATATAGAATATAACGAGGGATTTATGCGAGTTTTACTACTGGGCGGCGGGGGCCGGGAACACGCCTTGGCGTGGAAGATCAACCAAAGCAAGCGATTAACGAAACTATACGTGGCGCCGGGAAATGCCGGCACGTGCGAAGTGGCGGAAAACGTGAATATCCGCGCGACCGATTTCGAGGAGGTGGCGCGTTTTATCAAACAAGAGGCGATCAACCTGTTAGTGGTAGGCCCGGAGGAGCCGTTAGTAGCGGGCATCCGCGATTACCTTGAGGCGGACGGGAGCTTCCCCTCGCTCGTCATCGTCGGGCCGGGCCGGGCCGGGGCGGCGCTGGAGGGGAGCAAAGAGTTCGCCAAGGGGTTCATGACGCGCCACGGGATCCCGACGGCCGCCTATTGCCCGGTGACAAGCGAGAACCGCGCGGAAGGAATCGCCTTTTTACGGCGGCAACGCCCCCCGTACGTGTTGAAAGCGGACGGGTTGGCCGCCGGGAAGGGGGTGCTGATCGTGGAGGACCCGGAAGAGGCCGCACGCGAACTGGGGCTGATGCTGGAAGGCAAATTCGGCAAGGCCGGGGAGCGGGTAGTGATCGAGGAGTTCCTGCGGGGGATCGAGCTATCGGTATTCGTGTTAACGGACGGGAAGGAGTACAAGATACTGGGATCGGCCAAGGATTATAAACGCGCGGGGGAAGGCGACACCGGCCTCAACACGGGCGGTATGGGGGCGATCTCCCCCGTGCCCTTTGCCGACGCGGCGTTCAACCGCGCGGTAGAGGAGCGTATTATCATCCCCACGATACGGGGGTTGCGGGCCGATGGGATCGCGTACAAGGGTTTTATCTTTTTCGGGTTGATGAAGGTGGGAGACGAGCCGTTCGTGATAGAGTACAACGTGCGCCTGGGTGACCCGGAGACCGAAGTGGTGATCCCGCGGCTGACGAGCGATCTGTTATCCCTCTTCGAGGCCATGGAGCGAGGTACCCTGCGGGAGGCCGCTTGCGAGACCACCCCCCGTTACCAGGCCGCCGTGATGCTGACGGCCCGCGGGTATCCCGGCCCGTACGAAAAAGGGCAGGTGATCACCGGCTTACACGACGCGCGGGAGAGCCTCGTGTTCCACGCCGGGACGGCCGCCCGCGGGGACGCGGTGGTCACGAACGGGGGACGGGTGATCGCGATCAGTTCCCGGGGCGACACGCTGGAAGAGGCCCTGCAACGGGCTTACCAGGACGCGGGAAGGATTCATTTCGAGGGCAAGTATTTCAGGCGGGACATCGGGAAGGATGTCAAGGGCCGTGAATAGTATCGAGCATGAGTGTCGAGCAAATCATCCAGACGAAACGCATCCACGTCCTTTTCCTGCTACCCTTTATCCTGGCGGGGATCGTCGCGGGGTATCACTATTTCGGCCCTCCCCCCCGCGCGTGTCACGAGGAGGGGGTCATCGCGCTGCCCTTCATCGCCCGGTTTCACGCTAGCCCGTGGTTGCTCTGGCTGGGTTCGCTGTGGCTGTTATTACTCTCCTATTTACTCTTCTTTATTGCCGACCGTCACGAGGTGCTCACGCGCACCACGACGCTCCCGGCGCTGATTTACCTGCTCCTTTCCGCCGGTATCTTTTGTCACCACGGGGTCAACGCGTACATGGTGGCGGCGGCGATGATCGCCCTGGCCTTGAACCGCTTGCAACTCTTCATCACGCGCCTTAACTCCAACGCGCCGGTCTTCGATTTCGGCTCATTGATCGTCCTCGCCGTGCTGCTCTGCCCGAAACTGGTGTTGCTGATACCGTGGGCCATCCTCGTGTTACCGTTCTCCGGCAGGGCCACGTTCAAGGACGTGATGGCCTTGCTCCTCGGGTTTCTCGCCGCGTTGCTCCTCGTCGCCGGTTACTTTTTCTTGGTCAACGAGTGGCACGAGTTACCGGGGAGATTCCTGGACACCCTGCTCGCGGGCGAGCGGAAGGGGTATCACCTGGATCCGCGGCAACGGGTAGCCATCGGGCTATTGACCGGGTTGGCCCTGGTATCCATGCTGCACGCGTTGACGCGTACCGCCCCTGACATCGTCTCCCGGCGCCGGGGGTTGCTCGCCACGATCTCCTTGTTGCTCTTCTTGGGGAGCACGCCCTTTTTTATCCCGTTAGATTGTCAGGCCTTTCTATTCGTGCCCTTCGTCCCGTTGTCCTACCTTTACGCCCGTTACTTCGTCTCCTACCGGAGCAAGTGGAGCGGGCGGGCGCTTTTCCTGGTATTGCTCGTTGCCTGCCTGTTATTGATCCTGTAAGTGACGCGAAACCGCACTCCCGCCAACGAGACAGCCGCGGGGGCGAAAGATTTTTCGCCCCTACACCTGAACGTCATCGCGAAACCGCGGTTTTCGACACCCCCTTGCCTGGCGTTATTTCTGGGCCAGCTCGATCAGGATCTCCAGCACTTGTATGGCGCTCCGGGGTACCTTCGTGCCGGGGCCGAAGACGGCGATGGCGCCCGCGTCGAAGAGGAACCGGTAGTCCTGGTGCGGGATCACGCCCCCCACGTAGACGAGGATGTCCTCGCGCCCGAGCTTCTTTAACTCGGCGATGACGGCGGGGACCAGCGTCTTGTGGCCGGCGGCCAGCGAGGAGACTCCCACCACGTGCACGTCGTTCTCGACGGCTTGCCGGGCGGTCTCTTCCGGGGTCTGGAACAGCGGCCCCATGTCCACGTCGAAGCCGAGGTCAGCGTAGCCGGTGGCCACCACCTTGGCCCCGCGATCGTGGCCGTCCTGTCCCATTTTAGCGATCATGATGCGCGGGCGACGCCCCGTCAACGCGGCGAAACGATCGGTTAACTCCCTGGCCTTCTTGAAATCCGCGTCTTCCCCGGCCACGTTTGAATATACTCCACTCACGGTTCTAATAACTGCTTTATAACGTCCACAAATCTTTTCACACGCGTAGGAGATCTCCCCCAGGGAGGCTCTCTCGCGAGCGGCCGCGACGGCCAGCTCCAGGAGGTTGCCCTCGCCGGTCTCGGCGCACCGCGTGATGGCCTCCAGCGCGGCTGCCACGCGGGAGGCGTCGCGGTTGGCTTTCAGCTCCTGGAGGCGCCGGATTTGCGCCTCGCGCACGGCCGTGTTGTCCACCTCGAGGATGTCGATGGGGTCTTCCTTCTCCAGCCGGTACTTGTTCGTGCCGACGATCACCTGGGCACCGCTGTCGATGCGGGCCTGCGCGCGGGCCGCCGCCTCCTCGATGCGCAATTTCGGGATGCCGGACTCGATGGCCTTGGCCATGCCGCCCAGCTTCTCCACCTCCTGGATGTGCCCCCAGGCCTTCTCGACCAGCTCCCGCGTCAGGCTCTCCACGTAGTAGGAGCCACCCCACGGGTCGATGGCGTAGTCGACGGTAGTCTCGTCCTGGATGTATATCTGGGTGTTCCGGGCGATACGCGCGGAGAAGTCGGTCGGCAGGGCGATGGCCTCGTCCAACGCGTTGGTATGGAGGCTTTGGGTGTGCCCGAGGGCGGCTCCCATGGCCTCGATGCAGGTGCGCCCGACGTTATTGAACGGGTCTTGCTCGGTCAATGACCAGCCGGAGGTCTGGCAATGCGTGCGCAGCGCCAGCGACTTCGGGTTCTTCGGGTTGAATTGCTTCACGATCTTCGACCAGAGCAACCGCCCGGCGCGCATCTTGGCGATCTCCATGAAATGGTTCATCCCGATGGCCCAGAAGAAGGAGAGCCGCGGGGCGAACGCGTCGATATCCATGCCGGCGTTTACTCCCGCCCGGAGATACTCCAGGCCGTCGGCCAGCGTGTACGCCAGCTCGATGTCGGCAGTGGCCCCGGCCTCCTGCATGTGGTAGCCGGAGATGGAGATAGAGTTGAACTTCGGCATGTTGCGGGAGGTGTACTCGAAGATGTCGGCGATGATCTTCATGGAGAATCCCGGCGGGTAGATGTAGGTGTTCCGTACCATGAACTCCTTCAAGATGTCGTTCTGGATGGTCCCGGAGAGCTGGTCGAGGGAGGCTCCCTGCTCCAGCCCGGCGACGATGTAGAAGGCCAGCACGGGCAGCACGGCCCCGTTCATGGTCATCGAGACGGACATCTTGTCGAGGGGGATCTGGTCGAAGAGGATCTTCATGTCGAGGATCGAGTCGACGGCCACGCCGGCCTTGCCCACGTCACCGATGACGCGGGGGTGGTCGGAGTCGTAACCGCGGTGCGTGGCCAGGTCAAAGGCCACGGAAAGCCCCTTCTGGCCCGCCGCGAGGTTACGACGGTAAAAGGCGTTGGACTCCTCGGCGGTAGAGAAGCCGGCATACTGGCGGATGGTCCAGGGGCGCATCGGGTACATGCCGGTGTAGGGGCCGCGCAGGTAAGGCGGGATGCCGGCCACGTAGTCGAGGTGCTCCATCCCCTCGAGATCGGCGGGGGTGTAGACGGGCTTGACCGGTATCAGTTCGGGGGTCATCCAGTTCTTGGCGATCCCGTTCTCTTGTTCCCACGCGCCGGCGGGTTTCGTTGCCCGCGAGGGGGCGATATCTATCTGTTTGAAATCAGGTTTCATACGCTTGTCTTATAATATTCCCAGTTCTTCTTGATACTTTCTCAACTCGTCGAGGAGGTTGCTCCGCACGTGGATAAAGCGCGTGATGCCGGCGGCCTCCAGTAGCGGGCGACACTCCGGGTTACCGGCGACCGCCACGATGGCCTTCCCTTGCAACGCGGCGTTTATCGCCGGGGCGAGGGTGGCGTACTCCTCGTCGGAGCTACAAATCACCACGATGTCGGCCTTGTTCTCCTCGCACGCCCGCCCGCCCTCTGCCACGGAGGTGAACCCGTTATTATCGATCACCTGGAACCCGGCGCACGCGAAGAAATTACAAGCGAACTGGGCCCGCGCCTTGCGCATGGCCAGGCTTCCCATCGGGAACATGTATACCACCGGCCGACGCCCCGCGGCCTTGGCGTGTAGATCTGTCTTCAGGCGCATCGCCTCGAAGGGTTGCGTGCCGCGGTAGGGTTTCAACGTCTCGATGACGGCCTCCGGGGCGGTGGCGTCTTCCGGTTCCAGCACGCGGGCCCGGGGCGGCGTCTCTATCGTCTCGCCGAAATTCGGATACTGGTTCGTTCCCAAGAAATTCTCCTTGCGGTTAACGATATCAAGATCGCGCTTCCGGGCGGTAGCGTTCACGGTAGACTGCACAAAACCCGCCTCCAGCGCTTTTACAAACCCGCCTCGTTCCTGCACCTCGATAAACAACGCCCAGGCGGCCCGCGCGATAAGATGAGTCAGCTCCTCGATATAGTAAGACCCGCCGGCCGGATCGACAATCTTGCCGAAGTGCGACTCCTCCTTTAATAATAACTGCTGATTGCGCGCCACGCGTTCGCCCAATTCCGAGGGGGGACACGCGAACACGTGATCGTAAGGGTGTACGGTATACGAATCCACGCCGCCGAGAATCGCCGACATGGCTTCGGTCTGCGTGCGCAACATGTTCACGTTGGGATCGTAAAGTGTCTTGTTCCACCCGGAGGTCTCCGCGTGGATATGCATCCGGCAAAGGGAATCGCACGGCGGGGCGTAAGCCTTCACGATATGCGCCCACAGGTAACGGGCGGCCCGTAACTTGGCGATCTCCATGAAATACTTGGAACCGGTAGCGAAATGAAAGCGTAGCCTCGGCGTGATCTCTTCGATTTTCAACCCCAGGTCGGTGAGCCTGTCGAGGTACTCTACCCCGGCGGCGAGGCTAAAGCCCAGCTCCTGGACGACGGAGGAGCCGGAGTTATTAAAGATGTAACCACTGACCTCCACGACCTTGAAATGCTTCAACGCGGCACTGCCCGCGCAGGCATCCTTCACCAGCTCGAAGGGGCGAGGGTTATTCCATCTCCCCTCCAGCAACAGTTTACCGAGGGGATCGATGTTGATGCCTCCCCGTAACGCGGCCGGGTCGATACCCTTTTCGTCGATGACCTCCAGGAAGAGGCGCAACACGCGGACCTTGTCACGCCCGACCGTGAAATTCACCTCGATGCAATCTAAGCAGATCCCCTCCAGCAGGGCGAGCATATCGGCTTTCGAGAGAGCGCTTCCCGCGGGGATCACGAACCCCAGGGAGTTCACGCCCCTGTTCAGCACTTCCAACGCCTTCCGGTTGGCGCTCGCGACGTCCTCCACCTGGATCTCCTGGCGCACGAACCAGTCGTTGCTCTCTTTTTTGTTTCCCCTCACGTAGGGGAACTCCCCTGGAAAAGAGTTGATATGATCGAGGCCTTGCAACTCCTCCCGCCGGTACATGGGTTGCACGTTAAACCCCTCGTTGGTTCTCCAGACGAGCTTTTTGTCGAAGTCAGCCCCCTTCAGATCCGCGATCACCTTCTCCTTCCACTCCTGCGCGGAGGTAGGGGGAAATTCGGTGAAAAGCTTCTGTACATTGTTTGCCATAACTTGATATTATACGATTACTTTTTAAGTGGTTGTCGTTACATGGTCTTTCCAAAAACGAAGACAAAATTAGGGCTTTTTATGGTACTAATGAAAGAATATCGCTTTTAATTTCACCGGCGTGCCCCCACCGCGCCCTTTCGATGGGGTTTCACGCGAACCGGGCGTACGCCAGGCACGCCACGCTCACGCGTATACCCGGCACGGTGCCCAGCTCTTTCAAGCAACTGGTCAACGTTGCCCCTGTCGTGACCACGTCATCCACGAGCAAAACGTGTTTCCCCGCCAAGAGCTCCCGGGCCTCTATCGCGAAGATATTTTCCACGTTTTTCGTCCGTTCGCCGGAGTTTAAGCCCGTCTGGGAGGGGTTATTACACACCCGTCGTATCACGTCCTCCCGCACCGGGAGGTGGAGCACGGAAGATATCCCCCGGGCGATCTGCGCGGACTGGTTAAACCCGCGTTTGCGCTCGCGCTTCCGGTGCAACGGCACCGGGAGAATGATCTCCGCCGCCACCTTGCCCTTGATCTTTTCCCCCAGTAATTTCCCGATAAATACCCCTAAATTCTTGTTACCATAATATTTAATATTATATATCAGGTTTTTATAGCGGCTTTCCCTGTGGTAGTGGAACAGCGAGTAAACCGGGTCAATCCGGCATACTCCCGCGAATTTCAACTCCAATTCCGGATGCCCCGCGTAGCTATAGGGCAAGTCGCGGCGACACCTCGTGCAGATATACTCTTCCCCGCTCACCAATACATCCTCGCATACCACGCACGTAGAGGGGTAAAACAGGGCGAGCACCGGGGCGAGGGCAGGGATCATTGTTTCACGAACTGATAGGTGATGGTGCCGGTCTGCCGGGGAGGGGCTTTCTCGTCCTCGTTGAAACGAGAGCGCGTGGCCGCCTCCACGGCCACCTCTCGCAAGCAATCATCGTCTTTCGACTCCGCGGCGATCACCGCCGCTTTCAATACCACGCCTCGCGGGTTGACCGTGATGGCCACGACCACCTTCCCACCAAATTCACATCGAAAGACGGGGATCGGCAAGAAGGTCTTGTATCTGTTCTGGAGCCGGTACGACACGCTACTCTCGCCCGCGTACACCGTGGCTTGCAACGAGTCAAGTTCCCGTTGTCGCCTCTCCTCCAACGCTCGCAAGCTATCCGCATCGTGATGCCCATCTCTCTTCGCGGCATAGCGTTCCTCCCCGCTCGCCCCCTCGTTCAGCTCCTCCTGGATCCCGGCGATGTAGCGGTCGATCTCCCTCTCCACGGGCAGTTTTTGCGCGGGCGTCCGCGTCGTGATCTCCTCGTTAACGGCAATCGAACGCACGATCTCCCGCACCTCTTGAGCGGCCTGCTCGCGCAGGAGTTCTTCTCGCTGGTGCAACGCCTCGACACGGTGGTGCAACGCCTCTTCGTCGGGCCACTCAAGCGTGATCTCCATCGCCGCGTGTACGTCCGGGCGGGCGATATTCAGGCCGACAAACAGGATCGCTACCAGCAGGTGAAAAATCACCGTCCCCAGGATGCCCACGCGGTGGGTATTTGTTATCTTTTTCCAGCTACTCATGGCTATTCAAATCTCATGGAACGAACCGGGTCTATCCGCGAGACAAGCATGGTCGGCACGACCAGTATCAGGATTGTCACCAGGATCACTCCCGCGTTCAGCAATAGGACATGCCACACGTTAAAAAAGAGAGGTACCGTGCTCATGTAATAGGTCTCCGGGTCCAGCGTGATCACGTGAAAGCAAGACTGTAGCCCCGCCAACACGAAGGCCAGCACGTTTCCCCAGAGCATCCCCCGCGCGATCAATCCCGCCGAGACGTAAAGGAAAAGACGACGTAGCGAGATATCCTGATACCCGAGTGCTTTCAAAATCCCTATCAGCGTAACCTTGTCCAAGATCAAGATCAACAAGCCGGAGACCATGTTAAAACCGGCCACGGTCACCAGCAACACCAGGATGATCCACACGTTGATGTCCAGCAGTTTCAGCCAGTCGAAAATCTGGGGGGCGATCTCTTCCAGTCTCCTTACCGTGCATCCCGCTCCCGCCTTGTCAAGTAGGGCGGCGATCCGCTGGCTCATCTCGCGCGTTTGCCCCGTCTCCTTCAGCGTGATGGCAATCCCGGAGACGGTGCCCGCCGCCCAGCCGTTCAGACGGAGCAGGTGGCGCTTGTCCACCAACACCACGACGTCGTCGTACTCTTTAAAACCGGTGCGATAGATCCCTTGCACCTCGAACGCGCGCGGGCGCCGCGGCTCTTCCACGAAATAGGCCGTGAGTTTATCTCCTACCGACAACTCCAAGTAACCGGCCGCGTAGGCCGAGAGCAGGATCCCGTTACTGATCGTGTCCGTCGTGAAGTCGGGGAATCGCCCCGCCACGAGGTGTTGCCGAAAAAAGAGAGCCTCGTACGAGGCCTCCATGCCCCGTAACAGCACGCCGTGGATGGTTCCCTCTCGCCGCCGGCTTTTCAGGATCGCCGGTTTCTCCACATAACCGTACGCCTGTTTTACCTCCGCCATCGCCTCTATCCACGAGATAAGGGAATCGCCCCGTGGTATTCCCCGCGCTTCCCCCGTCGACTCGTGCGGCTGCACGTTCAAATGGGCCATAAAACCGAAAAGTTTTTGCGTAATCTCCCGCTTGAAACCGGCGATCACGAACACCGCCAGCAACATCATGCCTAACCCCATGGCAATGCCCGCGATCGCGATTTTCACGATCGGGATCGACGCTGCCCCTCCCCTCCCTTCTCTCAATAATCGCCGGGCTATATACCACTCTACATTCAACGTTTTTCCTGCTTTAGTAATGATAAAAAACTCTATTTTTCACTATCTACAGGGCAAATGTAACGAGAAATGAGAAGAAATTGTCCCCGGAAACCAAATTAATTTGCGTAAGCGGCCCAAGGATCCGGCGGATCAAGCTATAAGAGACGCGACGAGACGTGGCCCGGCGTTCGTGGCTTCCGGGAGAGTCTCCCGGGTAAAATTCCCGGATAAATTTTAGCTCCTCGCGCGGGAAACTATCTTATATCTTTTATCTTTGCTCGCGCATAAATTATAAATAGAAGAATGGTCTCTTTTACTCATTTTCATGTACATTCCCAATATTCGATCTTGGACGGGGCGGCCAGTATCACCGGCTTAGTGGAGAAGGCGCGGGCGGACGGGATGAGAGCCGTTGCGTTGACGGATCACGGCAACATGTTCGGGATCAAAATGTTCCACGACACGTGTCGCGCGGCGGGGATCAAGCCGGTGTTGGGCGTGGAGGCTTACGTGGCGCGGGTCTCGCTGCACGACAAGGAGAAGGAGATTGACCGCTCGGGAGAGCACCTGGTGTTGTTGGCCAAGAATCACCGGGGGTACAAGAACCTGACACAACTCTGCTCGATCGCCTACACGGAGGGGTTTTATTACCGGCCGCGCGTGGATAAGGCCTTGCTGGAGCGGTATCACGAAGGGTTGATCGCGAGTTCGGCCTGCCTGGGGGGAGAGATCTGCCAGAAGATCATGCGGGGTGACGTGTCGGGGGCGGAGGAGACGGCGCGGTGGTACCGGGAGGTGTTCGGTGAAGATTACTACCTGGAGGTGATGCGTCACCCGTCGGGCGATTCGAAGATGGACGCGGAGGTGTACCGGAACCAGCAGGCGTGTAACCCCGTCATACTGGAGCTTGGCGCGAAGTTAGGCATCAAGGTGATCGCGACCAACGACGTGCATTTCTTAGACGCGGAGGACGCGGAGGCGCATGATATCCTGATCTGCCTGAACACGGGCAAGGATATCGACGATCCCAACCGCTTGCGATATACGAGGCAAGAGTGGTTCAAGACGACCGCCGAGATGGAGGCACTGTTTGCCGATATACCTGAGGTGCTGGAGAATACGCGGGAAATCGAGGAGAAGGTGGAGGAGTACACGTTGAAGTCGGACCCGATTATGCCGGTGTTCCCGATCCCCGGCTCTTTCGGGCGAGAGGAGGAGTATGCCGGGAAATTCTCCGAGGAGCAGTTGATGGAGGAGTTTGGAGGCAGGGAGCGTTACGAGAAGTTGGGAGGCTATGAAAAGGTGGCACGCATCAAGTTCGAGGCGGATTACCTCGCCCACCTGACGTGGATCGGCGCGGGCAAACGCTGGCAGGGAGAGCTTCCCGACGCGGTGCGCGAGCGCGTGGAGTTTGAGTTGAACACGATCAAGACGATGGGGTTCCCCGGCTATTTCCTGATCGTGCAGGATTTTATCCGCGCGGCGCGGGAGATGGGCGTGATCGTCGGCCCGGGCCGCGGGTCGGCAGCCGGCAGCGTGGTGGCGTATTGCCTGGAGATCACGAACATCGACCCGGTGCGCTACGATCTGCTTTTCGAGCGTTTCTTGAATCCCGATCGCATCTCGATGCCGGATATTGATATCGACTTCGATGATGACGGGCGACAACAGGTGCTGGAGTGGGTAGCGGAGAAATACGGCCGCGAGAAGGTGGCGCACATCGTCACGTTCGGCAGCATGGCGGCCAAGATGGCGATCAAGGACGTGGCGCGGGTGTTGCGGCTCCCCCTCTCGGAGTCCAATCGCCTCTCTAAAATGGTGCCCGAGGCCCCGAAGATGACGTTGGCGCTGGCTTACGAGAAGAGTAGTGACTTGGTGAAGGAGAAGGAGGCGGGTACCCCGAATGTGCAGAAGACGTTGACGTTGGCCGAGAAATTAGACGGGACGGTGCGACAACCCGGCGTGCACGCCTGCGGGGTCATTATTAGCCGCGACGCCCTGTCGGAGCATGTCCCGGTCATGCCAAGTAAAGACGATAGCTTGTTGACAACGCAATACGACGGTCATTTTGTAGAGTCCATCGGCTTGTTGAAGATGGATTTTCTCGGGCTGAAGACGCTCTCGATCATCAAGATCTGTTTGAATAATATACAGAAATCGCGGGGCGTTTCCATCAATATAGACGAGATCCCGCTGGACGACCCGGTGACGTTCGCGCTCTTCTCCCGCGGGGAGACCACGGCCCTGTTCCAGTTCGAGTCGGACGGCATGAAGAAGCACTTGAAGGCGTTGCAGCCGGATAACATCGAGTTTCTGGTAGCGATGAACGCCTTGTATCGTCCCGGTCCCATGGACTATATCCCCAATTTCATCAAGCGACGGCACGGGCAGGAGCCGGTGGTGTACGACCACCCGATGATGGAGCCTTACCTGAAGGGCACGTACGGGATTACCGTTTACCAGGAGCAGGTGATGCTCCTGTCGCGGGCGTTGGCCCGGTTCACGCGGGGAGAGTCGGACACCCTGCGCAAGGCGATGGGCAAGAAGCAGAAGGAGGAGATGAACAAGATGCGCGATAAATTCACCCGGGGGTGCAGCGCGAACCCCGAGTTCCTGGCGGGTTGCGAGGCGATGGGCAAGCAGAAAGAGACGTTGATCGAGAAGATCTGGGAGGACTGGGAACATTTCGCCTCCTACGCGTTTAACAAGTCACACGCGGTGTGTTACGCGTACATCGCTTACCAGACCGGCTACCTGAAGGCAAATTACCCGTCGGAGTTCATGGCGGCCAACTTGAGCTGCAACTTGTCGCAGATCGCGCAGGTATCCAAGTTAATGGACGAGTGCAAGCGGATGGGGCTGCGCGTGCTTCCCCCGGACGTGAACGAGTCGGACAATGATTTTACCGTGAACCGGAAGGGAGATATCCGTTTCGGCCTGGCTGCCATCAAGGGCGTGGGCGAAGGGGCGGTCGACAAGATCAAGGAGGAGCGCGCCAAAAACGGTCTTTATAAAGATGTGTTCGATTTCTTCGAGCGGATCGATTACCGGACGGTCAATCAAAAGGCCCTGGAAAATATCATCGCGGCCGGGGGGCTGGACAGTTTCGGGTTGCACCGGGCACACTATTTTTGCCCGATCAAGGAGGGCACGTCGTGGCTGGAGCAGTTGATCAATTACGGGAAGAAAAGACAAGCCGACCAGGAGTACGCGCGGCTGAGCCTCTTTGGCGGGATGGCCGAATACGAGGTGGCGCATCCCGAGGTGCCGGAGTGCGAACCGTGGATGAACGTGATGCAGGCCAACAAGGAGAAGGAGTTGATCGGGATCTACCTCACCACGCACCCGCTGGATGCTTACAAGATGGAGGTCGAGTTGCTCTGCACGAAATTGAAAACACTGGAAGAGCGCTTGGCGATGTTCTTGGGGAGGACGATCGTTGTCGCCGGCATCGTCATAGCGAAACGGGAGGGAAAAACGAGGCAGGGCCACGATTTCGGGATCTTGACGATCGAAGATTTCAGCGGGGCCTACGAGATCCCGTTTTTCGGGGAAGAGTACATTCGATTCCGGAATTATTTCATCATCGAGACGCCCGTCTACCTCCAGGGGAGGGTACAGAAGAAAAAATGGAAGGAGGACGAGCTGGAATTTAAGGTGTTGGACATGCGATTGATGGGCGAGTTAAAGAGCCTGGTCCGCTCCATTACCATCGAGATCGACGCGGAACAATTGACCACCGGGATCGTCACGGAGTTAGGCGACCGGCTGCAAGAGGAGGGAAGTATACCGGTTCATGTCATCTTGTACGATCGTGCGGGCAATAGCGTGAAGTTGTTCGCGCGAAATTATAGAGTAGAGTGTTCGAAAGAACTGTACGAATATTTCGAGCGCAATGACATGATTAAGATAAAAATTGACTAATATTGTGCTCTGGAAACGGGAGAGATAATTATGAATTTAACCTGATGATATTATGGGAATAGCAGTAAACGAAGCGAATTTTGAAGAGGTCGTGTTACAGTCTACGCGACCCGTGTTAGTAGATTTTTGGGCCGAATGGTGTGGCCCGTGCAAGATGATGTTGCCCATCGTCGAGGAGCTTTCAACCGAGTTCGAGGGACGAGTGGCCGTGGTGAAGATCGACGTGGACAGCGCTCCCTCCATCTCCGCCAAGTACGGCATACGCAACATCCCGACGATTCTTTTCTTCAAGAACGGGGAGGTGGTTGACAAGCAGGTGGGAGCCGTGCCCAAGACCACGCTGGTGACGAAAATCAACGCTTTGTTATAAGGCGCGGCGAGACGGGCCAGAGGGGGCACTCCCAATGTCATCAAGTTAAGTGGCAAGAGGGTGACGATGGCCCCCGCCAGGTTTCGTGGCGATTGCCCCCGGCGGGTTTCGCGGCGATTGCCCGTGGGGCAATCATATCAATAGAGAAACGGCCTCCCTTCTTGTTCCCAATCCCCCGCGGGGATTCATAAAAAGCGCCGAAATGAAAGCCCCACGGGCTATTGGAGATACGGGGGGGATCCTGTTTTTCTATTGATATTATTCCCCTCTGGGGAAGCGAAACCCGGCGAAGCCAATCGGAGCGAAGGTCGTTACAGCCAAGCGTTCTCTCTTAACTGGATGACATTGGGTGCACTCCAACGGGGCGCGGTGCGACGCTCCTCGCGGGGAGGCAACGGGTATACCTGTCTCAAACGTCTCGCATGGGTGTCATCGCGCGGGCACGACTCGAAGCAATCCAGGGATTCACTGTTCTCTGGGTTGCTTTGTCGTTCCCCAACACGCGGTCAAAGGAGGGAAAGACGCTGCACGATCGAGTCTTTCACCTGCAGGTAGCGTGGCATCTCGGCTTGCGCGACGGGTTCCTTGGAGGGAGACTCCATCGCGAGCGGGTTGATAGGCGATCCGTTTTTAAATACCCTGAAATCAAGGTGTGGGCCGGTAGCTAACCCGCTACTTCCCACGTAACCGATCACCTCCCCTTGGGTCACCCGCGTCCCGGGCTTGATCCCCGCGGCGAATTTGGAAAGGTGCATGTAGGTGCTCGAGTAGATGCTATTGTGGCGGATCGTCACGTAGTTGCCTCCCCCGTTCTGCTGGTATGCCCTCTTCGTGACCACGCCGTCCCCGATGGTGTAAACGGGCGTGCCGGTGGGGGCGGCGTAATCCACGCCGTGGTGGGGACGGTTGATCTTCAACACGGGGTGGTAACGGTTGTTCGAAAAACGCGAGGAGATGCGCGTGTATCTCAGCGGGGCCTTCAGGAAAGCCTTTTGCAGGCTGTTCCCGCGCTCGTCGAAATAGGCGATCCGCTCGCCTCGCGGGTACGGAATGGCGTAGTATGCTTTGCCGGCGTGCGTGAAGATGGCTCCCTTCACCTCGAAGTGGTTCATCGGTTCCCCCTCCACGAACCACTGTTCGTATATGACCTGGATGGAGTCGCCCTTGACAATCCCGTAGAAATCAATGCTCCACGCGTATATGTCGGCCAACGCGATCGCCAGCATCGGCTCCGCGTTGGCCTCCTTCATGGCGTTCCACAGCGAAGAGTGGATCTTCACTTTTGCCGTCATCTCCCTTTTTTCCACCTCTTTTTTACCGATGTAGGCCTCGCTGCTCTCTTTGAAGTCAATGACCACGAATTCCGTGGCGTTCTGCTCGTAGATGAAAAACTCCGGGCTTTTCAGGCTGTCGTTGGCCAAGAAGAGCGTGTATTTGTTCCCGGCCCTGATTCTCCGCGTGTCGAAGACACCCTTGCATCGCTCGGCCACCTCGTGAATCTTGCTGGCGGGCACCCCGTAGCCGTGCAGGATGGAGGAGAGATTCTGGTGCTTCAAAACGATCCCCTCCTCCACCTCGAAGTCGTCGATGGGGATCCCGTATTTGTAGTGCACCTGGGCCAACTCCGTCGAGTCCCACACCTCTTCCGTTTTTTCAGCCTCCGGTGGCAACGCCGTCTCTCGATCGCGCCATACGATAATGGTTACCGCGATTGCGCCGGCGATGAGGGTCACCCCCGTCCATTTTAGCTTTTGTGTCATCTATTTTATGTTTATGAACATCGGCGCGCAAGGTAACGCTTTTTCCAGAAACGCGCAACGCGACGCTTTCCAAATCCCGGATGGAATGTTACCTTCGCGGGGAATTTAAAATCAAGAGGGTATGAAAAAAGTACTATTAATGATATTAGACGGCTGGGGCATCGGTCGTCACGATCATTCGGACGCGATAGGCAGCACCCCCACGCCCCGGCTGACGGCGCTGGCGAACGCGCATCCCCGCTCGCTGCTCTACACCAGCGGCGAGAACGTGGGGCTGCCCGACGGCCAGATGGGTAACTCCGAGGTGGGCCATCTCAACATTGGTGCCGGCCGCGTGGTCTACCAAGATCTGGTCAAGATCAACCGGGCCATCCGTGACGGTTCCCTCGCTCGCGGGCCGGAAGTCGCCGCTGCCTTTACCCATGCCGGGCAATCGGGACGCCTCCACCTCATGGGCCTGCTCTCCAACGGCGGCGTGCACAGTTCTATGGATCACCTTTTTGCCCTGTGCGATCTCGCCCGTCTCCACGGGATCCGGGAGACGTTCATCCACTGCTTCATGGACGGTCGCGACACCGACCCGCGGAGCGGCGCGGGCTTCGTCGAGCGCTTAGAAGAGCACCTGGCGCGTTCCACCGGCCGCGTCGCCTCGATCGTCGGTCGCTACTACGCGATGGACAGGGATTCCCGCTGGGAACGGGTCAAGGAGGCGTACGACCTGCTCGTGCACGGGCAGGGAACGCCCGCGACGGATCCCGTGGCGGCCATCCGCGCCTCCTATGAGGCCGGCGTGACCGACGAGTTTATCCGCCCCATCGTCCGCGTGGACGGGGAGGGAAAGCCCGTCGGCCCGATCTGTCCCGGCGATACCGTTATCTTTTTTAATTTCCGCAACGACCGCGCCAAGGAGTTGACCGTCGTCCTGACCCAAGAGGAGAAGCCCGACCAGGGGATGCACACCCTCCCCCTCTACTACTGCACGATGACTCCCTACGATGCCCGTTTTAAGGGGTTGCACGTTCTCTTCGAGAAGGAGAACGTGACGAACACACTCGGCGAGTACGTGTCGCGCCTTGGCCTAAAGCAGGTACGCGTGGCCGAGACGGAGAAGTATGCCCACGTCACCTTCTTTCTAAACGGGGGACGGGAAGAGCCGTTCGACGGCGAGAGCCGCGTGCTGGTGCCCTCCCCGAAGGTGGCCACCTACGACCTGCAGCCGGAGATGTCCGCGCCGGAGATCACGCGGCGCGTCGTGGAGTTGCTCGATCGACGGGAGGCCGACTTTATCTGCCTGAACTACGCGAACGGCGACATGGTCGGGCACACTGGCGTCTACGCGGCCATCCAGCGGGCGGTCGCCACGGTGGACGAGTGCGTGGGCAGGACGGTGGACGCCGCCCGCGCCAACGGGTATGATGTCCTGATCATCGCCGACCACGGGAACGCCGACAACGCCGTGAACGAGGACGGCACGCCCAATACCGCCCACTCGCTGAACCCCGTGCCGTGTATCTGGGTGACCGACCCCGGCAGTTGCGACCGCCTGCGGGATGGCGTGCTGGCCGATGTCGCCCCGACGGTGCTGGCCATCATGGGGTTGCCGTGTCCCGCGGAGATGACGGGGAAACCGCTCATCGTGTAAGGCGCTCCCGCTCGTGTTACAGATTGAAGAGACACTCGTCAGCTTCGACGTGCTGGAGCGGCGCTTTTGTTGCGATCCCGCGACGTGCCGCGGGGCCTGCTGCGTGGAAGGCGACTCCGGGGCGCCGCTGGCGCCGGGCGAAGAGCGCGAGATCCGGGAGAATTACGCGGCCATCGCGCGCTACATGAAACCGGCGGGTCTCGCGACCGTGGAACGGGCGGGGTTCTCGGTCGTCGATGTGGAGGGCGACCGGGTGACCCCGTTGATCGACGGGCGGGAGTGCGCCTACGCGATCGAGGAGGGCGGCTGTTGCTGTTGCGCCATCGAGCGGGCTTGGTCGGCGGGGAAAAGTTGCTTCCGGAAGCCGGTTTCGTGCCATCTTTATCCGGTACGTGTCACCCGCTACCGCCACCACGAGGTGATGAATTACGACCGCTGGCAACTCTGTGCCCCCGCCCGCGCGCGGGGGGAACGCGAGGATATTCCCCTCTACCTTTTTTTAAAGGAGGCACTCGTGCGGAAGTACGGCGAGGAGTGGTACGCCCAGCTCTGTCAGGCCGCCGCCGCCCTCCGGGAGGGCACGTTGACCACCCGCCCGGAGTAAACGCGTCTCATTTT
Organism: Odoribacteraceae bacterium; assembly: GCA_031276355.1. Classification (GTDB taxonomy): domain Bacteria; phylum Bacteroidota; class Bacteroidia; order Bacteroidales; family Marinifilaceae; genus JAIRKS01. The sequence continues at coordinate 19,423 of JAISNC010000090.1, forward strand.
GAACGCTGGGCCGCTCCTGCCCTCGTGGCTATAAACCGCTCTTCTTCCCTCATCCCGGGATGAGCTTGAAAGCGACCGCTGGCATAAAAACAAGTTGAAATACCTCCTCGCTCTTGTGGTTTTCAGAATAATCCTTAATTTTGCCACAAGATTTACGCGATGATGGTAGAAAACAATTAAAATGACACGGTTATGATAAATAAGGTGATTCTTATTGGTAATGTTGGGGCCGACCCGACGATCAGGTATTTGGAGGGAGGTACCCCGGTCGCCAACCTTAGATTGGCCACGACCGAGATTTATAAAAATAAAACCGGGGATCGTATCGAACAGACCGAATGGCACAACATCGTCTTGTGGCGGGTACTGGCGCAGGTCGTCGAATCGCACGTGAAGAAAGGGACTCAACTCTACATCGAAGGCAAGCTCAGGAATCGCTCGTGGGAGGATCAGAATAAGGTCATCCACAACATCACGGAAATTTACGCCGACACGATGCAGGTGTTGGCCCGTCGAAAAGAGAATACCGAGAACGCGCCTGCGGGCTCTCCCTCCCCAACGGGGCCGAGGGAGAAGCGCGACGTGCCCGCGTCCCCGCGCGCTCCGCTCCCCACTCCCGACGCGACTGCCGTTGAGGACCCGGACGATCTCCCCTTCTAAAAACCCTTTACCCGAAAAACACCGGGTGAAGGGGCTGTCTCAAAAGTCGGTTTTTATCATTGCGACTGACCGTCCTTGCGATCCGCACAGCGGGAAGCAAGCCAGAAACCCGTAAACCCCTGGATTGCTTCACCCTCCGGGTTCGCCAGGACGAAAACCGTCCAAACATCTCGGCCGGGATACGAGGTACCCCCTCCGAAAATCGCCTTTTGACACACCCCCTTCGCGGTCGTTTTATGGATTAAATGAGGTAAAAATGAGATTGGCTTACCCAAAAACCCAGGTTTTTAGTAATTTTGCTTGGCGTAAGCGAGCACGTGATTCCAATGTAATAATTTGATTCTCAATTATAGAACAAAAAATCACGAGACACTCGCTGTTTTTACCGTATTTTACACAAAAAACAAGCTACTAATTATGAAAGAGATGAAGATAATAACATGGGTGCTTCTCCTGCTTGCCGTCGGCCCCGCCCGGGCGCAAGAGAACAGCGTGGCCCAACTCGTCCGGCGCGTAACAAACAACACGGCCCGGGGCATCACGATTGAAACTGCCGCGTCGCCCGACGGGAAAGAGTTCTTCGAGATCATCCCGCGCGACGGGAAGGTGGTGATCCGGGGCAACAACCCGGTCAGCCAGGCCACGGGGTTCAACTGGTACCTGAAGCACGTCGCCGGCATCCACCTCTCGTGGAACTGCCCCGTGCAGGAGTTGCCCGACCCGCTGCCGCTCCCCGACACGATCATCCGGCGGGAAACCGACCTACACCTGCGTTACTACCTGAACTACTGCACGTTTTCCTATTCGATGGCCTTTTGGGATTGGCCGCGTTGGGAACAGGAACTCGACTGGATGGCGCTCCACGGCATCAATCTCTGCCTGAGCATCACGGGCAACGAGGTGGTGTGGCGCAACCTGCTGCGGCGACTGGGGTACACGCGCGACGCGATCAACCGCTTTATCGCCGGGCCGGCCTACATGGCCTGGTGGCAGATGAACAACCTCGAGGGGTGGGGCGGCCCGAACCCCGACGAGTGGTACACGAAACAGGAGAAGTTGCAGCAGCGGATCATCGCCCGCGCCCGGGAACTGGGCATCGAGCCGGTGCTCCCGGGCTTCGCCGGGATGGTGCCCCGCGACATCGGGGAGAGACTGGGGTACGACGTGGCCGATCCCGGGACGTGGTGCACGTTTCGCCGTCCCGCCTTCCTGAAGCCCTCCGACCCGCGCTTCGACACGCTCGCCGACATGTACTACGAGGAGATGGAACGGCTCTACGGCCGGGTAAAGTACCACGCCATGGATCCTTTCCACGAGGGTGGCAACGCGCGAGGGGTCGACTTGACCGCCGCCGGGCAAACGATCCTGGCTGCCATGAAACGCGCGAACCCCGACGGCGTGTGGGTCATCCAGGCGTGGCAGGCCAACCCGCGGCCGGCGATGATCGAGCGGTTGGAGGCGGGCGACCTGCTGGTGCTGGACCTGTATAGCGAGAAGCGACCGCAGTGGGGCGACCCCAACTCGGAGTGGTACCGTCCCGCTGGCTACGGACACCACGCGTGGGTCTACTGCATGTTACTGAATTTCGGTGGTCGCGTGGGTCTCCACGGACGGATGGATCGCGTGATCGACGGCTTCTTTCAAGCGCGGGCGCACGCCAACGGGCGGACGTTGACAGGCGTGGGCACCACGCCCGAGGGGATCGAGAACAACCCCGTGATGTTCGAGCTGTTGTACGAGTTGCCGTGGTGGCCGACGCGACAGTCGCGGGAGGAGTGGCTGGGCGCGTACGTCAAGGCTCGCTACGGCCGGCCCGACGCGGACGCGGACGAGGCCTGGCTGCTGCTGGCCGGGAGCGTGTACAATTGCCCGGTGGAGTACCCCGGGGAGGGGACGGTGGAGTCGCTGTTCTGCGCCCGACCGGGCCTGGCGCCGGCTCGCGTCTCCACGTGGGGCGCCGCCACGCTGTTCTACGACCCGGAATACACGCGCCGCGCCGCCCGGAAGATGCTGGATGCCGCGCCGCGGCTGGCGGGGAACGATAACTTCGCGTATGACCTGGTCGACGTGACGCGCCAGGCCATCGCGGACCGGGGGAATCGCCTGTCGCGGGAGATTGGCCAGGCGTACCGGACGGGGGACACGACGCGCTTCCGGGTGCTGGCCGACAGTTTCCTGCTGGCGATCCGCTGCCAGGATCGATTGCTCGCCACGCGGGCCGAGTTCCGGGTAGGCACGTGGCTCCAACAGGCCCGCTCGCTGGCCAGGAAAAAAGAGCACCGCGACCTGTACGAGTGGAACGCCCGGGCCTTAGTGACCGTCTGGGGTACCCGCGAGGCGGCCGGGAAAGGCGGCCTGCACGATTACTCGCACCGGGAATGGAACGGGCTGTTGGCCGACCTGTACCTCAAACGCTGGGAGCTGTTTTTTGACCGCGCGATGCAGGAGGCACGGGGCGAACAGCCTGCCCCGGTGGACTTTTACGTCATGGAAGAGGCCTGGAGCCGCGCGCGAAAAACGTATGGCTCCACCCCGGACGGCTCCGCCCCGGAAGTGGCCGCGGAGGTGTACGACCAGGTGTTCGGCCCCCGCGCGGCGGAGTAGAGCGAGCCGAGAGAAGGGGCTGTCTCAAAAGTCAACTTTCGGGCGTTATCTCGCCTTCCGGACGGGAGGCCCGGGCGCGATCCCTTGTAAGGCAGCCCCGCTGTGCCTATTTTATCACGGTCACCTTCTCCAGCTCGATACCCGTGGCGAGGAACTCCTTCTTCACCGGCTCCTCTTTGGTATAATCGGTGCTGAAATACTTCTTGCTGTCGTCGGCAAAGACCGTCACTACCACGGCATCCTTGCCCAGCGTCTCCTGCGCCTTCACCGCGCCCAAGAAATTAGCGCCCGACGAGATACCCACGCCCAGGCCCAACACGCGGGCCAGCTGCTGGGCCATGATGATCGCGTCCCCGTCGTCCACCTGCACGATCGCGTCTAACTGCTCTAACTTCACGATCGACGGGATAAACTCGTCGGAGATCCCCTGGATGCGGTGCTTCCCCACCTTGTGGCCGGTGCTCATCGTGGGCGAGTTTGCCGGCTCCAGCGGGAAGAGCTTCACGCCGGGATTCACGCTCTTCAGGTAGCTCCCGACGCCCATGATCGTCCCTCCCGTGCCTACCCCCGCCACGAATGCGTCCGGGATAAGCTCCAGGGCACTCAACTGGGCCACGATTTCCGGGCCGGTGGTCGTGGCGTGCGCCTCGCAATTCTTCTCGTTATCAAATTGTCTCGGCAAAAACACCCCGTCGGGATGCTCCTGTTTCTGCTTCTCGGCCATCGCGATGCTTCCCAAAAATCCCCCCTCTTCCGGTGTCACCAAGCGAATGTGCGCCCCAAAACTCCGGATCAGGTTGATCCGCTCCGCGCTCATCCAGTTGGGCATGAAGATCGTCACCTCGTGCCCCATCGCCCGGCCGAGCGCCGAGAACGAGATCCCCGTGTTGCCGCTCGTGGCCTCCATGATGTGCATCCCCGGCCGCAACTCCCCGCTGCTATACGCGTGCTTCAAGATGTGATAAGCCATGCGATCCTTGATGCTCCCGGTCAAGTTATGATACTCGGCCTTGGCATACAGCGAACGCCTTTCGCCCTTGTACGTGTAGTGAATCTTCAACAGGGGAGTATCCCCGATGATCGACTTCAACCCCAAGAGCCGCTGTGTAGTTTTCAATAATTCATTCATATAAAATTGTTTTTGATGAGTTCAACGAGTCTAAACATCCCGGTAAAACACCGCGGCCGCCATCCCCGGTTGTACGCGGACAGCGGCCGCGACGTGCCGACGATGTCACAAGTTTTGCTTCCTGTATCTACAATAACAGGCCGCGTAACACGCGACGATATACACCACCGCCGCCGACAGGTAAAAGCGCTCCGGCATAAGGTGCACCAGGGAGACGATCCGGTACGCGTCCAACGCCAGCAAATGCTCGGACGAGCCTAACGGCACCAGTTGCCCGAAATCGTCGAGCTTGCACAGGTACTTCTCCGCGACGTTCTCGATCACGAGCCAGTAGGTGACAAAGATGCCGATCGTGATCGCCGACCGCTTGAGGAACAGGGCAAACAACAACGCCAGCCCCAGGAACATCACGGCGTGTATGAAAAAGTAGCCCATGTACTTGCAGCCTTCGAACGAGAAGGGGGCACCCGACAAACTCCCGATGAACCAGGCCACGACGAACGTCACGCCCGAGGAGAAAAGCGCCAGGCCCAGCACGAACAGCACCTTGGCCGTGATATACTGGTCGCGGCTCAACCCGTCGATGATGTTCTGCCGGTGGGTCCGGTACGTGTACTCGGCGCACGTGTGCATGATCACCATCAGCCCGGGGATCACGAGCACGTAGCTGGCGATATACGCCACGCTTTTCCAGACCTCCGGGAAGGTGAACTTGATCACCTTCTCCAGCTCCTTGTTGCCATTCACGATCTCCGCCGCCACGTAATTGACGCCGACAACGCTCAGCACGAACAGCGCTAGCAAGATCAGGAACGAGGGGTTCCTGCGCAATTTTAAAATCTCGATATGTATCAGATGTATCATGACCTTCGTTTATTTCGTGAGTTCCAAGAATTTCGATTCAAGCCCTTTGGGTTTCGTCGCGAGCCGGCCAAGCACGATCCCGTTGTCGAAACAATACCTGTTCACCTCTTGCGGGGTCAGCGTTCCCGCGCGGCAGGAGAGCATCGCGACGCGCCCCGATAGCTGCACCTCCGTGACGCCCGCCAAGCCCTTCACCACGCGCGCGAGTTGCTCCGGGTCATCGGCCTCGAGTTCCATCGTCGTCACCTCGCTGGCGGCTTTCTCGCCCCTCGACAGGGCCTCGTGAATCTCCCCTTCGGCCAGCAACACGCCTTTTCGCAAGATAGCCACGTGGGTACACACCTTCTCCACCTCGTCGAGCAGGTGACTGGCGAGGAGGATCGTCTTCCCCTCCGCCGCGAGTTGCTGGATGATCCGGCGAATCTCCGAGATCCCCTCGGGGTCCAGGCCGTTCGTCGGCTCGTCCAAGATCACGATCCGCGGGTTCCCGAGGAGGGCGGAGGCGATCGCCAAACGTTGCTTCATGCCGAGGGAGTAGGTTCTAAACATGTCGTGCTGCCTGGCGAGCAGGTCTACCCGCTGCAACACGTCCGGTATCCCGGCGGGATCGCACCCCTTGATCCGGGCGACGATCAGCAGGTTCTGGTAGGCGGAGAGGTAGGGGTAGAAGTTGGGGGTCTCCAGCAACACGCCCATCTCTTTCCGGAGTTCGTGGAGGGGCCTCGCCCCGTCAAAGAATTGATAGGTGCCCCCGGAGACCCGCAACACGCCGGTGACGATCCCGAGGAGGGTCGTCTTCCCGCTACCGTTCGGCCCCAGGATCCCGTACACCGCTCCCTCGGGGACGGAAAACGATACATTTTTCAGTGCCGTGACCCGCTTGTAATGCTTGGTTATCCCGCTTATGGTTAAAACATTCATATTTTAATTTATTACTTATGATTATCCCGTTCTTATAATCTATCATTTTTTAGCGCCGCGAAGTTATATAAAATATCTCAATCGCCCACGCGTCGATACCACGGGAGCAAGAGGCAGATGCAAGCAACTCGTGCCACGTTGCTACCGGGCGAACCTCCCTGTGGGGCGGTCTCGCCCGGGCGCGATCCCGGCTATAGGGAGCGGGGGCTACTTGCGCTTGATCGTGGGCTTGAACTTCATCAACGCGAAATTGATCTCGATGGTCGTTTCCGTGTCCGTCACTTGCAAGCCATCCCCCAGGAGGTCGGAAATGATCTCACCGCTCTCTTGCATGAGCGTCTTTTTCCGGGTCTCCTCCCGGGCTTCGGACAACTCGGAAATGTTACGGGAGAGCTCCCGTATCTTCGCGAACGCCTCAACGATAGCGAGGGTCGTGCGCGTGGCTACAGGGCTTTTCAAAATGGTGGCCAACATGTATAGGCCTTTCTCGGTAAAGGCTTTCGCGTTGTATTTCGTGTGTTGCCCTCTTCCCGTATTTTCTAAGGTCGAAAAATTCGACCTTAATCGCTCCATCTCGTCGCTCGTCAACGCGATGACGTATCCATCCGGGAACTTGTCCGGGTTGTTCTTCACGGCCTCGTTGATGCGCTTGGTCTCCACGCCGTACAAATCGGCCACGTCACTGTCAAGGATCACTTTCTGGTCGCGTATAGTCAATATCTTTTTTTCGACCTGGCTAAATTTTACCGTTTCATTCATGCGATTCCATTTTTAGTTTATAGTCCAACATCATCGTCTCATGCAACGATTTATCAACAAGTCGTTGCTACCGGGCCACGATCCCCGCGGGCTGTATTGAATCGCGGGAGCGGAAGAGCCGTACAAAGATAGCAAGATCATTTTTTATCGAAAGAAACACGGCCCGTTATTTTCATCGCAGATTCAAGCGCCTCGTGCCACTTTTCAACCGGGCGAGACCGCCCCAACGGGAGGCCCGCCCGGGCGCGATCCCGGCTAGAGGGAGCGGGGGCTACTTGCGCTTGATCGTGGGCTTGAACTTCATCAACGCGAAGTGGATCTCGATGGTCGTTTCAAGATGGTGGCCAACATGTATAGGCCTTTCTCGGTAAGAGCCTTGGGAGATCCCCGTCTCTTGGTAGATATGTTTGCGATCAATTTTTTGATCGCAAATTTTCGACCTCTCGCGTATCAAGCTCGAAAACATAGCCCTTGGGGAATTTATCGGGATTGTTTTTTATCGCCTGGTTCACTTCTTGCGTCTCCACGCGCCGCGTGGCGCGAGAAAAAGGAACAAAAAGACGGGGCTAACACCTTCATGTAGTTGCCATTTCATGAAAAAACGGCCCATGAAAACGGGAATTGAAACGGGAATTGTTCTATTTTCGCGTCGTGGAAGAACGCGACGAACATGCACGATGGCCCGGGAAGACCGACCGGGAACAGCCGGACGAGATCACCGGTAGGGAGATCTTTACCCCCCTGGCGATAAAAGGTGTATTCGTTGATCCGCTGGCCGTCAACTCTTTCCTGGAACTGATCGACTTCATGCGCCGGAAAGTGGCGCCCCGGTGGAGGCAAATCGCTTTCGAGCGGATGATTGCGCGCGAGAAATGCGACCGGCAGGGAGATGTCTTCTACATGAACGGCGCACGATACAACGAGACAGAAAGCCAAACGGCACAAAAACTGGCTAAAGCCGGCTATTGGGTTATTTTTCCCGGCAAGGGACAGATAAAAGCGATTAAAGATTTGGAAAAGGCTACAGATAACCGGGAAAACGATATTTACCTGTTCCACAAGAAGTCATATAAACAATATAAGGTTGATATAAAATCTTCCGGTGAGCCATCCATCAAGAGTATCGGCCATCATATCGCGAGCGGAAGCGGTCAAGCGCCCGTGATTGCCTTGGATATTACCGGCAACATCAGTAAAAAGAAATTAATTACCGCTATTCGTACGGGGTGGACCAATGGTACTAAAACGATATTACTCAATTATAAAGGGAAATGGTACGAATTAGATAAAAAGAAAGTTTTTGGCGATTGGATAGAGATTCATATTCAATAAAAAACGGTGTTTGGTACACCGTTTAAAACCGGAAGCCCATCTGCTGTATGCCGGTCATGCCGGGAAACTTCCAAAGCTTGTTTTACGTGCGCAGTACACGGTAGTTTGTATTACGACACGAAGATACGTTTTTTTCTTCAACCGGCAAAAAATTTGGCCCGTTTTTTGGGAGGGGCAAATTCAAGTATCAAATGCAACTAAAGTAAGAAAAAAGGGGGCGTCTCGAAAATCAGGTTTCGTCATTGGTATCCGCGTAGCGGGAAGCAATCCAGAAACCCGTGAATCCTTAGATTGCTTCACCCTTCGGGTTTGCGATAACGTTCAGGTGTAGGGGCGAAAAATCTTTCGCCCCCGCGTCGTTCTTGCTATTCCTCGTCTCTTCCAGCACAAAAATTTCCATTTATAGTCATGATAAACAGCCGCGGGCCCGATAAAAGCGGGACGGGCGAAAAAAAATGACTGATTTTGTATCTTGTATTATTACTTTTCATACTTTTGTACCAGAAAATTGTGGATTGATGATTCGCTGGCGGGCGATACCCCCCGGGGAATGATAAACGAGACGAAAGAAAATGATAAACTATAAAACAGGAACAGCATGAACACGTCACGAATTTGTTCGCTCGCGCTGGCGGCCCTCGCGGCCTTGTCGTGCGCGGACGAGCCGGTGGGCTCCACCGGCAACGAGGGCCGCGAGGCCACGATC
>JAISNC010000106.1 GCA_031276355.1 Odoribacteraceae bacterium
TTCTTTCCGGCAGATGTGAACGGGATCCAGCAATTAGAATTGACTACATATTACCTGCTTGCTGACAGAGTCTCTGTTGAAGAGGTTCAAACTTTAATATTAAATCCTGGTGAAATTACCACGTATTTTTTATATGATTTTGCATCACTCGCGAGTGACGGGCAGCGAAAACGAGGTTTTGTTTATGATCTGAAAAATTTAGAAACCGGGGAAATGCTTATAGATCATGCAATCGGGAGTCAGAGTAATCAGATCGGAAGAGGAACAGATTTTAATTTTGGTACAGCCCAAATAAAAAATAATGGAGCGTTAATAGCTGTTCCCATTCAGGAATAATGGTCTTAGATTAAAGGTTAACGAAAGAAGGGATCGTACCCGGACATCCCGTCCGGGATGCCCGGGCACGATCCCTTTTGACACGCCTCCCTCGGCACCGACCTATCGCTTGGCCCTTGCCTTGATGATCTCGAAAAAGTCTGCCGCCTTCAAGGAGGCCCCGCCGATGAGGCCGCTGTCCACGTTGGGCCGGGAGAATAACTCCCCGGCGTTGACGGGCGAGCAGTTGCTCCCGTATTCTTATGATTCATGCAAGCGTGAATCGATAATTTTTTCATGAATTTTGTTGGATCTCACGACGGGATAAAAACATCGGGAATCTGTTTCTACCGAACCCGTGCCCACGGAATAAAATAACGACCATTTGAAATGCGCCCGCGCTACCGCAACTTATACTTATTAAAGTAAGGTGTAATCTTCAGGGTGAAGAAGAGGAGGGAGAGGAGGGTTAGGCCGCCCCCCACGAGGTAGGCCGTCTGGAAGTTGCTGGCGTGGGCGATATACCCGCCGAGGACGAGTCCCAGGCCGATGCCGACGTCCCAGGAGGTGAGGTAGGTGGAGGTTGCCGTGCCGCGTTGACTGTTCGGGGCGAGATTCACGAACATCGTGTTGAACGCGGGGAACATGATGCCGAAGCCGATGCCGAGGAAGAGCGCTATGCCGAAGAAAAGGTACGTCCCGGCAAGCGCGTTCCACGTCATCACCCGGGCACAGGCGGCCAGCAGCAGGAAACACGCGCAGGCGATGTACAGCCCCAGCGTGATCATCCGCGTGGTCTTGCCCCGGTCGACTTGCCTCCCCGAGAAGAGGCGCGAGATGGCCATGCCGACAGCCATGAGCGTGAAGAAGATCCCGGTGCCGCCCGTGATCCCGATCGCGTGGCCGTAGACGGCGATGTACGTGGAGGTGATCCCGTAGGGGATGGCGATCAGCAGCAGGGCCACGCCCACCGGGATTCCCTTGAGCAGGATAAAGCGGTCGAGCGAGAGCGGTTCCCGTTTCACCGGCTCTTTCGTGGGTGTCCGCACCGGTAGTGCGGCGAAAAGTCCCAACGTGCAGGCCGCGAGCGCGGTGATGAAGATCACGTCGAACGAGGAGTGGTCATGGAGGAACAGCCCGGTCATCGGCCCTACCGCCATCGCGATATTATTGGCCAGCCCGTAATAACCCAGTCCCTCTCCCCGGCGTGACGAGGGCATGATGTCGATGACGATGGTGTTCCCGGCCACGGTAACCGTGCCGAACGCGAGGCCGTGGATCACGCGCAGGATGATGAAGGCAAGCAACGTGCCGGCCACGGGATACCCCGCGAAGAGCAGCGTGAAGATCATGAAAGAGACGAGGTAGAGCGGTTTGCGGGCAAACGTGTCGAGCAGGTAGCCCGAGAACGGGCGGATCGCGAGCGCCGCCGCGGTATACGAAGAGAGGATAATCCCGATCACGGCGGTGTCCGCGCGGAACGCCTCCGCCAGGTAAAACGGCAGGACGGGCATCAGCAGGTAGAAGCCGAAGTAAAGCAGGAAATTTGCCGTCAGGACGAGGCAGTAACCGGGGGTGATGAGCCGATCTTTCTTCATTCTTTTTTTTTTGCAAAAATACGGGAATAATCCGCTTATGCTCCTCGCGGCCCGCTTTTTCGTTTTCCGGCACGTGAAAACGGTTCTCTTCGCTTATCTTCGCGGGATGAAACATCAAGAATATGAATAGAGTTTGTAATTTATTGGGTATACGCTATCCCGTGGTACAGGGAGGGATGGTGTGGTGTAGTGGTTGGCGTTTGGCCTCCGCCGTGAGCAACGCCGGGGGATTAGGTCTCTTGGGTGCCGGGTCGATGGAGCCGGAACTACTTCGCGAGCATGTGCGGAAATGCAAGATGGCCACCGCTAATCCCTTTGGCGTGAACGTCTCGCTGATGAGTCGCCAGGTGGAAGGGCTTATGAAGGTAATAGAAGAGGAGGAGGTGAAGATCGTCTTTACCTCGGCGGGCACTCCCCGGGCCTGGACGGGCTTCTTGAAAGAGCGCGGCGTTGTCGTGGTGCACGTGGTGAGCAGTTCGCGATTTGCCGTGAAGTGCGAGGAGGCGGGGGTCGATGCCATCGTCGCCGAGGGGTTCGAGGCCGGCGGTCACAACGGTAGGGAGGAGACGACGACCCTCTGCTTGATCCCGGCCGTGCGCTGCGTGACCTCCTTGCCTTTGCTGGCCGCGGGTGGCATCGGGACGGGAGAGGCTCTCTTGGCAGCGCAAGCGCTGGGGGCCGACGGGGTACAGATCGGCACGCGTTTTGCCCTGACGCGGGAGAGTTCCGCTCACGAGTACTTCAAGCAGTTGTGCATAGGATTAGAGGAGGGAGAGACGAAGTTGCTACTGAAAAAGTTGTCGCCCACCCGCCTTGTCAAGGGCGCTTTCATGACGGCCGTGGAGGAGGCCGAGGCCCGGGGGGCATCGGTAGAGGAGTTGCGACAGCTCTTGGGCTACGGCCGGGCCAGGAAAGGCATCTTCGAGGGCGACCTGGTGGAAGGAGAGCTGGAAATCGGGCAAGTGGCCTCGCTGGTTCGCCGCATGCAGGACGTGGAGGAGGTGATGCAAGAGCTTATGACCGGTTACGAGCGGGCGCTCATGAACCGCGAACGATGGGACGCGAGCGTGTAACTGGCCCTGTCGAGTAGCGGGTACGCGCTCTGTTTTCTTGAGGGTGTGTCAAAAGTCGGATTTCGGCGGGGTACCTCGCGCCCCGGCCGAGATGCTTGGACGGTTTTCGTCATCGCGAACCCGGAGGGTGAAGCAATCCCGGGATTTACGGGTTTCTGGATTGCTTCCCGCTACGCGGATACCAATGACGAAAAGCGACTTTTGACACCCCCGCGTTACTTTGGCTATACGATGAGGCGTGTCCTGCTGCCGACTTATATATTTTTACAAATAGATGCCGTTAAGTAATAAATGCGCATCAAGAAAGCTAAAAGAAATTAAGGATTGATATATGCTACCGCGTGATTGGAATTTATTTCCTATCATCGCGGGAAATTTTAATTGAATATGAAAAGAGTTATTTTACTTATTAACATGTTGGCTTGCTTGCTGGTAAGCCTTCCGGTATTCCCCCAGGGGGTTAATTTTAGAGAGCTTTCGCTCGCGCAAGCGTTGGAAAACGCGCGGGCGGAGTCGAAATTAGTCATGGTCGATTGCCAAACCAGCTGGTGCGGCCCGTGCAAATACATGTCCGGGACCGTTTTTCCCCAGAAGGAGGCCGGTGATTTCTTTAATCACCACTTCGTCTGCGTGGAGTTTGACATGGAAAAAGGCGAGGGCATCGAGATACAAAAGAAGTACGGGGTGCGAGCTTTCCCGACGTTTTTGATCCTCGAACCCAGCGGGGTGGAACGCTATCGCGTTGTCGGGAGTGGCGCGTTGTCGGAATTTATCCCGCGGATCAAGCGCGGCTTGAATCCCAAGAACGCCTGCTCCGTGCTTGAAAAAGAGTACGCTTCCGGCAAAATGAAAAAGGAGCGCAAGCTCACCTATCTCATCGCCCTGCAGGATGCCTATTCCAAGCAAGCCGTCACGGTCAGGGAAGAGTTGCTTGCCGAGCTTTCTCCTGCCGAGAAACTTCTCGCCCCCTTCTGGCCCCTGATCGACGACAGTTTTAACGCGCCTACTATCGAGACGTTAACGTTCGTCGCGAAAAACCAGGCCAAGTTGAAGAAGAACGTCGGGGAACAGCAGGTGGTCGACTTCCAGCAGAGGGGATACGCCTCTTTGTTGAACAAATATATCAACGAGAGCAAGAGAACCGAGGCGGGCGCGCAGTTGATCGCCACGATCAACGACCACGTCGCCCAGAAATACATCGTTCCCGGTGCCGCCTTAGAAGCCAAGTTGAAAATCGCCCAGGCCATCTCTAACGACGACTCCGTTGGCGTGGTCACCCTCATCGAGGAGAACGCCCCCGTGCTCGACATCTCCGATCTTTTCAACTACATGGTCTCTTTCGGGCGTTTTGACGTGAAGGATAAGGCCCTGATGGTGAAAGTCGTGAAGGCCGGTGAGGCCATTGCCGCTTGCAGCCCGGAAGGGGAGATCAAGACGATGGTAGAGAAATATTTCGAGCGGTATAAAAAGGCCGCCTCGGTGGGGGTCTACTGGGAAAATCTCACGTTAGACGAGGCCCTTGCCGCGGCCAAGAACGAGAAGAAGCTGGTTTTCATGGATTGCTACACCACCTGGTGCGGTCCCTGCAAGTACATGGCCAACACGATCTTCACGCGGCCCGAGGTCGGTGACTTTTTTAACGAGCATTTTATTAACGTGAAGTACGACATGGAGGAGGGCAACGGCCCCGAGATCGCGAAACGTTACAGCGTACAGGTATACCCGATGTTTATCCTCCTGCACCCGGATGGGACGGTGCAGCACAAGATCGCCGGTTCCTCGGAAGATATCGTCGCGGAAATCCAGCAGGGGTTAAGTGACGAGCACTCTACCGGCTCCCTCGACAAGAAGTACGCCGGCGGCAATCGCGACAAGGAGTTTTTAACCGCCTACCTGAAACAGTTGATTGATCTTGGTGAGATAGAAAAGGCGACCGAGGTGTGCAACATACTGAACGCTACCTTGAGCGAGGCCGAGAAAATAAGCAAGGACTACTGGTTCGTATACGAGAGCGATAGCTTCTCGGGGGATGGTTCCGAGAACTTCCGCTACCTGCTGGACCACAAGAAAGCGTTCGTCGCGTCGGTCGGCAAAGCGCTCGTCGACGAGAAGATTTTCAATGTTTACTTCATGAGGCTCTACCCCTTCCTCCTCGGCCAGGAGAAAGGAGATCCCGCTTATTTCACGAAGATGAAGAAAGAGCTTGCCGCTTACAAGTTGACGGGCGAGAAGGAGCTGTTCGCTTCTATTGAACTTGTCAAGGGGTATGTCGAGGGCGACGCGAACAAGTTACTCAAGACCTGCGAGAAAGAGTTTAGCCATTTGACGGAGGAGCGCATCGATATCGCGATCTTCACGCTCAATTACCTGAAAAAGAACACTACCGGACAACTTCCCCGGTTAAAAGCCTTGGCCGAGGCGATGAAGGAAAAGGTGCAGTTTGAAGACTATAAGATGCTCCTTACCACCATGTTCGAGGAGAAGAGCGAGGAGGAGGAGTAGCTGGAGATCGCCGGTCGGGAGGTGCCGCCCGGTCGGGTGCACGAACGATCGTTTCGACATGTTTTTTATATATGAATGCAGGGGGCTGTCTCAAAACGAGACAGCCCCTTTTTTTTGTCATAAGCCTGGATGAAAAATTGTCTCCCGATTCCCCGGCACGCCTGATCAACCACATCGTTGACAACCTTGATATTAGCCGTGCGGTTTGCGATGACGTTAGGGTGTAGGGGCGAAAGATTTTTCGCCCCTACATCGTCCCCGCCGTTCCCCCTCTTTCGCCGCGCTACAACTTCCGTATATTATCATAATAGCCAGCTACATGCACGATAAAAGTGACGCGGGCGAAAAAAAATGGCTAATTTTGTATCTTGTATTATCATTTTTCCTACTTTTGTACCAGAAAATTGCGGCTCGATGATTCGCGGGCCAGCGAACGGTAAAATTACAGTGAAATGAAAATAAAAACAAGTATCATGCATTATTTCCAGGTATCACTTGGCGGTGCCTTGATCTGCGCCGCCACGCTGGCGGCGTGCACCCGGGCCGCGGGCAACCTCCCGCTCGTCACGCCGGGAGAGGG
>JAISNC010000111.1 GCA_031276355.1 Odoribacteraceae bacterium
ATCGAGTACCCCGCCGTGACCTGGGGGCTTCCCGAGGGGTTGCAACACGGCCAGGTGGCGGGCAAGAGTTACTTAGTGACGCTGACCTTCGAGGGGACGACGATCAAGCCCGCCGTCCAGGTCACCCCGTGGGTAGAGTCAGGATACGCGCCCGTTCATACCCTGAAATAGCGGGGACGATACAAGCTACACGTAAAAAAAAGAAGAGCCATGAACGAACTATTTACAAACAGCTATCAACGACGCGCGCGCCGGCCCGGCGCGCTGCTGGCCTGCCTGGTGTTGCTGGCGGCGTGCGGCGAACCGCCGGCGGAAGGGCCGGGTGCCGGGATCGTGCCGCTGAAATTCTCCGTCGAGGTGTCACCGGTCGCGCCCACCAAGGCCCCCCCCATCTCCGGCACGGGATTCCCTTCCGGGGTACACCGGATCGGGATGTGGATCTGCCAGCACGAGGCCACCCCAGCGCTGTTCACCCCCGCGATGACGGGGTACGGGAACCTGGAGGCGGAGACGATCGCCTCCGCTGATGGCTCAAACATGAAGTACGACTGGAGTTTCAAGGTGGGCGGGAGCACTTCTTATAAAACGCTCGGCGTGCGCCAGGGTAACGGCGTGGACATTTACGCCTACTATCCCCGCGTGCCGGGGGCCACGAACCCGACGGAGATCCCTTTCACGTCGGGCCAAACCGACTGGATGGTGGCGACTCCCGTGCTGGGACTCTCGCCGGCCATCGACCAGGCCGAGACCACCGTGAACCTGGCGTTCGAGCACCTGATGACCTGTATCCAGGTGAACATCACTTGCAGGTATGACGGTGACATCGCATTTAGCAAGATGACCCTCCATGACACGGAAGAGAAACTATACCCGGGTGGAAAGATAAACGCCTATACCGGGAGCCTGGTACTCGATCCAGCGACACGGGCCGGCACGGTCTACATCACGCCTGGCGTAACGTTGAATCGCCACATCACGCAGAGCGTTTATATTATCATGCCCGCGGTGGAGTGGCCCGAGCTAACGGAAGGCCGGTTTACCCTCTCTTTCGTCTACAACGGCACCGTGGACGGCGAGGAGACGTACATCATCCCGAAGATGACCAGAAACATAACAAACACGGCCGATATAACGATCGGCGCGTTCGAGGCAGGGAAATGTTATATCTACAACTTGCTATTAGACAACCAGGTGCATTTCGGGCCTATGGAGGTGACCACCGAGTGGCCCACGACAAGCACCGATATACCCTTAGTATTATAGCAATAACGCATGAAACAGATGAATAAATCACGAATAACGCCCCTCTTGATGGCCGCCGCCCTGCTTTTTTCCTGCGCGGAAGAGGAGGGATCGCGGGAGGCAACGACTCCTGCCCGTTTTTCCATTGACACCCGTGCCGAGGCGGGCACGGCTTACCGCATCGCGGCGTATAATAATAGCACGAATGCAGGTGTTAACCAATACGGCCTGGTCAAGAGCGGTACCTACTATTTCGCGGCCGCGGGTGACAAAGCATTGACAAACTGTAAAGTGGATGTTAACGGGGAGCGTATAGCGGGTGAACCAGACCCCGTCACGGAGAGCTTGAACGGTCTCAGCGGCTCTCATTTCCTTGTATGCGTGTCGCCCGGCCTACCCCACAAGATTGACGGGGACAAAAATGACGGGTTCGCTTGTACACCGAGCCTCGCGGCGAAGCCGTTTTTGGTTGCCAATCAGGGAGCGAGATTGCTTGGTGGTTATGGGATTCTCTCCATGAGCAACCTGGTTGATTACCGCTCCCGGGTGGGGTTCAGGTTCTACAGGAAGAAAGATGTTCCAGACGAGCCAAACGTGCAGTCGTTCACGGTCGAGCAAGTGCAACTGGTAGGGGCCGGGGCAGACGGGGAGGCGGTCACGCTTTACCCCGCTACCCGGCAGGTCGTCGCGACTTCTACCCCGCGGGCCGTGACGATGACCGCTACCCCCGTGACCGATCCGCCTGCTGTCGACCCGGACGGCAATCCCCAGTGTTATTTCACGGCATCGGAAAACCTGCTTTACATCGCCTCGGCAAAATATGCCCCCAAGGAGGTGGTGAGGGGCAGTCTCGGGAATACCCCCTCCATACACTTGAAGGAGTCCGGGTACCTCTACATGGCCTGCACGTTAAACCAGGGAGGTCGCGTTATCAATATCCGCCTTCCCCTGACGAACACGCGGTACGATTTGCTGCCGTTGACCACCTACTACTTTAACATCACCGTCATGTCGAACTATATAACTGCCACCATGAGTATTATCAACGGTTCCACTACCTCCGGGTGGCGCGAGCATGGAGATGAAGAGGAGAATATAATCGACGGCTCGCCGGACATCGACTTCGTCCCGATTGGCACGTGGCAGGTGGTGGGCGAGGATGATACCTGGAAAGAGGTCGACCTCGGTCAAGCCATCGACTAACGAGAGAAAAGAAAAGGAAATGAAAAAACATAAAAACAGGAACAGCATGAATACATCACGAGTTTACTTGCTCGCGCTGGCGACTTGCGCGGTCGCGGCGTGCGCGGAGGGGCCGGTGGGCCGTCCAGACACCGGCGGCGAGGGGCGCGAGGCCCGGGTCACTCTTTCGATCAACGCGGTGCCCGAGGCCCCCGGCACGAGCGACACGCGGGCCGTTACCGACGCGGTGGAAGAAGGAACCGGGCCGGGGTACAAGGTAACGGACTTCTGGGTGCTACAATTCACGGGTACTACAGACGATGCCATGCTGGCGACCGCTCCCCGGTATTACACGATGAGCGAGTTCGAGACAAACGGCAGCGTGATCTCGGTGATCCTGCCCCCGGGCGGCAAGACCTACAGGTACGTGCTGCTGGCCAACACCCATAACGCCACGCTGGATGATGGCGGGTTAAGGAATGTCGCTACCCTGGGGGCCTTGAAGAACGTTTCGCTGCCTATCCAGAAAGTGGAAGACATGTACAACGACGGCAACGGCGATGACTTGTTAATGAACGGGTTTATCGATGTAATCGGTGGTAGTGTACCCGGCTCGCTGGCGTGTGACTTGTATCGTAACGTGGCCAAGTTCACGCTGCAGCTTATCAATTCTCCCGGTTCGGGCGTGACGATCACCTCGGTGCAGTTGTGCAACGTGCCCGACCGCCTCTCTTATGCCGACCAGCTGTTGACGACGGTTAGCCCCCGGGCGGGTTTTATCAATTTGCTTCCCGTGGATACTTTTGATCCTCCCCTGGAGCCTAATCCAAGCGAGCAACCTACCCTGGCTCGTTTACTGCACTATTACTTGCCTCGCAACTGCCAGGGTATCAATCCCGGCGTGGAGCAGCCACACCAGAAGAACCTGGATGCCCCCACCCAAGCCACGTACGTCCAGATCATGGGGCAACTCGCCAATGGCACGCCGTTGCGTTACCGCTTCTACCCGGGCGCGAACACGACCACCGATTTCAATATCGAGCCGAATTATCACTACTTGCTCCCGGTGGCCTTCAATGGCGCGGGAGGCAGCGGGGACTCCCGCGTGGAAAACCTGGGCCAGGTGAACCTGGCGGACGCGAACTCCTATATCATCAACCCGCTTCCCATCGGCCAGCAGACTACCTATGGCGTGCCCGTCGCCGAACGCGTCAACGATTTCTGGAACAAGACGATTGGAGAGGGAAATGCCATCTCGCCGGCTACCCAGTGGGTGGCCGAGGTGATCTGGCAGGATCGGGGGGGCAGCCGCCTGATCGACTTCTGTAGCTCCACCGGCACGGTTACGCCGGGCAACACCTCTTTCGCGGGCACGGGAAGCGGGCGCTTCTATTTCAAGCCCGCCGGGCCAGGAGTCAAGGGCAACGTGTTGATCGGTGTCAGGAAATCGGGGGAAACGACGTATCTCTGGAGCTGGCACCTGTGGATCACGGATTACAACCCGGACGAGGCCCCCTCCTCGTGGCAGGCGGACAAGTTCGCATATAACGTTCCCGGCGGGAACGTGCATCACTATACCGGCGGGTGGTGGGCCACCAGTACATACAACAATAAATTCATCATGGACCGTAACCTCGGTGCCGCCAGCGCCGACCGCGCCCAGGGTGTTGCCAATACCCGCGGCCTGTACTACCAGTTCGGGCGCAAGGACCCGTTCCCCGCCACGAACAGCCCGTATGCTCCCGTCACCTTGTACGATATTACTGGCGCGACCGGCCCGACGATCCCGATAACCGTGAATAAGTCGTCGTTCGAGGGAGCGGTTAAAGATCCTGCCAGGTTCTATGCTACCGGCAGTGGCGGCGGCGACTGGCTCTTGACTAATCCCTACCACGACGCGTTGTGGAATAACCCCTCCACGTGGAACCCGATCTCGACGACCGGCAAGAGCTTTTTTGACCCGTGCCCCCCGGGATGGAAGTTGCCCGTGATCGGCACGTGGGACGAGTTCACCCACAACAATGTCAATAACCCGGGTAGTGGTGCAAGTGGCTATAACGAGAATGGCTTTAACGCCGGCTGGGAGTTTTACCTGGACAATGTCCTAAAGAACGCCTATGCTTACCAGCCGGCGGCGGGCTATCGCTACGCCAATTCGGGCAGCACAAACGGCGAGCGGCTCGAAGGTTATCTATGGACGGCCACGCCGGACGGCAGTGCGCACGGTCGTATGTTTTGGACCTACTATACCACCGCGAAGCAAGACCGCACCGCGCGTGGTAACGGCAGCACCGCGCGCTGTGTCCAAGAATAAAAGAAAGCGAAGCGACCGCGTTCGTTGGTGGCAACCCAATGTCATCAAGGCAAGAGGCAAGAGGGTGTGTTCAGATTTTTGACACACCCTCACTCCTCCGAAACTCGGCTTTTGAGACAGTTCCCTTTAGCTTACTCCAGCGTCACCTCCAGGGGCGACTTTTTCACCGCGACTACCATCTCCTTGCCCGTGCCGTCCGGTAGCCAATACTTGAGAATATACTCTTTATCCTTCTCCACGAGAAACTCCAGCACATCATTCATATCTTGTGTCGGGCCGGCGGTACTGCCGCCTCCCACTTGATCTGTCCCGTGAAAAAGGTCCACGTTTACCTTCAGGCGATCCCCGGAGCGACCCGCGGGCTTCTGATCCTTGAACGCCCGCACGCGTAATTTCACGTGATTCCCATCCGCCTCGCGTCGCGAAGAGCGTTCCCGGTAGATATCTATATAACGTCGCGAAACATCCGTGGCCGGCACGTAGTCGATCGTCTCATCCCACACCAACGGGAAAGAGTGTCCCGTGGGTTTAAACGACGAGGCCCACACGGCATAATCGCGATTGCCCGGTATCGCGCGACCGGCATCCGCCAGGAACCAGGCCTTGTTCAACTCCTCCGGGTAATACTCGGTGAAGTACCACTGGCCGTCCAGCCATACCTCGCACCATGTATGATTCCCGCGGTCATCGTGCCAATGAGCCGTACCGGCAACGCGCGAGGGGATACCCACCGAACGAAAGGCATCCGTCAACAAGATTGACAATCCACTGCAAGAGGCCATCCCTTGTTCCATCGACTCCGACGGACTTTGATCCGGCTTCCGGCGGCGGGTATCATAATCCACTTTCACCTCGTCCCGGATATGCTTGTTGACGGCTTTAATCGCCTCCTCCAGGGTCGCGCAATGCTCCACGTAAGGGGCAAAACGGCGATAAAAATCAACCCGCCAGTTCTCCCGCGTCTCGTTGAGACAGGCGTAAGGCAACACGTCATTCAGGAAAATCGAATCGGGCACGCTTGCCGCCCACGCAAAACGATCGCGGGCCGTGTAAGCCAACTGCACGTTCACCAGTAAATCGGTAGCACGCGCGGAAACGAGATCCCTCTTCGGCATGTACGAGAGCAAAAAGGCCATCCCCTCCTTCTCCCGCGCGGGGACATCGGCCAGTGCCTTCTCTAATTCACCCCGGTTCGCGCCAGCCCTTGCCAACGCGCTATCCAACAATACATGATACTTTTCGGGAACACCGCTATATCTCTCCCCCGTGCATGCACTCAAAAGCATGTATAAACCTACGATAACAGCTATTCTCATGATCTTCTTCGATTTATTATTTACTACTAAAATATTTTATAAACTGGGCACGCTCGTACAACCGCGGGTCATTGAGCGCCGCGTAAGAGAGCATCCCCCGGAACTCCTTCACGGACACGAAGCCATTCTTCTCCATCCAGCGCGACACGAAATCATTCAATGCGCGGATCACCGGTATCCCCCGTTCATAGAGCACCGAGCAAACCTGCACGGACGTCGCGCCCGCCAAGAGGAGCTTCACGACCGCCTCTCCATCATGCACGCCCGTCGACGCGGAGATCTCCCGCGCCCGGTCTCTCCCGGCCAGCATCCCCGTCCAGCGCAAGGTCGCGCGCACGTCCCCCGGGGTGGTAAACGAAGCGTCTCCCGTCATCTGCAGCGTGTCCACGTGAATATCCGGATCAACAAGGCGATTAAACAGAGTCACCGCGTTGGCCCCGGCCCCCCTCAATTTATCCACGAACGACGGCAGGTGCGTGAAAGAGCGCCCGATCTTTACCCCCACCGGGATCTTCACGGTGGCCCGGATCGCCTTCACGATAGCCACGTAAGCCTCCTCCAGCGCCGCGCTTCCCGGGAACTCCTCGGTAGGCAAGATAAAAATGTTCAACTCCAGCGCGTCCGCTCCCGTCCTTTCCAGCTCCCGCGCGAAAGAGACCCACTCCCCGTCGCTACAACAATTGATACTGGCAATCACCGGGATCGTTAGCCGACGCTTGGCCTCGCGTAACAGATCCACGTGCTGTTGCAGCGAGTGAGAACGCACGTACGCGCGCACGTAATCGATCGCTCCCGGGAAAGGATCGCCCCCCTCGAAACCAGCATTGAACACCCCGAGCGTATCCTCCTTCACCTGCTCCTCGAAAATCGACTTCAACACTACCGCCCCCGCCCCGGCCCGCTCCATCTCTTCCAAACTCTCTACCCTGGCGGTCAACCCGCAACTACCGGCAATCACGGGGCTACTCAACTTCAACCCCATGTACTCCACTCGTAAATCAGCCATACTATATTATCATTTTAATAAATACATCTCGCGTTCAGGCCAAAACAAGGCACTCCCCACGCGCACCAGCGTGCTACCCGCCTCGACGGCCAACAGGTAATCCCCCGACATCCCCATGGAAAGCTCCCGGAACCCTTCATCCCCGGCAAAATAATCCCGCTTCAACACCTCGAACAACTCCCGTAACCGGGCGAACTCTCCCCGTACCCGTCCCGCGTCTCGCGTGAAAGAAGCCATCCCCATCACTCCCGCCACGCGGGCATACCGCGTGCCCGCGTAACGAGCGCTCTCCAGCAAGGCCCGCGCCTCCTCCAGGTTCAACCCGTGTTTGCTCTCCTCCATGGCAACATGAAACTGCAACAGGCAGGGAATCACCCGCCCGTTCCGTTCTCCTTCCCGGTCGATCACCTCCAGCAAACGCGCGCTATCCACGCCATGAATCAACGACACGAAAGGTGCCACGAGCTTTACCTTGTTCGTCTGCAAGTGCCCGATCATGTGCCACTCGATATCCCCGGGCAACGCCGCGTGCTTCTCCACCAGCTCCTGCACCCGGTTCTCCCCGAAGGCCCGCTGCCCCGCCCGGTATAACTCCTTGATCGCCTCCTCCGGTGCCTTTTTCGAAACGGCCACCAGCTTCACTCCCCCGGGCAGGCTCTTTTTCACCCCCTCCCATCGCGCCACAATACCTGATACATCCATATTTTCTCCGTTTTTATGAGCGAACAAAGATAATTACAACTTGCCGGAATCCCCAAGCCGCGCGAGAATTTTCACGCGCCCGGCCCGCCCGATTCCCGACAAATTGTGTTACTTTTGGGGCGAAAATAATCCAATCGCGCCATGGCCAGGTATTTTATCGAGTTAGCTTACAACGGAAGCGGGTACAGCGGGTGGCAACTCCAGCCCAACGCCCCCTCCGTGCAGGCGGACCTCAACCGGGCGCTCACCCTCCTGCTGAAACAGGAGAGCTTCACCACCGGGGCCGGCAGGACAGACGCGGGCGTGCACGCGTCTTTCTTCGTTGCCCACTTCGACACCCCGCGCCCCTTGGCCTCCCTCGACACGCTGGTACGGCAACTCAACGGTATCCTGGGG
This sequence comes from Odoribacteraceae bacterium, assembly GCA_031276355.1. Classification (GTDB taxonomy): domain Bacteria; phylum Bacteroidota; class Bacteroidia; order Bacteroidales; family Marinifilaceae; genus JAIRKS01. Next base: position 8,159 of record JAISNC010000111.1, read on the forward strand.
AAACAGATCGCTATCCGGGCCATCTACCCCGTGATTGATGAGGCACACGCCCGCTTCTCGGCCCTCTCTCGCACCTACACCTACCATCTCGCCAAGGAGAAAGACCCCTTTACCTACCCGTTCGCCCTCCGCGTGCGCCCGCTGCCCGACCCCCGCCGGATGAACGAGGCGGCCAGCCTCCTCCTTGAAAACGAGGACTTCACCAGCTTCGCCAGGCTACACTCGGGCGCGAAAACCAATCGCTGTCGCGTGCTCAAGGCCAGCTGGGAAGAGAGGGACGACCAGCTGGTATTCACCATCCAGTCCGACCGTTTCCTCCGCAACATGGTACGCGCCATCGTCGGCACGTTGCTGCTCGTGGGACAGGGGAAAGCCTCCATCGAGGAGTTCCGCCGCGTCATCGAGGCAAAAGACCGGTGCAAGGCCGGTAGCTCCGCACCGGGACACGCCCTCTTCCTGCGAGCGATCGAATACCCGTGTAACATAAAAAAATAACGCATGAAAACGCCCCTTCTCCTCGCCCTGGCCTTGCTCTTGAGCCTACCGTCGCCGGCACTCCCTCGCCGCCTCTCCCCCGGATCCGAGATCAGCCTGCTCACCTGCGCCCCCGGCGACCAGCTTTACTCCCTCTTCGGCCACACCGCCATCCGCGTCCAAGACACGCGAGAAGAGTTAGACATCGTCTTCAATCATGGCACCTTCGACTTCGAGACACGCGGTTTCTATCTCAAATTCGCCCGCGGGAGCCTCCCCTATCAACTGTCCTGTACCTCTTTCGAGCGCTTCATGGCCGAGTACCACCACTACAAGCGAAGCGTTCACGAACAGGTGCTCCTTCTCGACTCGCTGCAAAAACAGCGTCTCTGGGAAACGCTCGCGGAAAACTACCGGCCCGAAAATCGCGCCTACCTCTATAACTTCCTCTATGACAATTGCACCACCCGCGCGCGGGATATCCTGGCGGCCAGTCTCGACGGGAAGATCACCTGGCAAGCTCCCGCGCGACCCAAAAGCTTCTGGAACCAGCTCGACGAATACCTCGCGGTGTCGCCCTGGACACGATGGGGCATCCACGCCATCCTGGGATCGCCGGCATCGGTCGTGGCCACCGGCTGGGAACAGATGTTCCTACCCGACTACTTGATGCGCGGCGTGGAACACGCGCGCGTCAACGGGCAACCCCTCGGGCTTCCCGCTCGAGTCCTTTACGAGGCACCCGACACGCGCGCACGCACTCCCTGGTACCTCTCCCCCTTTTTCGTTTTTGCCGTCAGTATCTCTTGCTTGATACTCGTGCTTCAACGTTTCAGGAGTCGAAAACTCCTGGGAAGCGTCGCCTTCCCCTTCTTTATCGTCACGGGCCTCCTCGGCTGTCTCCTGGTATTCCTCGGTTATTTCACGCTACACCCCACGACGGCCCCTAATGCCAACCTCTTGTGGGCGAACCCGCTAAACCTGATCGCCGCCTTCTTCCTGGTGAAAAAGAGCCTCCCGGTCGGCCTCCGCCTCTACCTGCGCGTTTACCTGCTGCTGCTGCTCGTCGCCCTCGTGTCGTGGGCCTTCCTTACCCCGGCGGTGCTCTTTTCCTCCATGATCATCATCGCGTGGATGAGTTACTTGACCTATCGCCTCGCGCGTCCCGGTCATCCCGGCGGGTTTTCCGGGTAGCGAGGGAGCCGACTAACCTCCTGAACGAAAAAGTATAAAATATACGTGGACGAAAAGAACAACTTTCTAATATACATGTAATCCGGCTTCCTTTGTAAGAGGGTGTGTCAAAAGTCGGATTTCGTCATTGGTATCCGCGTAGCGGGAAGCAATCCAGAAACCCGTAGATCCCTGGATTACTTCACCCTCCGGGTTCGCGATGACGAAAATCGCCCGAACATCTCGGTCGGGATGCGAGGTACCCCCTCGGAAGAGCGACTTTTGACACACCCCCTCCCGATTATTCGGTTGAGCTACCGTTCTTAACAATCTTAATCTTGTCGATTCGGTTGTTGTCCATGTTCAGGACAGTCAGTCGATAATCTTCCCATTCAACGCTGTCGCCGCAGACGGGGATTCGTTCCAGGATGTCGAGGATATAGCCGCCCAGCGTGATGTAGTCGAAGTCTTTAGGCAGAACGTCATCGTCCAGTCCTATTTTTTCCAGAAATTCCACGAAAGGAATTTGGCCGTCCACGATCAGGCTGCCGTCCGACTGCAGAACGGAGGCATATTCAAATTCGTCGGTTTCCGAAATATCGCCCACCAGGGCGTCAACAATGTCGTTGATCGTCACGATGCCGCGAATACTGCC